>NZ_BCNF01000044.1 GCF_001485495.1 Gordonia desulfuricans NBRC 100010 | reverse complement strand
GCCCCGCGAACTCCGCCCCCGGCGGTGGACCGGTCCCGAACGGCCCCTTCGGATCGCGGGCACCGGGCGGTGCGCCACCGGCGGGCGGCAACCCGTTCGGACCGGGTGCCGGCGGGCAGCCGCCGTCTCCGCCGCCGGCGGCACCGCCTCGTGGCGGAAACCCCTTCCAGCCCTGAGACCTCCATCCCCTGAGACGACCCCGCGTCGAGGTAAGGACACCACGTTATGAAACGACTGTTGATCGTCGGCTGCGGCGGATCCGGCGGTGCCGCACTGGCCTACATGATGGACCAGCTGCGCTCCGACCTGGCCGGCCACGGCATCCATCGGTTGCCCGCCGGATGGCAGTTCGTCCATCTCGACGTACCCACCTCGCCGTCCCGGGTCGAAGGTGTCGGCAACGTCCGCGACCAGGGTGGCGTCTACGTCGGCACCGGCCCGGAGAGCGACAGCTACAAGGTCCTCGACAACGCGATGACCCAGCGCCTGGCCACCAACCAGGCGGTCGACGGGATCGCCACCTGGGCCCCGCGCGACCCGGACTCGGTGTACACCCCGCTGTCCACCGGAGCCGGCCAGTACCGGTCGCTGGGTCGCATGATCACCCTCAGCCGGGTGGGGCAGGTCCGCGACGCCCTGCAGCAGGCCTGGGATCGCCTGTACCTCAACTCCACCGACACCGAGATGCGGTCGCTGTCGATCCCCGGCGCCGGGACCTACAGTCCCGACGACCAGCCGATCGTGCTGGTCGTCTCCTCGATGGCCGGTGGCGCCGGTGCGTCGATGGCACTCGACGTCTGCCGCATCCTCACCCTGGTCCAGGGAGTCGACCCGCGCCTGATGGCCGTGTTCATGGTGACCCCCGACATCTTCGAGACGTTGCCCTCTTCCGCGGTCACCGGTACCCGCGCCAACGCGCTGGCCATGCTCGGCGAAATCGTCGCCGCACAGACCGGTTCGGCCCGCGAATCCGACGTCGCACTGTTGCGGGCCCTCGGCTACGAACGCGGTGAGGGCGAACGGATCCCGTTCGCCCGGGTCTTCCCGGTGGGCCGATACGTCGGCGCCCAGCGCACCGTCTTCGGCGACGGCACACCCAACGCCGTGTACCGCGGGCTCGGGCGCGGTCTGGCCGGCCTGACCATGTCGGGTCCGGCACTGCAGCAGTTCGTCGAGTGGGACCTCACCAACGGTGTCGGCGACCAGGGTTCGCTGGAGTTCCTCGGATGGGGCAACCGGCAGTGGAACAACATCCCTTGGGGCACTTTCGGTTACGCCAGCCTGTCGATGGGACGCGACCGCTACGCCGAGTACGCCGCCCAGCGACTGGCCCGCTCCAGCGCCGACAAGCTCCTGCACGGCCACCTCCAGCCCGGCAACAGCGCCTCCGACGAGGAACAGGTCAACGCGATCCTGGACAACCAGTGGGGCAACATCTGCCGGCAGCTCGGTCTGCCCGAGGGTGCCGGCGGCAACCTCGTCGGCCAGTGGCTGGCGTCGCCGGCCGTACTGTCGCACGAGCAGGTGAGCACGCACGGGATGCAGATCGTCAACGCCGCGGTCCGCCCGCGCATCGACCAGAACCCCGGCGTCAACGGCGAACAGTGGGCGGCCTCGGTCTACCGGGTGCTCGGCGAGCAACGCGACACCGTCAAGGGAGCCGCCGCCACCACCGCCTACTCGGTGGCCTACACCTGGCATCAGAACTTCGCCAACGCACTCACCTTCGTCACCACCGAGGCGATCGCCATGCTGGGCCTCCCCTATGCGACCGGCCTGGTGAAACGGGTCTCGCGCCTCATGTCGGATGTGATCCTGCCCGAATCCCAGCAGCTGTCGGGGTATGCGCCGGGCGACGTCGTCGAGGTGTCACCCGAGGTCGCGCGGACCCTCGCATCACTCAAGGGCACGTTGACCAACCCGGCCGGGGTGAGTGAGCAGGTCCTCGACGGTCTGCGCGGTCCGGTGCAGCAGGAGATCTACGCCTCCCTGGCGACCCGGGTCGCCGACGCCGCGAGTGCGATCGTCGGGGAGATCCTCGACCCGCTGATCACCGGCCTCAACGAGTCGCAGACGCTGCTGCGTCAGGCCGCGGCGGCACCCCGCCGGGAGACCGGCCTCGCCCACCTGCAGACCACCGAGTACGCGGCCTGGCCGTCGGACAACGACGAGCGCGTCGCCGAACGCTTCTCCGAGGCCGACAACGAGGTGATGCTGACCCGGTCGGGAGAGTTCAAGCAGCGCTACGAGATCGACCTCCCCAGCTCGATCGGCGCCCAGACCTCTGATCCGCACACCTTCCGCATGGCGGTGGGCCGCGCCGCCCACCAGGTGATCACCGGCCACTGGACCACGGTCGGCGGCACCCGCGCACCCGGTGACGTCCAGCCGACGGTGGAGCGCACCTCCGCATGGGTCTCGCGGGCCTTCCCGCGTCACCCGGAGAGCGGCGAGACCCTCATCGCCTCCCCCGCCACCTTCGACATCCACATCCGGCCAGGCGAACTTCTCTCGCGCGCACGGGAATTCGTGGCCCGCCCGGGCGAGGCCTTCCACCGCTTCTGCTCGGTCTCGTTGCGCGAGTACGTGACCGGCCGGACCAGCAGCGACGCCCAGGTGGCCGAGTCCGAGCTGGCCGCCCGCCGACGCGACCTCCTGCTCCGATTCGGCGAGGCGGTGAGCCTGGCCCGGCCGCTGGCCAGCGTGAACGAGAACGCCATGCAGGCCATCCACGGCGTCTCCGAGATGATGTACCGCTACAAGTTCTCCGCGGTGCCCTTCCACAGCCTGACCGTCGCCGACGAACTGTCGACCACCCTCGGGCAGCAGATGCGCGTCGACAAGAACAGCGTCCGCGCACTCGAGGGCGCGCTCACCGACGAGGCCAACATCAAGCGCATCGACATCTTCGGCTCGTACCCGAACTACTCGCCGCTGGCCTACGACGCCGTGGTCGAGGCGGCGTCCCGCCAGTGGCTGGAATCGTCGGCGGCCGAACGCAAGGCGTTCTGGACCCATCGTCGGGCCCGCCCGCTCGCGGCCAGCCTGCCGATGCACGTCGACGAACGCCGGGCGATGGTCGGCGGATGGATCCTCGGCCGCGCCCTCGGCCTGGTCTCGGTTCCCGAGGCGCCGTTCACGCAGGCCGCGCAGGTCTGGGACGGGGAGAACAAACGGTGGTTGCCGTTCCCCGCCCAGCTGCTCACCCCGCCGTCGGAGTTCCTCGCCGAATACGACTGGCTCCCGGCGATTCTCGAATCCGTGCTGCTGGCCATCGCCAACTCGCACCAGCCGCCGGCGATGAGTTCGATGCATCCGTACCGGGCGCTGCGCCGGGTCTACGACGCGGCCGCACAGAACACCACCTCCGGAATGGATCGGGACCAGCTCGCCGCCCGCCGCAACATCGCCGGCTGGTTGCGCTCCGGCGATCTCGGCACCGGTATCGCCTCGGTGATCGCCGACACCGGGCCGGGCTCCGACATCGCCACGCGCGCAGAACGACTCACCGCATACCTGACCGAGTACCGCACCTTTGTGGGTGCACACTTCATGCGCCCCGGCGACGGCGGCACCGACGGTCACCCACCGGCCCCGGGCGGTGGTGTCTTCTCGGTGATCTCGGTGCGCGAGCAGGCGTCGAAGACCCCGATCTTCCGCGACCTCGCCCCCGACGTGTACTGGGTCACCAGCGAACTGCTGGCGCTGATCCCGGCGGCGGTGGCCGACGCCGAACGGCCGATCGCCCCGGACACACCGAGCCCGGTACCCGTACAGGGACGTGAGAACGATTGGTCGGCACCGTCGATGGACTTCGGTTCGGCATCCGGCGGGAGCATCTTCTGATGACCGCACTGACGGTGTTCCTCGCCCCCAGCGGCCCCGCCGACGGCGTGCTGGCCGCACTCACCGACCTGTCGGCGGCCGGTCTCGTGGACCAGTTCGCCTGGGTCACCGACCCCGACACCGCCACGCCGGTGCAGTCACTCGTCGTCGTCGAGCGCGGGATCGCCCACGACCTCGCACTGACCGAACTGGTCACCACACGGCGGATCACGCTGCTGCGGATCTGTTCGGTCGTGCCGATCGCCGAGGGCACCCACCGGCTTCCGGTGGGCGCCGAACTCGGTGTGACCCGAGCGCTCCACTCGGCCACCGGGGCCGCACAGGTGGTCCGAATCCGGGTGGCGCTCACCGGCCCCGCCGGGATCGACGGACCGTCCACGGCACTGTCGGTCGAGGGCTGGCACAACGTCGTCGTATCGCCGGAGGATTCACGCGGCCCCGAGTTCGGCCGCATCCCCACCCCCACCGAGCCCACGTCCATCGATCACGGCCGCTTCGCCGGTCCGGTGATCGCGGGACTGACCGGACTGTGGAGCGGGATCGAGCACGCCCCGCTCGACGACGCGCCGGTGTTGCCCGGCAAGGTGATCCGGCTGGCCCGGTCGTTCTACCGGAAACTCGAGACCGCCGACGTCGAGTCGTCCCTGCGCGCGGAGATCCTGGCGCAGGACGGGCGTCTGCCGCTGCCCAGCGATCAGCGCATGCAGGTCGTGTACCTGCAGGATGCCGGGCTGGCGGGCCGGACGATGGCCTCGACGCTGTGGACCAAGCACAGCGCCGTCCTGCGTGGCACGCGCCTGTCCTACCCCACCCAGACGGTCGAGACCATCGGGGCCTGGGCGGCCATCAAGATGTTCCTCGGCTTCCTCTGGGCGTCGATCAAGAACGCCCCGGCGGCCTGGTACCACAAGGTCGCCGGCGGGTTGGCCCGCAGCGTCGCCATCGGCGTCCAGCAGGCCGTCTTCACCGACGCCCCCGCGGCCTACGAGGTGGTCGCCCACGGCCGCCGGGCCAACGGCCAGCACGCCGGATGGGCCGACATCGGCGAGGCCTCCGATCACCTGGGCGGCCTGATCACCGGCACCGGCCCCGTGCATGACGCGGGTACCGACCTGTCGGGGTTGTGGCAGGACTACGCCCGGGCGTCGATGACCCTCGCCGATGCGGGCAACCGCACGTCGGATCTGCCCCCGGTCCCGGTGGGGGCCGCGGTCGGGATCGTGCACGAGGCCGCCGGTGTGGTCCCCGGCCCGGGCGAACGGTTCACCGCGATCCCGGGTGTGATCGGTGCCGCGACCGAGATCGACGGGGTCGACGCCGTGGACGCCCTGGGCGTCGAGGATCTGCGCCGCCGCCTGGGCGATCTCCAGCGCGATCCGCACAACGGCCTCGCCGCCGGTTCCACCTTGTCGGCGTTGAACGACTGGCAGCGCCGGCACTCCGGCAGTTTCGGTGCCGCCGTCGGCGACCAGCTCGCGAAGTCGTTCGCCGGCTGCTGGTCCGAGGTCCAGGGGCTGTTCGCCAAACTCATGAACGCGCAGACCCCGCCGGACCCGGGATCACGCAATCTCGGACTGGCCCGCTGGGTGCAGGTGGCGGTGGTGCTGTGGCTGATCCTGACCGGCGTCTTCACCTATCTGGCGATCGCGGAGATCGTGGACTGGTGGGTGGCACCGACGGTGATCGTCGGCACGCTGATCGTGCTCGTGGTGGCGCTCGGCTGCGCGTTCATCAGTACCCAACGACGACTGTTCGCCCTACTGCACCAACGGAAATCCGTCATCGCCGAGCACGAGATCGATCTGCAGAACCTGCGGGCGGCGCTCAACGATCTGCGTCGTCTGTCGCAGGCCTACGGACAGTTCCTGGCCTGGAGCCGCGTCATCGGCGGCTTCCTCGCGGCACCGCTCGGACCCGACCTGCATCGCCCGGAGCAGGTCCTGCACATCTCGCGTGGAATGCCGATGTCCACCTCGGTGGGTGTCGCACGGCCTGCCGAGGCCGAGATCGCCACCATCGCAGGACATCTTCGGCGGGATCTGTTCCGGCCGGGGTGGCTCACCCGCTCGTGGGAGGACCTCATCACGCGGGCCGCACCACCGCAGCCCGGGGCACGTGACCTCGGTGTCGGTGCGTCGCCGCTGTGGTCCGAACGTGGCCGGCGCTCGGGCTCACAGCTCGACCGGTTCTCGACGGCGGTCCACACCGGCGCCGTCACGTCCTCGGGAGCCGACGTCGTGTGGCAGCATGCGCTCGACCTGCTCGCCGGCCCGATGGGCACCCTCGTCCCGCGGCTGCTCGCCTCGGTGCAACCGATCGATCGGGTCGAGACCACCATCGACGAGTTCCTCGGCGGGATCGATCGGCCGACCGAACCGAGCGGGTCGTTCTCGACCGACCTCCTCACCGACGGTGCGATCATGGACGCCGTCGCCAAGGTCGACATCGACTACCGGCGCGCCCAGCGGTGGGGACTCGGGATCATCTGCGCTGCAACCCAGCTCAGCGACGCTTTCACCGCAGACCATCTGGTGACCGTGGGCGACCAGACCCCGCGGGCCGACACCGACTGGGCGGCGCCACAGCCGATCGAATCCGGGTTCGGTGTCTCCCGGAACGGCCAGGACCCCACCGGGGCCCCTGGTCCGGCGACCCGACCGGACGAGTTCCGGGCACCCGAACCCGGCCGAGGATTCGAGTTCTGACATGACGAGCATCAGCCCCGAGACATACCTGGCCACCCTGCAGGTCTGGCGTGGATGGGCAACCGACCAGGGTTACCCGACTCCCGAACCGCCGCGGCTCGTGGAGATCTCCCGGATCCCGCAGCAGTGGGCCGACGGTCCGCTCAGCCCGCTGGAGACGGCGTACCGGGAGACCATCGATCACCTCCTGGCCCAGACGACCCTGGGGGTCACCCCCGAGATCGCCGTCGCGCACATGCCCGAACACCTGCGCGCCGCCCCCGATGTGCCGGATCCCGAACCGGCACCGCGCCGCGACGATCCGCCGGCCGCCGCCACCGCGACCGACGACCCGCAGGCCCGGATCCTGCGGGCCCTCATCGAGTGGCGCACCGCCCAGATCGCCAACGGGGTCGAGGGGGCCGACTCCATCAAGGACGTCACCCTCCGAAACCTGCTGCGACGCAATCAGACCAGCGTCAACCAGATCCGGCGGAAGCTGACCGGTGCCGCAGCCGCCCTGGCCCCGGAGATCGCCACGGTGATCGCCGCGTTCGCCGACGAGCCCACGGACAAGCCCGAGACGGTGACCCCGGAGCCCCGTCGCACGCCGCGGCCCCCGGTCACCCCGGCCGCGCCACAACCGACACCGACACCGACAACCGCACCGAGTTCACCGGCGGCATCCAGCGCCCCAGCCGCAGACACCACCTCCGCCCACACCACCGCCGACACCACCGGCCAGGCCGGGTCGGCCACCGGCACCGGTACCGGACGCACCTGGTCGCATGGCGACTTCTGCGAATACGACTATCCCGAAACAGATGTCGAACCCGGGCGGATCAAGGTGGGTACCGCAGGAGACGGCGTCCAGCTGAGTTGGGAATCCTGGCCGACCGAAGGCCGGGAGACCGTGCTGTACCGCGTCGTCTCCGGTGACGATGTCGCACCGTACAAGCCCGAGTCCGGAGAGCTGATCGGCGTCACCACCACCGCAGCGCTCGACGACGGCCGGTTCCTGGCCTCCGCCGTCCGCGTGTTCCAGGTCTGGTGTCACGTCGGCGTCGACGAAAGCTCCGCCCGCGCAGCACAACCGGTGAAGTGGGCCGAGGGCGAAGAGGTCAGCCCGGTGGAGGGGATGCGTCTGTCCGAGGAGTCCGGACGCGTCATCGGCGAGTGGTCGGTCCATCCGGGCACCCGCAGCGTCCGGGTGTACCGCATCCCACTCGAGGGCAGCGGACCGCCGGTCGCGAACCCGAGCAACCAGATCTGTTCCGATCAGCCGAATCTCACCGGATTCGTCGATTCCGGCGCCACCCGGGGAAGACGATTCCTGTATGCGGTCCAGGCCGAGGTGATGGTTAACGACTCGGCGCGACTGTCCCGCCAGGTCAAGAAGGACGTCCTGGTCACCGTCGACCTCGATCCGGTCACCGATCTGACCGTGACCATGTCCGAATCCGGCAGCACCTTCGACTTGCGCTGGAGTACACCGGAATCCGGTCAGCAGGTCCAGATCCACCGGTTCGCCTCACCGCCGCCGGCGGGCCTGGAGAACGAGGACCGTGACGCCTCGGCGATCACGGTCCAGGGCTTCACCGAGGAATCACGGATCAAGGACCCGGTCACCGCACTCGATCCCACCACCTCCCAGATGACGCGGGTGCTGTGGCCGACGGACTGGGAACGCGCCTACCTGACCCCGGTGACCCTCGCCAACGGACGTGTCCGGATCGGCACCACCCAGGTGCAGACACGTCCGCTGCCCGCGGTGATCAAACCGCGGATCATCGAACGATTCAACACCGAACTGATCACCTTCGGCTGGCCGGCCGGTGCGGCCGAGGTGCAGGTCTTCGTCGGTTCGACGACGCTGAGCCCCGAAGAGATCTGCTCCCAGTCGCGGCCATCCGCCGTGGTGTCGGCGTCGACGCACCGGCGAGACGGCGCGATCATCATGCCACAAAGGTTGGGTGCCAACGGATGTACCGTCTGTCTGGTACCGGTCGCCTACTCGCGCGGCGAGCAGATCCGGGGTGAGATCGCCACACTGGCCTATCCGGGCCTGACCCGGATGGAGTACCGGTTCGAATCGGTGCCGACCGACAACCCCCGATCACGTGTGCTCCGGCTGTGGGTCGGCTCGGAGAGCGAGCTCGCGAACCCGCCGGCGCTGGTGCTGGTGGCAAACCGCGAACGACTGCCGCTGGATCTCCGGGACGGACACAATCTGCAGTTCCTCGTCCGTGGTCAACGGACTCCGCACTGCGAGCTCCCCCACATCCAACCCGGGGTGCACCGCACCGACTTCTATGTCGATCTCGGCAACGAGTTCGCATTCGTGCGGGTGTTCGTCGACGACACCGCGGACCGCACACCGCGTGTGGCGCTCACCGACCCGCCGATGCAGCAGCTCTGGCAGTTCCGGGCGCCCACGCCGCAGGGGGACCAGGGATGACGGCTGCGCCGCCGCCGGCAGCGTCGCAGTACGCGCAACTGACCTACACCTCGTTCGACGACGGCGCCGGGCGCGGCGGATGGCAGGTCAAAGAGGTGCGGGGGGATCTGACCACGGCCCAGCGCGACACGCTGGTGGGCCGGGTCGTCACGCGGTTCGACCTCGATCCCCGTCTGCCCGACTTCCCCACCGAGGCACAGATCGCCGAGCGCCCGAGCCGGCTGGCGTACGCGCGGATGGACGACGCCGGGGTGTTCTGGCATACGACGGCCGCCGGCCCGGATGCCACCGGCAGGCCCGGAAATGTGTTCGCCCACATCGCCGTCGACCGCAGCCGTGCCCACCGGCCCGGGTATCGGCCGATCCGGCTCTGGGGTTCACCGGACTGGCTGCGGCCGTACCGCGCCGAGAACGTGGCCGCGGCCCGACTCGGTACCGCCGACATCCCCGCTCCCGGCAGCATCATCACACTCTCGTCGGTCGTCCGGTTCGTGACCGACGATGCCGTCGACCGGCAGGGCGTCTTCCGCGTCCTGATCGACGCCGTCACCCATGCCCTCGAGGACGGCCCGGCGGTGGTGCTGCTGACGCACTCGCACGACGCATCGGCCGCGTGGATCGCCGCCGTGTCCTACCTGCTGCCCCCGGAACTCGCGGGACGACTCGGATGGACCACCCATGATCGCCCGGATCAGATCCCGGCCCACATCGACCGCGGGACACATCTGATCGCCGTCCCCGCCGACAGTGTCGACGAGCGCACGGCCTTCGGTGGTGCGCTGGTGATCGACGAGAACGAGGCGCCGCTGCTCGGAGATGTGGGATCGGTGCATCGCGTCGCACGTGGCGAGGTGCCGGTCTCGGCGCTGTCCACCTTTGTCGAGGGTGTTCTCGAAGACGAGGACACCGCCGTCGCCGTGCTCCTGCGCCGCGACGAGGTGGGACTCGCACTCGGTGCGCAATCCACCTCGGGGGCATGGCCGTTGGCGGTGGCGATCGCCGAGAATCCCGCACTCGACGAGTTCCACGACGATGCCCTCCGCGTGGTCGCCCACGACGAACCGGCCGACACCGCAGCCCTTCCCGAGGCCGCGGCGTTGATCGCCCGGGCCCGCACGCAGTTCCCGATCACCCCGGATGAGGCACTTGCCCAGCTGCGCAAGGCCGTCGCCGGCCAGTCCGATCCGGGCATCCCCGCGTCCCGGTTCCTGGTGGCCGCGCTCGACGACAGGCAGTGGCTTCACACCAGTTCGTTCGGCAAGCTGCCGGCCGTCCAGGCAGTCGACCTCGGTGGGGTACGTGCCACGATCACGTCCCTGCTCGCCGATGCCGAGAAATCCGTCGACCACGAGCCCACCGGAACCGCCATCTTCGTCATCCGGCTCACCATCCTGCTCGATCAGCTCGCGCGTCATGACAGCGAGTTCGTCGAGGTCGAGGCCGAACTCACCCGTCTCTGGGAGAGAATCGACCCGTCGGTGATCTGGGATACGAACCAACAGTCGAATCTGGTGTTCATTCCGTTGGGGGTCCGAGCCAAGTTCGTGCGCCCCAGTCTTCTCCGCTGGAATCGTGTGCACCTCGAGGCCTTTCGCAGCCCGTTGTGGAACTGGGTCTTCGACGACGGTTCCGGTCGACCCCTGGAACCGCCGGCGAATCCATCCAATGCCGATCGGCGCCTGTACCCGATCGCGGTAGCAGCGTGCCTGCGCGGGACCCCGGCGGGCACACCCGATGCCCTGAACCTGGGCACCGAACAGCGACAGGCGGCCGTCACCCAGGCGATCGAGTTCGTCCTCGAGGACCTGACGCTCGACGACGCGCAGGCCAGGGACCTCACCGGCGAACTGACCCGCCTCGAGGCACCGGCCGCCGCCGATCTGCTGATGTGGACCCACGAGAAGCCCCGTCGGACCTCGCCGACCATGCTGCACGACCACGTGTTCTACGAGAATCCCACGCCGGACATGCTCTACGACCTGGCCGGACAACCGCGCGGTGTGGACGCCGCACAGGATGCCCTGGTCGCCGCGGCATGTCTGCGCAGGTTTCACATGAACCCGGGCAACATCCCGGACCCGCCGACCCTCATCGAGACCGTCCGCGTATGCATGGGTGATCCGGTCGGGTGGAACCGGCCGCTCGCCGAGGATCTGCGCCGGATGCTGTATGCCGGAATGCTCGTCGCGCAGTCCCGCGCGGCGGCGTTCGCGACCGCCGGGGGTCCGGCCGACGAGCGGCTCACACACCAGCGGCCGGACACCGCCAACAGACTCCTCGATCTCCTGGGGATACTCGTCGGCCGCAAGCTGCTCGACATCGGCTGGGTCGCGGCGCGCAGCTACCTGTCGCAGTTCGAGCACATCAGGATCGACCACGTCATCGCCGACGACCTCGCCACCGAAGAGCCGTGGGCCGACCGACTGCTGGACGAGGCGGTCCAGGACCAGCGGTATCACGGGCCGGCCACCGCCGACGCCCTGCGTGATGCCGTCTGGCCCGCGCTTCGCACCGTCACCGCCGCCGACGCCCAGGAGTTCTTCGCCGAGCATCCCAAACAGGCCTCGGCATGGCTGGAGTCCTTCAAGATCATCAGCCCGGAGACCTCAGGTCTCTGGCCCTTCCGCTCCCGAGAGGATCGCTGACATGGCCACCTACGTTCTCGACGGCAAGGCATCGGCAACACTGCCGCGCCGGCCGTTGGCCGTCCAGCTGGCGACCGCCACCCCCACCACGGGCGTACGACTGGCCGCCCGGACCGCCGACGGCGCCTCCACCCGCGTCATCCAGCAGTCCCCCGGACTGCTGATCCTCCCCAGGGTCGACGTGGAGACGACCATCGTCGCCGTACCCGACGCCGGGCGATCGAACTTCGACCAGGGCACCGTCGTGCACGTCTCGTTCGGTCCCGACGGCGGGAACGACCCGAGCGCCGATATCGCACAGCTGACCCCCCGTGACGTCTCCGGGATGAGCTTCATCGAGCTGGCGACGGTCGCCCCCGACGGCCCCGACACCCTCGTCGTCCAGACCCGTCTGACCATTCCCGACGCGCCGCTGCCACCGCTCGCCGCCAAGGCGCGTGTCGCATGCCGCGGCGTGCTCCGGCTCGACCAGGTCCCGGAGGCCGATGCGGTGACCGTCCGCTGCATCGTCGACAGCTCCGCCTCGATGGCGGCCCTGATCGCCTCGGGTGCGGTCGCCGCGGCCGGCGACGTCGTCGCGGGCGTCGCCGCTGTCGTCGGCGACCGTCCGACCATCGCCTGTACCCGGGCCGACGGCGCCACCGAAGAGATCGCCCCGGCAGATCTCGGCGAGTTCCTCTCCCGGCCGCCCGGCAACGGATTCGGCCTGCTGATGGGCTCGCGGCCGACGAGCCCGGCCGTGGGCAGGTCGCTGACCGTGATCATCACCGACGGACCCGGGACCGGGCTGACCATCGGCACCGGCCCGCGTTCGGGTGAGGCCACCCTGGTCATCTCACCTTCCCGGGCAGCCACCACACGGCCCGGCTTCATCGGCGCGCAGATCGAACCGCCACAACCCGGTGGAGACCCGCGGGAAGCACTGATCGCCTCGCCCGAACGTCTCACCACCGTCGTCGCCGGACTGCTCGCCGCGACCGAACTCGGGAGCGTGCGACGATGACCGGACCAGGCCCGGCACCGGTGAAATGCCCTCGGTGTTTCACCGCATTGCCCCACGACAAGGTCGCATGGACCGAGGCCACTCCGGAGTCGGTCGCGCACAACCCCACCGCCAGCGCCTACGCCGGGGTCGCCACGTCGACGGGGCAGGTCCACACCGCGAACCGCCCGGAGAACAGTCCCGACTGGATTCCGGCCAGCTTCGATGTGCACCGGCACGTCGAGGTGTGCGTGACCTGCCACTACACGCTGCCACCGATGTGGCGGTACGGCGAGGCCACCTGCGTGGCCATGGCCGGGGCCCGGTACACGGGAAAGACCGTGTTCATCGCAGTCCTGATCAAACAGCTGCAGCAGTACACCGAACGGTTCCACCGTGAGGTCATCCCCGCCGACGACGAGACCGCGAACCGCTATTCGGCGATCTACGAGACCCCGCTGTTCGTCGAACGCGGGATCGTGCAGGCGACACCGAGTGCGGCGTCGGAGGCCCACCACCCGCTGATCTTCGACCTCGGTGTGTGGGACGGCCTCAAGCGTTTCCTCGTCATCCGCGACGTGGCCGGTGAGGATCTGGAGGAGGCCAAGGTCGCCGGACCTGCCTGGGAGTTCTTCTCCCGCGCCGACGCGGTGTTCTTCCTGTTCGATCCCCTCCGGGTGGAAGACGTCTCCGATCAGCTCCGCGATCTGATCCCCGATTCCTCACGGGTCGGCGGCGATCCGCGCGACGTCCTGCGGGTGGTGATGCGGCTGATCTCCGGCGGGAACCCCCGGCTCGGTGTCATCCTGTCGAAATTCGATGCACTGCAGGAACTCTCACGGGTCAAGAACAGTGCCTGGGGTCAGGTGATGGGTCATCCGGGTGCGGCCTTCAACCGGGATCCGAGCCTGGTCAACCGGAGCTACGACGAGACCGACGGACAGCTCCTCGACGCCGAGGTGCGCAGTCTGCTCCAGCGCCTGCGGGCCGGGCCGTCGTTGCTCAACATGGTGGATCCGGTGACCGGGCAGCAGTACCACCACCGATTCTTCGCAGTGTCGGCCCTGGGTGAGTCACCCGAGGGAGAACGGTTGCACCCCAACGGGATCTCCCCCTTCCGCTGCATGGATCCCATCCGCTGGGTACTCGCCGATCGCCACGTGCTCCAGGAATGAGCGCATGCCGTGACACATCCCCCGAATCCCTTCGGACCCGACCCGTTCTCACCGAACCCGGCCCGGCACAACCCATTTGCGCCGGGCAACGTCGACCCGAGCGGGAACGACCTGTTCCGCCCGGCGGCGCCCACCGAATCGTCACCGCCGGCGAATCCGTTCGAGCCGCCGGCACCGGTACCGGCGTGGGCCGGGACACCACCCCCGCACCCGGGCGGGCCGGCAACCTTCGGCACACCGGCACCCGGGCATCTCGGCATCCCCGCCGCCGCACCGGTGCACACGCCGCGGCCACCGGCGATCGTGCTGAGCGCCGCCGCCCTCACGGCCGCGGGTCTGCTGGTCGTGGTGCAGACGGTCTTCGGTGTGATCGCGGTGTCGCGCGTGCGCGCATCGGCAGATGCCGCCCTCGATGCCGATCCGACCGGTACGGCCGACCGGGTGGCCGGGACCTGGGTCGACACCGGCCACTCCATCGGGATCGGTGCCACCATCGCGCTCGGGGTGATCTTCGCAGCGTCGTACGCACTGTTTACGATCGGTACCTGGCGGGGCCACCGGTGGCCGCGATATGCGGCGATCTTCCTCGCCGTGCTCTCGCTGTTCGGTCTGCTGGCCGGACCGGTCGTCATGGCGATCGTGGTCTGCGGACTGCTCGCCACGGCGGGATTGTGGTTGCCACCGTCCCGGCGCTACACCGAGCAGCGGCCGGCGGCGAGATGACGAGAGGACAACGATGACGACGACTCCGGATCGCCTGGCGGTGATCACCGTCGCGATCGAGTGGGACGGTGCACGCACGCCGGCCGGGATCGACCTCGACCTCGCCGCACTCGTCCTCGGCGACGACGGCACAGTGCTCAGCGACGACTACTTCGCCTTCTTCAACCAGCACGACACCCCGGAGAAGGCGGTCCGGCTGGTCGGCGGGAACGCCCACGACCCGCGCGAGAGCCTGACCATCGACACCCTGCTCCTGCCACCGAAGGCCCGCGAGGTGGCCATCGTGGTGACGGTCTATGACAACGCCGACGTGTTCGGCCGGTTCGAGGCCGCCACGATCAGCGCCGCCGACAGCTCCTGTGGCGCACTCGCCGAGTACTCGCTGTCGGCCGGGCAGCCCGATGTCCGGGCGCTGGTCTACGCGCGCCTGGTGCTCGAGGACGGCAAGTGGCGATTCCGGGCCACCGCCGAACGGCATGCGAGCCTGTTGTCGATCGCCTCGGCGTTCGGCGTCAACACCTGAGTTCACGCCCCGGGCCCCCCGGTGCGAAAGCACCGGTGACCACCGCCGAGATCGGTCGTACCGGAGTCCCACGCAGGGGCCCGACCTCGGCCTACCCTGGTTCACAGGTCGGGGCGACCGACGTCATGGGGAGGCAGACGATGAGCTCGGCACACCATTGGGTGGCCACCGGTCCGGACGGGTTGGCCGACTTCGCCTTCGTCGAGACCGAGGTACCCGCACCGGGTCCCGGCGAGGTGACCATCGACGTCGTCGCCGCGGGGATCAACCCGGCCGACCTCAAACATGCGGCGCGCGCCGAGACCTTCCCACTGCCGATCGGCTACGAGGTGTCGGGGCGGATCTCGGCCATCGGCGCCGACACCGAGATCGCCTCGGGTCCGGCGGGTATCGGCGACGAGGTGCTCGCATTCCGTGTCCACGGTGGCTATGCGACGTCGCTGACCGTCCCGGCGTCGACGGTGTTCGCCAAACCGGAGTCCCTCGGATTCGACGAGGCGGCAGGCCTGTTGCTGGCCGGGGTGACCGCCGCCGACATGATCCGTGCCGCCGAGGTCGCCCGCGACGAGCTCGTCGTCTTCCACGGCGCCTCCGGGGCGGTGGGCTCGATCCTGTTGCAGCTGGCCAGGATTCGCGGATTCCGGGTCATCGGCACCACCGGCGAGGCCGGCGCCGGGCGTGTGCGCGAGTTCGGTGGACTGCCGGTGGAGTACGGCCCCGGACTCGTCGACCGCATCCTGGCCCTGGCCGGTGACATCCCGATCGCCGCGGCCCTCGACGCCGTGGGCACCGACGATGCCGTCGACACCTCCCTCGCCCTGGTCGCCGACCGCTCACGGATCGTCACCGTCGCCGCCGCGGCGCGCGCCCGGACCGACGGGTTCATCGCACTCGGGGGTCGGCAGCCGGAGAGTCAGATGTTCCGGGATTCGGTGCGCACCAGCATGATCCGACTCGCCGGCAATGGCGAGGTGGTGGTTCCGATCGCCGCGACGTATCCGTTGTCGGCGGCACCGGACGCCGTGTCGGTGGTGGCCGGCGGACATGCCGGCGGCAAGGTCGTCCTGCGCCCCTGACCGCGCCGGCCGACGCACGACGTCCCGTGACCCCAATGCCGTGACCTCATCGCCATGACACCACCGCCGTGACCTGGCACCGCGACCTCGGCACCGCGACCTCGACGCCGTGACCTCGACGTGACGGCCCGACGATCAGTTCGGCCCGGAACCGCTCGACGGGGAGAGGACGTCGGCGTGCCCGTTGCGGCGGCACCAGCTCACCAGGTACCGCGCATGCAGACCGCACCAGCGGTAGACCGCGGCCTGGGTCATCGGCATGTCGGGATCGTGCTCGCCCCGCCGGAGGATGATCGGACCGAGGTAATGACTGGTCACCTTGTTCGCGGTGTTCGGCGACACCTTCGCGACGCGGGCCAGGGAGGCGTTGTCGGAGACGTGCCCGGCGGCGATCGCCCCGGCCATCCGTCCGCTGGTCTCGCCGCGGCGTCCGTCGAACAGCTCGTGCAGCGAGGTCCCGTCGGTGACCGGCGTGGGCGGCAGTCGACGCCCGAGTGCGGCGGTGCGGACCGCCTCGGCGAGCGCGCCGAGGCCGTCGGACTTGGCGATCACGCCGACCACCTCGGGACGGCGGCCGGCCTCGTCGAGCAGGTCCTGCTCCATACTGTGTCCCTGCGTGGCCAGCACGACCGGCGCCAGCCGGCCGTACCGGGTGAGCGCATCGATCACGTCGAGCCCATCGAACTCCCACTCGGTGACCGGGTGATTCCACACCAAATCGGCCACCACCACGTCGTAGCGCACCCGGCCGGCGACCCGCTGGGTGAAGTCGTCCCGGTCGACGGCCACATCGACGTGGGCGCGTTCGAGTGCCGTCGCGAGCGGACCGGCCACCATCCGCCCCAACGGCGAGGCGACCAGCACCCGGAGACCATTCGGCATGACATTCATTGTGTCCGATCAAGCGACTTCATGCGTAATCACGCATGAGATTGTGACTTTGGTGGTGTTTTCTGCTCGAAATCGGAGCGATGGTGCCAAACAGAGACCTGATCTATGCGGTACTCGCGGTAATGCTTGTTCGGTGACCTCCGTTCTCGGCCGTGAACTGCCACCCGCCGGCTCCCACAGCCCCGCCCTGACCGTGGCGGTGCTCGCGGAGGGCGGCATCGCCGACGCCGCATTGTGCGCGCTGTTGCAGAACGCCGGTCACGCGTCGTTCCTGGTGCACACCGCCGATCTCAGACCCGACCCGCTGCGACCGACGTCGGCGTCGATCGCGGTGGTCGTCGCACGCTCGGCCGATCACATCGAGGCCGCCCGCAACGATCCGTTGCTCGCCGACGCCCGGTTCGTCGGGCTCGGGGTGGCCTCCGGCGACCCCGACGGACTCGATCTCACCGACTCCCCCAATGCGGCGTCGGAACTGCTGGCCTTCCTCCAGCACGTCGCCGACGACCGGGCCCGCACCCCGCAGGTCATCCGCCTCACCCCGCGCGAGCGCGAGATCGTGGTGGCCTATGCGCTCGGCGGCACCACCCGTGAGGTCGCCGAGATCCATCACGTCGCCGAGAGCACCGTCCGCGAGCACTACCGCCGGGTGGTGCAGCGATACGAGGCGGTCGGGCGCAGCGTCGGCAACAAGTCCCGGCTGCTGGTCAACCTGCTCGCCGACGGCTGGGTGCGCCCCCAGGAGATCGTGGCCGCGGTGTGACCCGGTAATCGGCGCCGCCCGGTGACGCACGTGGCACAGTGAGACCTGTGTTGCTGCCGACGATGATCCCCAATGCGCCCGACCTCGCCGATGCCGTGATCGTCGGCGACGACCATCTGTCCCGGGAGGAGCTCGTCGGCGCGGCCACCGCGACGGCCGAACGAATCCGCGGCGCCCATACGCTCGCCGTGCTGGCCCGCCCGACCGTGTCGACGGTGCTGGCCATCGCCGGCGGTCTCGTCGCCGGCGTCACGATCGTGCCGATCCCACCGGATTCCGGGCACCGCGAACTGGTCCACATGCTCTCCGACTCGGGGGCCCAGGCATGGCTCGGCGAGGCCCCGCCGGACACCACACTGCCCTCGATCCCGGTCCGTCGATACGCCAAGTCGTGGCATTCACATCCCGAGCCGCCGGCCGACTCCACCGCCCTGATCCTCTACACCTCCGGCACCACCGGTATGCCGAAGGGCGTGCCGATCACCCGGCACGCGATCGCCGAGGGTCTCGACGCCCTCGCCGACGCCTGGGACTGGACCGCCGGTGACACCCTCGCGCACGGGTTGCCGCTGTTCCACGTCCACGGCCTGATCCTCGGTGTGCTCGGCCCGCTGCGTCGCGGTGGCCGACTGATCCACACCGTGCGGCCCACCCCGGAGAACTATGCCGCGGCCGCCCAGGCGGGTGCGTCGATGTTCTTCGGTGTGCCGACGGTGTGGGCACGGGTCGCCACCGACCTCGCGTCGGCGCGCGCGCTCGCCCCGGCACGGCTGCTGGTGTCGGGCAGCGCCCCGCTGCCGGTCCCGGTGTTCGACGAGATCCGGGATGCCACCGGCCACGAGATCGTCGAGCGTTACGGCATGACCGAGACCCTGATCACGGTGAGCACCCGGGCCGACGGCGAACGCCGGCCCGGGTGGGTGGGACTGCCGGTGACGGGTGTGGAGACCCGGCTGCAGGAGGCCGGCGAGGAGCTGCCGCACGACGGGGCGAGTGTCGGCGATCTGCTGGTGCGCGGACCGATGCTGGCCACCGGATACCTCCACCGACCCGAGGCCACGGCCGAATCGTGGTCGGCGGACGGATGGTTCACCACCGGCGACGTCGCGGTGATCGGACCCGACGGGATGCACCGCATCGTCGGGCGCCGCGCCACCGATCTGATCAAGTCCGGTGGTTTCCGGATCGGTGCCGGCGAGATCGAGACCGTGCTGCTGGCCCATCCGTCGGTGTCGGAGGTGGCCGTCGTCGGCGTCCCCGACGAGGACCTCGGCCAGCGGATCGTCGCCTACGTGGTGGGCTCGGCCGTCGAGGACTCCGAGCTGATCGAGTTCGTCGCCGAGGAGCTGTCGGTGCACAAGCGACCCCGCGAGATCCGGTGGGTGGAAGCCCTGCCGCGCAACGCGATGGGCAAGGTGCAGAAAAAGCTGCTGGGCTGACCGGCCGGGAACCGAAATCGGACATGCCACGTTCATTCGGATGACAGACCAGACCCGGGTGGGTCGCCTCGCACTTCACATACAGTGAGGGCCATCGCACGTAGAGTGGCGTTTGGCCGTTCAACGACAGAAAGGCACGACAACCATGGGCGTGAGCCTGAGCAAGGGCGGAAATGTCTCGCTGACCAAGGAGGCCCCGGGACTGACCGCGGTTTCCGTCGGTCTGGGCTGGGACGTCCGCACCACCACCGGCACCGACTTCGACCTGGATGCCAGCGCCATCGCACTGGGCACAACCAAGAAGGTGCTCTCCGACCAGCACTTCGTCTTCTTCAACAACCTGCGCTCACCGGACGGCGCGATCGAGCACACCGGTGACAACCTGACCGGTGAGGGCGAGGGCGACGACGAGGTCATCAACATCGACCTGGCCGGCACCCCGCCGGAGATCGACAGCGTCGTCTTCCCGGTCTCGATCTACGACGCCGACGCCCGCTCGCAGTCGTTCGGCCAGGTCCGCAACGCCTACATCCGCGTCGTGAACCGCGCCAACGGTGCCGAGATCGCCCGCTACGACCTGTCCGAGGACGCCTCCACCGAGACCGCGATGGTCTTCGGCGAGATCTACCGCAACGGCGCCGAGTGGAAGTTCCGCGCCATCGGTCAGGGCTACGCGTCGGGCCTCGCGGGTATCGCCCGCGACTACGGCGTCAACGTCTGATCTCCTCCCCGGTCATCGACAACGTCACCGATGCCGCACCCGATCACCGTCGAGTGCGGCATTCGTGTGCGACGGGCGTCGCAGCGCGGCGCGCCCAGCGCGGTCCGCGGGGCTGATCCCCGCGATCGACGGCGTAACGCCCACCGCATCTCCAGAAAGGCCACGCCCCAGTGGTTCTCCGAATATTCGGTCTGTCCATAGTCGTCACGATCTTCTCGCTGATCATCGCCTTCCTGTACGGCGGTCCGACAGCACTGTTCCTGACCCTGATCCTCGGAATCCTCGAGGTGTCGCTGTCGTTCGACAATGCCGTCATCAACGCCACCGTCCTGCGACGGATGAGCGAGTTCTGGCAGAAGATCTTCCTCACCGTCGGCATCCTCATCGCCGTCTTCGGTATGCGCCTGGTGTTCCCGCTCGCCATCGTGTGGCTGGCATCGGGGCTCAATCCCATCGATGCCCTCGACCTGGCACTCAACCCGCCGCCGGGCGATGCCGCCTACTTCGCGGACGGCAGCCCCAGCTACGAGACCATCATCACCGACGCGCATCCGCAGATCGCGGCGTTCGGTGGCATGTTCTTGCTGATGCTCTTCCTCGGATTCATCTTCGAGGAGAAGGAGATCACCTGGCTCAGCTGGATCGAGCGGCCGCTGGAGAAGATCGGCAAGCTCGATCAGCTCGAGGTGGTCATCGCGGCGCTGCTGCTGATCATCACCGCCGAGTTCATCGCACCCGACGACGAACGCTCCACCGTGCTGTTCGCCGGCCTCCTGGGCATGGTCACCTACATGGTGGTCAACGGACTCGGTGAGTTGTTCAACACCGACGAGGGCGAGGACGAGGACGAGGCCGACGACGAACGCGCCAAGAACGATCCGCGCGTCGACGAGGCGGCCGCAGTCGCCGACACCGAGCTCCGACGACGCTCCGGCCCGACCGATCTGGCCAAGGCCACCGGTAAGGCCGGCTTCTTCCTGTTCCTCTACCTCGAGGTCCTGGATGCGTCGTTCTCGTTCGACGGTGTGATCGGCGCGTTCGCGATCACCGCCGACCCGATCATCATCGCGCTCGGCCTCGGCCTGATCGGTGCGATGTTCGTCCGTTCGCTGACGGTGTACCTGGTCCGCAAGGGCACGCTGAGCGAATACGTGTACCTCGAGCACGGCGCCCACTGGGCGATCGGTGCACTGGCCGTGATCCTGCTGTACTCGATCGGTACCCACGTCCCGGAGCTCGTCACCGGTCTCGTCGGCATCGTGCTGATCGGCGCCGCGTTCGCCTCCAGCGTCATCCGGCGCCGCAACGAGCCCGAAGGCGCGAAGGACCACATCGAGATCTGATCGCGGAGATCCGATCGCACACGACAAACCCCCGGCACTCGGTGAGTGCCGGGGGTTTCGTTCATCTCGCGGCCGGTCGGGTCCCGGCACAACCTGCCCGAGGTTTCGACGCCCGGGTGGCCTCGCGCCGTCCATGATGGTTGAGCCGACGCGGAGCGCAGGGCTGACCCCTTGAATCCGCCCAGCGACAAGTCGAGTCGAAACCTCCGCCGGTCGACATCGGCGGGTGACCACTTCGGCGGTGGCCACCTCCCAACGCAACCTGACCGAGGTTTCGACGGCCGGGCGGCCTCGCGCCGTCCACGATGGTTGAGCCGACGCGGAGCGCAGCGACAAAGTCGAGTCGAAACCTCCGCCGGCCAACATCGGCGGGTGACCACTTCGGCTGTGGTCGCGGACACGCACATCTCACCGGGTTTCGACGACGGGCGGCCTCGCTGCGCGAGGACGACCTGCTCAACCACCAATGGCCACACGATAGTTGAGCCGACGCGGAGCGCAGCGACAAGTCGAGTCGTGCTCAACCACCAATGGCCACACGGTGGTTGAGACCGGCCACGCGCACAGCGACGAGACGAGTCGAGATCTCCACAGCCGACCACGGAACGAGGACGACCGGCCGACATGTGGGCGCGGCCTACCCCTGCTGCTGCCCCAGCTGCTGGTTGATGTGCTGGTTGATCTGCTGCAGACCGGGCACCGACAGCCCCGGGATCTGCCCCTGGATGGTGCGGATCACCGACATGTCGTTGCGGACCTTCTCGCTGGACTGGACGAGAACCGTTCCGCTGCCGGTGAAGTCGAACTGGCGTTCCTCACCGGAGTTGATCCCGAACCGGGCGCCGGCGGCGGCGATGAAGGAGTTCACCCACACCTGGTCGTAGTGGTGGCTCGGGGACGGACAGTCCGCCCAGCCGACGAGCGCCTCCGGGTCGACCCGCAGCGGCGGCTCGGCGAACATCACCGGACCGTTCGACGACGCGAGGAACTTGCCGCTGCCGACCAGCGTGAGGAACCCGGGCACGATGGACTGCTGCAACGACAACTGCGGTTGGAAGGCGAGCAGATTCGAGGCCCGGATGGTGAGGTTGCCGTCGTCGAGGTCGAAGGCGTTGATGTTGTAGCCGCGGTCGCCGATGATCAGCTTCCCGTGCCCTTCGGCGACCACATAGTCACCCAGGTACAGCGGTGCCGAGAACTGTTGGGCCACCATCTGCAACAGACTTCCCTGCAGGCCGTGCTGCAGCGAGGTGAAGTTCATCTGCCCGTAGTAGGCGATCATCGCACCCTTGGACATGAACCACGGCTGGGTGAGATCGATACAGAACGAGTAGTCGTTGTCCGGGATGTTGTCGTCGACCGGCAACGACATCGGGTTCCAGACCGTGTTCAACTGGCTCACAGCTTCTCCTCCGACGCCTGGACGTACACGACGCCGTGTCCGTTGCACTCCAATTGCATTGCCTCGCCGCCGGTCCGGCCGACGTTGCGCCAGCTCATCGCCGACCGCAGGGTGGTGTTGACCTGTCCGGCGGATGCGACGAATGCCTGCGGGTCGACGGTGACCTGCGGCCGGTCCGGCGCGACGGCCAGCTCGAAGACCCCGCCGTGACCGAGGATCACGACCTGCCCGGCCCCCGAGAGCTGGGTGGTGAACATGCCCTGACCGGTGACCGCACCCGCGGCCGCATTGCGCAACGACCCGA
Source organism: Gordonia desulfuricans NBRC 100010 (assembly GCF_001485495.1). Classification (GTDB taxonomy): domain Bacteria; phylum Actinomycetota; class Actinomycetes; order Mycobacteriales; family Mycobacteriaceae; genus Gordonia; species Gordonia desulfuricans. The sequence continues at coordinate 34,665 of NZ_BCNF01000044.1, read as the reverse complement.
ACAAGCCACCGCCACCACCGCCGCCGCCACCGCCCTGCGAGGCGACCGAGACGATCGAGGCCTGCAGGCCCGAGGTGTAGGCCAGAGTGCGGGAGGCCTCCACCCGGATCATCCCGCCGACGGCGCCGACGTCGACGATCTCGATCTCGATGCCCTTGAAGCCGTAGTGCACCACGCCCTGTCCCTGGGCGATCATCGTCGACTCGTGCTCACCGGAGAGCATCCGGCCGGCCATCCCGCCGACCCCACCCATCCCGCCGGGGGCACCGGCGACCTGGTGGGGTTGGAAGTAGACGTTGCCGGTGTAGAAGAGCATCGCGCCGCGGCGTGCCACGATCGGGCCGCTGCGGCCGATGTCGACGGACACGACCTTGCTGTTGACCTTGGTGAACATCGTTGTCGCCCTACCGTTCCGCCGGTTGGATGGAGACCACACCGGTGCCGTCCCAGCGCAGCGAGAACGCCTCACCGCCGCCCTGGCCGACCGCTGCACGCCAGGTCACGTCGGTGACGAACGACTGGCTGAGCGCGCCACGGGCGCAGACGAAGGCATCCGGGTCGACGACCACCGGGAACTGCGGCGACACCTCGAGGTGGATCAGCGGACCGCCCTGCGACAGCAAGGCGATCTGCCCGTGGCCGCTGACCGTCGTGGTGAACAGGCCCTGCCCGGAGGTCGCGCCGCGCACCCCGGCGAAGGTGATGTTGGTCTGCAGGTTGCCGTTGAGCACCATCAGCTGCTGCGACTCCACCTGCAGGGTGTCGCCGTTGAGCTCGATGATGGTGGTCTCGGCGGCATCGTGGGCGAAGTAGACGACGCCGGTCCCGGACGCCTCCATCAGCGACAGGCCCTCGCCGGTCGCCCGTTGCTTCATCCCCGCGAGCAGGCCGTCACCCCCGCCGAAGCCGGCCGACTTGAAGCTCACCTGCCCCTCGTAGGCGACCATCGATCCGGACAACGCACGGACCGCGGTGTTGTTCAACCGGGCCTCCACGACCCGCTTCGAACGCTGCACCAGTTGCACCCGCCACCCCTCTCGGCCGGCGCGGCCGCCAGACGCAGGCCGCGTACGACGGTGAAGATAGTCGATAGCATCGGGTGCGTGCCCAGGAACTCTTCGCGTCGATGGTTCGGGGCCAGGTCACGCCCGAATCCCGACCTCGGTGAGTACACAGGACGAATGACGGCGGCGTTCCTGGCGTCGGAGACCGCGCTCGCCGACATCGACTCCGCCGTCCAGGTGGCCCACCAGCTCGACCCCCGCTCCCGAGTGCGGGCCGACTGGACTGCGCTGCGCGAACGGTACGGCCAGGTCACCGCCGAGTACCTGCGTCTGTCCGGGGCGGCCGCCGCCGATCCGCCGCCTCGCGCCGACGAGTTCGCCCGCTGCACCGACGCCCTGGTGGCGATGACCGACCAGATGGCACGGTTCGGTCAGGCCCACGCCCGCGAACTCGACCGGGCCCGGCATGCCGTGACCGAGCTCGGGGTGCTCGATCAGCGTGCCCGGACCGCAGCGACGTCGGCCGGCCACGCCCTCGAGCAGGCCCCGGCGTCGTTCATGCGACTGACCTCGGTGTCGCAGGCCGCCGACGGCCTGAGCGGTGCGATCGGGGCCTACGAGCAGGCAACCGACCTCCCGGCCCGGCGATCCACGGCGAACGCACTGATCAGCGCCGCCCAACGGGTGGACACGGCGCTGTCGGCGGCGCCGGGATTCACCGAGCGTGCCCAGCGCGTCATTCGATCGGTCGATACTCGCCGCGGCGGGATCGTCACCCGCGCCGAGCGGGTACCGGAGACGATGTCGGCGTTGCGCCGTGAGTTCAGTGGCGAGTGCTCGGCGGATCTGCAGACCGCCGAGGCCGGTATCCGTCGCAACATCGAGGCCGCCGAGGCCGATCTCGCGCGGGCCCGCGAGCGCCTGGCCGACGCCCCCGACCAGGCCATCGCCGACGCCGAGAACGCCCGCGACGATCTCGACGCCGCGGAGTTCGCCGTCGACTCCGTGCTGAGCCGGCTGGAGTTGCTGCGCCAGGTCCGCGCCGACCCGGCCGCCACCGAGCAGCGTGTCCGATTCCGGCTGCGTGACGCACAGCACCTCGCGATGAACAGTAACCTGGTTGACGAATGGGGATCGGTACTCGATGCTCAGGCCGACCGGATCTCCCGTGCGCACACCCGACTCGAACGCGTTCACCCCGACTACTGGGCATATCTGACCGAACTGCGAGCCGTGGAGGACCGTGTCGCCGAGATCGTCAACCGGATGAGAGGACAGGTGGCGGCGCGATGACCGCAACGGCTTCCGAGGACACCACCGCACCGGCCGTCGAGGGCCCGGCACATTTCCATCACCTGGCCGAGGACACCCTGCAAGGTCTGTTTCTCCATCGGCCCGAACCGATCTCGCAGTTCTGGGATGCCCGCCGCCTGGGTGTGGCGCTCGGTGCCACGCTGTACGTCCCGGCGACGCGACCGAATCTGGCCGAGGTGATCTCGCGGCGGTTCGCATCCGGGGTGATGACGATGGTGATCGACCTCGAGGATGCGGTGGCCGATCACGAGGAGCCGGCGGCCATCGCGAGTGCGATCGCCGCGATCGCCGAACTCGAGGGCACCCCCGCCGGGCAGATGCTGTTGTTCGTGCGAGTGCGCACCGCCGAGCAGATCGAGACCATCGCGTCCCTGACCGGCGGTTCGGATGTGCTGACCGGCTTCGTGATCCCGAAGTTCGACGCCCACAACGCGATCCACGCCCTGCAGGCCGTCCGCACCGCCGGCACGGCGACCGGCCGGCATCTGTGGGCGATGCCCGTGCTGGAGTCCGCGGCGATCGTCCACCGGGAGACACGCGATGACCAGCTGTCGCTCCTGTCGAGCCATCTCGACGAATACCGCGACATCGTCCCCGCGGTGCGGATCGGTGCGACCGACATGTGCGGGCTGTTCGGGATCCGCCGCGACCGCGACCTGACCATCTACGACGTGCGGGTGGCCGCCGACGCGATCGCGAGCGTGGTCAACCACCTCGGCCGCGCCGACGGCGGACACGTCATCACCGGACCGGTGTGGGAGTACTTCGCCGACCACGAACGACGATTCGCGCCCACCTTGCGGCACACGCCTTTCCGCGACCACGACGCGGTGTGGTTCCGCCAGGAGCTGGTCAGCCGCGACATGGACGGCCTGCTCCGGGAGATCGCACTGGACCGGGCCAACGGCATGAACGGCAAGACCGTCATCCACCCCCGCCACGTCGCCCCGGTACACGCACTGAGCGCGGTGACCCACGAGGAGTACCACGACGCCCTCGACGTCCTCGCCACCGAGGCCGGGGGCGTGGCCCGCTCGTCGTACGGGAACAAGATGAACGAGATGAAACCCCACCGCAATTGGGCCAACCGTGTGATGGATCGCGCCGCCGCCTTCGGTGTGACCAACTCCGGGATCAGCTTCGTGGACCTGCTGACCGCCGCGGACGTGGCCGCATGAGCGCGATCGGATCGACCTCCGCGGCAACGGGTCCCACCGACTGGGTGACCGAACGGTTCGGGGTGCAGATCACCGGCGATCCCGACGCCCGGTGGGAGCTCTCGGATCTGCTGATCCTGGGCCTACGCCGCAATCGCCGTCGGGCCCACCTGCTGGTGTCGACGGTGCTGGGCAAACACATCCCCACCCCACCCGAGCAGGTGCGCGGTGCCGCCGACGCCCTCGGCGACGCGGTGATCGGGGTCCTCGGCGCCCAGGATGGGGCCCGCAGCACCGTGATCGGCTTCGCCGAGACCGCCACCGGACTGGGACATTGCGTGGCCGAGCGGATCTCGGCGCAGGTGTACCTGCACTCGACGCGTCGGCAGGTGGGTGACGCGCAGGTGCACGGCACCTTCGAGGAGGGGCATTCGCACGCCACCACCCATCTGCTGCAGCCCAGCGACGCCGCCCTGCTGCGCATCGATCCGGGCGCACCGCTGGTCCTCGTCGACGACGAGATCTCGACGGGGTCGACGGCGATCCGGGCGATCTCGGCACTGCACGCACTCGCCCCGCGGGATCGCTACGTGGTGGCCTCGCTGGTGGACATGCGCACCGACGCCCACCGGGCCGAGTCCGAGCGCTTCGCCGCCGAGGTCGGGGTGCGGATCGACCACGTGTCGCTGGCACAGGGTGAGATCACGTTGCCGGACAGTCTGGTCGACGATGTGTGGGCGCTGACCGCACCCGAGCTCAATCCGGTCGGGAGGCGCGGGTCGGTCACCGAGGTCACGCTGGACTGGCCCGCCGACCTGCCCGACGGCGGCCGGCACGGCTTCCTGCGTACCGATACGGCTGCGTTCCACGCGGCGGTCACCGCGGCGGCCGGGCAACTCGCCCCCGCCCTCGCGGCCGATCGTGACGTGGTGGTGCTCGGTCACGAGGAACTGATGTACCTGCCGCTGTGCCTGGCCGAACGCCTCTCGGCGGCCGGGGTGGCCACCAGGTATCAGACCACCACGCGCTCACCGGCCCATGTCCGCGACGAGGCGGGCTATCCGCTGCGTCGCGGATTCACCTTCACCGCACCGGAATCCGACCCGGGCACACCGCGATTCGTCTACAACGTGCGGGCCGCCGACGCCCCCGCCGACGCACCGCTGCCACAGGTCGTGCTGGTGATCGACTCGCCCGCCGACACCGACCTGCTGCGCGCCGACGGTGGGGTGCTCGACGTACTCACCGCCGCCGGTCACGACGTGTGCGTGGCGATCGTCCCGGCCACCACCCCCACCGCACTCGCCGGCCGCACCCTGCCCCTCGAGACGGAAGGTGTCGTGTGAGCACCCCGACCACCGTGACCCCGCCGCTGTACGGACCGGCCTTCGGCTCCTATGCCGCCGACGAGGTGACGTGGCTGCTCAAAGACCTCTCGCATCTGTCCCTCGAGGGTGATCTCACCGAGCGGGAACGCAGGATCCAGTCCGGTGCAGCCCATTACGCGGAGTCCCTGCCGATCGAGTATCAGCCGGGCGAGCAGTATCAGGCACTGTTCCACGAGACGCTGACCGCGTCGGCGGACCGGCTGGCCGAGGCGGTCGGCGTGGTGGCCGAACTCGTCGTCGCCGAGCGCACCGAGGTGCCCACGCTGGTGTCGCTGGCGAGGGCCGGCACCCCGGTGGGCATCCTGATGCGTCGCTGGATCGGTTTCGCGCACGGCACCGATGCCCCGCACTACACGATCTCCATCGTCCGCGACCGCGGGATCGACCGGGTGGCACTCGATCACATCGTCGCCCGGCACGACCCGGCGTCGGTGGTCTTCGTCGACGGGTGGACCGGCAAGGGGGCGATCGCGCGTGAGCTGTCGGCGGCCCTGGACGCCTACGCCACCGCCGGGGGTCCGCGACTGGACGGCGAGCTGGCGGTGCTGGCCGATCCGGGCTCGTGTACGACGACATTCGGCACCCGCGACGACTTCCTGATCGCCTCGGCCTGCCTGAACTCGACGGTGTCCGGGCTGGTGTCGAGGACGGTGCTCAACGCCGACCACATCGGACCCGGAGAGTTCCACGGCGCCAAGTTCTATCGTCATCTGATCGATCACGACGTGTCGCGGCTGCTGCTCGACACCGTCTCGGACCGGTTCTCCGCCGTCGCCGACACCGTGGCGCACCGCGTCTCGCAGATGCAGTTCGCCGAGACCGCCGTCGCCGACCGCCGGCCCACGTGGTCGGGGTGGGCCTCGGTGGAGGCGATCGCCGCCGAGTACGGACTCTCGTCGATCAACTTCGCGAAACCCGGTGTGGGCGAGACGACCCGGGTGTTGCTGCGGCGGGTGCCGTGGCGGGTGCTGGTGAGCGCACCGGATCTGCCCGAGCATCGTCATATCCGGCTGCTCGCGGCCGAGCGCGGGGTGCCGATCGAGGTGCGTCCCGATCTGGCGTACTCGTGTGTGGGCCTGATCAAGGAGGACGCGTGACCGCCCTGGTCGCCACCGACCTCGACCGCACCCTGATCTTCTCCCGCACCGCCATGGGCGAGGAGCAGTTCGCCTGCCTCGCACCGGAATGTGTGGAGATGTATCAGGGTGGACCGCTGTCGTATCTCACCCCCGATTCCCGAATCCTGCTGGAGGAGCTGGTCGCCCGGGTTCCGGTGGTTCCGGTCACCACCCGCACCCCGGCCCAGTTCACTCGGATCATGCTGCCGGGCGGCCCGTTTCGATATGCGGTGGCCTCCAGTGGCGGGCGCATCCTGACCGACGGATCCGACGACGCGGCGTGGCGGGAGACCGTCGAGCGGCGGGTGGCGTCGACGTCGGCCACCCTCGACGAGGTGACCGCCGCCCTGCGCGCCCGGATCGACGAGCGCTGGGTCCGCTCCCTGCGGACCGCCGACGACCTGTTCTGTTACCTCGTCGTCGACCTCGACGCCCAGCCCGCCGACTTCCTGCCCGAATGGCAGCAGTGGTGCGGTGACCGGCAGTGGATGGTGTCGCAGCAGGGCCGCAAGATCTATGCGCTGCCGCAGCCGGTGACCAAGTCCGCCGCCCTCGCCGAGGTGCGGGCCCGGCTCGTCGCCGACGGGACGCTGCCCGCCGACGCCCCGGTGCTCGCCGCCGGCGACGGCCGCCTCGACACCGACCTGCTCGAGTACGCCGACCACGCGATCCGCCCGTGCCACGGCGAACTGCACGAGATGGGCTGGAACCGACCGCATGTGACGGTCACCGAGCGGCCCGGTGCACTCGCCGGCGAGGAGATCCTGCGATGGTTCACCGGGCGGGTGGGCGGGGCCACGGCCCTCGCCACCTGACTCGTGACAACTCGCACACCAGATCCAGGTCGAACGGGGGGGTGAGCATCGTTCGCACTTCCGTCCCGTGTACTCCTTCGTTGACCTCGGCGACGGCGTCGTATCCGAGCGCCGCGATCGTGGAGCTCGGGTGGCCGGCACGGGCTCCTGGTGGCGTGTACAGCCCGATACCGATGCAGTCGGGCGACAGCCCCATCGAAACGGCTGCTCACGGGCTCCGTGTGCCCGGCGCCGCGAACGGCCGACCACCCGGCGTTCCTCGCTCGGGCCCATCCCTGGTGCGGGCGACGGTGGTATCCGCGATGGTATCCAGCTGTCATTCCGTGTGGGATCTACACTGGGATCGAGAGGTGATCATGATGACAGCAGCGCATCCCCGACCGGACTTGGCCGCCTACACCGAAGCGGCTCGTATGTCGCAGCCCGAACTCGTGTCCATGTTGCGAGATCTGCTCGGCGCGCGGTTGGTTGCCTACCTGGGCCGGGTGAGCGAGACGCGTGCGGTGCGGCAGTGGGCCGCTGGCACCCGCACCATCGCCAACCCGGAGGACGTCGAACGGCTCCGGATTGCCTACCGCGCCGCCCGGCTGATCACCGAACGCGACACCCCCGCCGTCGCACAAGCGTGGTTCCAGGGCCTCAACCCGATCCTCGACGACCGTGCGCCGGCGTTGCTGTTGCGCGACGGAGAACTCGCCGACGTCGGCCCCCAGGTACTCGCCGCCGCCCGCCAGTTCGCCGCGGTGGGATGAACCACCCGCACCACCGCTCGGCGATCGACACTCCACGCGGCCCGATCACCACTACCGTCCACACCGGTACGCCCGTCTATCGGGTCGGGTACGCGCCGAGTCCGTGGGAGTGGACGCCGTGGGAGTACGCCACCGACGGCCGCTTCGTCGGCCGCTGGGATGACCCCGAGGGGGTGTGGCGCACCCTGTACTGCGCCGATACTCCCTGGCCTGCTACCTCGAAGTTCTTGCGTTCGCCCGCCCCAGCCTGCAACTGATCGCCGATCTCGACGAGATCGTCGTCGACGATGAGGACGAGGAGCACTACCCCACGCTGCCGCCCGGGCAGGTTCCGCGATCGTGGTGTGAGGCGCGGATGCTCGGCCACGGCACCCTGACCGGACGGTTCGCGGTGCCCGCCGACCCGGACAGTCTCGCCACCCTCCGGACGGTGTTTCGGCCGCTGGCCATCCGCTACGGGCTGGATGACCTCGACACCGCCGCTCTCCGGGACGGGCGGCCGCGCGGACTCACCCAAGCCATCTCCCACTGGATCTACGCCCTCACCGACCACGGACAGGCAGCGGTCGACGGGGTCGAGTTCGACTCCCGCCACGGTGACCGGCTGCGTATGTGGGCTCTCTACGAACGTGCCGCCGACCCCGATGTGAGCCCGCACATCGACGTCGTCGACGACTCCCCGATCGACGCCGCGGATCCGCAACTGGCCCGCGCCCTGACCCTCCTCGGACTCGAGTGGACCCGCTCGTAGATCGGCCCGAACAGGCTGCGCCGCAACGCCGAGCGAGCATGAATCGGGTTCCACCAGCCGTGGCGGGGCATACGATCGGCTCCTCGAGGCCGGGATCTCGTACCTGCACCGCTACTTCGCGGTGCACGGCTCCGGCTTTGCCGGCTCTTCCCGATCGACGGTGCGGAGAACGTGTCAGAACGACGGGCTCACCGGCGAACCCGGCCGGAACCGGCACCGAGGCCGTCATGCGACGCTCGCGGTGCCGGCACCGAGGGCCCGCCGAGAGTGGCATGACCACCGCCCGGCGGGTCGTCCTCACCCCGCGAGCTCACGCTCCCGGCGGACCGCAGGTGACGGGAAACCGTGGCCGCGGGCGCAGACGGTCACGACGATCGCGGGGAGCAGCAGCGCCAGCACCGCCCAGGGCAATGCACCCGCCCCGACTCCGCCGAGCAGCAGTCCGCCGACGACGCCACCACCGGCGATACCGATGTTCCAGCAGGTGACCACCAGCGATTGTGCGACATCTCCGGCCGGGCCCGCGGCCTCGGCGGACGCGGTCTGCAGCAGTGTCGCCGCGCCACCGAAGGCGAGACCCCACACGGCGACACCGACGAACACGAGCCAGTGCACCTCCCCGGCGAGACCCAGGGTGAGCGCCGCGGCGGCGAATCCGCCCGAGCAGCCGATCATGAGCCGACGCAGCCGCCGGTCGATGAAGGCACCCGTGATGGCGATACCCGCCAGCGAGAAGACACCGAAGACGAGCAGCACCGCGTCGACGCGGCCGGCCAGGCCGAGGGGTGCCAGGAACGGAGCGATGTAGGTGTAGAGAACGTTGTGCGCCAGGACGAAGGCCAGCGTGACGACCAGGACGGGGGCCACCCCCGGGATGCGGACGGTGCGCCGGAGCGGGATGCGGTCCGCCCGCGCCTGGCCGGGGAAATCCGGGACGGTGGCGAGCACCCAACCGATGAGGGCGAGGGTGAGTGCGGTCATGATCCCGAAGGTGAACCGCCAGCCGACGAGCTGCGCGAGGAAGGTGCCGAGCGGGACCCCCACCGACAGCGCGACCGGAGCACCCGCCATCGCGATGGCCATGGCCCGTCCCCGCTGTCCGGGTGTCACCATGCGGCGGGCATATCCGGCCAGGAGCGCCCACAGCAGACCGGCGACGACACCCGCGACGAACCGGGCCGTCATGGTGAGCAAATAGCTGTGCGACACGGCGGTGACACCGTTCGCGATCGCGAATCCCGCCACCGCGAGGATCAGCAGACGACGGCGCGGCCACCCGATGGTCGCCGCCGTCAGGGGCACCGCGGCCAGCGCCGAACCGATCGCGTAGACGGTGACGGTCTGGCCGGCCGCGGCCTCGGTGACGCCGAGATCGGCGCTCATCCCCGGCAGGATCCCGGCAGGCAGGGCCTCGGTCATGATCGTGATGAAGCCCGCGGTCGCGAGTGCGAGCAGACCTGCCAGCGGCAGCCGGTCGGGCGCACGCGGAGCGTCCCGTACGGCGCCGGCCGGTTGCGAGGGGCCGGCCGGTTGCGAGGGGCCGGCCGGTTGCGAGGGGCCGGCCGGTTGCGAGGGGGTGGGCGGTTGCGAGGGGGTGGGCGGTTGCGAGGGGGTGGGCGGGGGCTGGATTCGTGTCATGGCACCATCGTCAAAGGCTGACGTTGACGTCAAGGTCAAGCCCGGACACCGCCCGACGACAGTGAGGCCGGACACATGGGGATCGACACATGAGAATCGGGGAGGTCGCCGAGCTCACCGGCACATCCACCCGCGCGCTGCGCTACTACGAGAACGAAGGGCTCGTCGTGCCGAGGCGACAGGCGAACGGGTACCGCGACTACGACGACTTCCTGGTCGACCGCGTCGTCCAGATACGCGGTCTGCTCGACACCGGGCTACCGACCCGCATCATCAAGCAGATCCTGCCGTGCCTGGACAAGCCGCGCACCATCCACTTCGCCGAGGCGACGCCGGAGATCCTCGCCACCCTCGAACGCGAGCGCGATCGGATGAGCGGCCGGATCGACTGCCTCACCCGCAACCGCGACGCGATCGACGACTACCTGAAAGCCGTCCGGGCGCTGGCCTGAACGCCCGGTCGATCGCCGTGGGGCACATGACCGGAACGGCCGGGGCCCGATGACGACCGCGCGGCCGCGGCTGGGCCCCGCCGCCGACCGGGGACACCGCGTCGGGCGCCGGTGATGGAATGATCGGTGGCATGACCGCTCTCACCAAGGGACAGAACGCCGCACTCCCCGTCGCCGACGTCGCGATCTCGGTACAGGTGGGCGCCGCCGCCGACGTATCCGCGCTGCTGGTGACCGACGCCATCAAGGTTCGCACCGACGCCGACTTCGTCTTCTACAACCAGCCGCACGGGCCGGGTGTGGAACTGCAGAACCCCACCACACAGCCCGTCCTGGTGGTGCGGACCGCCGCGATCCCCGCCGACATCCACGCGGTGCGTGCGGTGATCACCCTCGACGACGCGTCGTCGAGCTTCGGTCGGCTGGCCCCGCCGACCGCGCGGGTCACCGACCTGACCGGCCGGGAACTGTTCTCCTTCACCATCACCGAGCTGAGTTCGGAATCGGTGGTGGTGGCCCTCGAGCTGTACCGCCGCGGTACCGACTGGAAGGTGCGCGCCGTCGGGCAGGGATATGCCGGCGGCTTCGCCGATCTGATCCGCGATCACGGCGTGTCCGTCGACGACGCCCCGGCGACGACACCTGCGGCCCAGGCACCGCCGGCGTACACGCCCCCGCCCGCAGCGCCGGTCCACACACCACCGGCACCGCCCGCCTACACACCGCCGCCGGCCCCCGCAGCTCCGCCCGCACCCCCGGCGTACACGCCGCCGGCCGCCCCGGCCGAGGTCAGCCTCACCAAGAACAAGCGCGTGAACCTCACCAAGGGGCAGAAGGTCACCCTCCGCAAGGACGGCGGCGTCGCCCTGACCCGCATCCGGATGGGACTGGGCTGGGACCCGGTCAAGCGGGGCGGCTTCTTCGGCCGGTCCCGCGACATCGACCTCGACGCCTCGGTGCTGATGTTCTCGCGCGGGCAGGTGGCCGAGGTGGTCTACTACGGTCACCTGCGCAGCAGCGACAACTCCGTGCTGCACTCGGGCGACAACCTCACCGGTGAGGGCGAGGGCGACGACGAGGTGATCAATGTCGACCTCACCGCCATCCACCCGGCGATCGACAACCTGATCTTCATCGTCACCTCGTATCAGGGCCAGACCTTCGAGGAGGTCGCCAACGCCTACTGCCGCCTCGTCGACGAGACCACCGGCGCCGAGCTCGCCCGCTTCACGCTGCAGGGCGGGATGCCGTTCACCGGCGTGACGATGGCGGTGATCCACCGGGAGGGCGCCGAGTGGAAGCTGCGCGCGGTGGGCGACGGCTTCCAGGGCAAGACCCCGAAGGATGCGCTCCCCCAGGTGCTACATCACCTGAGCTGACCCGGCGCGATCGGCATCGGATCGGGCCGGCGCCGACGCGCCCGGTCCGTGCGGGCCGTACATCGCGGCGTACCAGAGGGATGCGAGGGTGTCGATCGCGTGGTCGTCGGCGGGTCGGTCGACCCCGAGATCGCCCTTGCCTGCCACCCACACCCAGCAGAACGACTCCAGCATCGACATGATCGCCGACGCCATCAGTCCGAGGTCGGCGTCGGCGTCGAGGTGTCCGGCGGTCTGGGCGGCGGCCAGGTGGACCCCGATCCCCCGCACGCCCACCGCACGGACCTCGCGCCACCGCTGGTCGTACTTGAGGTCGGTCATCGACATCTGCACCATGCCGATCATCTCCGGGATGTTCTGCCGGAAATGCCGCAGATAGACGGCCACCGCGCCTCGCACACTCTCGTACGGGTCGGCCGACATCGCCCGCATCGACTCGGCGACCATGTCGTCGGTGAACTGATCGAGCAGGGCGTCGAGGAGCTGCGCCTTGTTCTCGTAATAGTTGTAGAACGAGCCCGGTGAGCGGCCCGCCGCCCGGGCGATGTCGGCGATCCTGGCGTTGAAGTACCCGTGCTCGGCGAACACCGTCCGCGCTGCCTCGAGCAACGCGTTCTCGGTGCGTTCCCCCTTGCTCATGGCCACCACGACCGCCTCCTGTCCTGCTGGTCCGTCGTCACAGTGCGCAGCGACAGAACTAAATCCGAAGTCAGTTTTCAGCCTAGACCAGTGCACCCGCCCGACCGTCGCCGATGGGACAGACCGATCACCACGGTCAGGAAGCCGAGACGTCCGATACCGGCTCACGCCGAACGGAGGAGGTCCAGACAGCCACCGGCAACCGCCTTGTCGCGCAGCCGGTCCGGGGTCGCACCGAGCGCTGCGACGGCGCGGGCACGCCGGAAGTGCAGGCGCGCTTCGTGTTCGCGGGCGGCACCGGTTCCGTCGCAGATCTGGACCAGTGCGCTCGACGCCGCGATGTAGCCGTCGGCGGCCTCCGCCCGGGCCAGCAGCGCGAGGAGGTAGCCGGCGGCGGGTCGGTCCGGGTCGGGACGATCGAGGTGTCCGGCGGCGGCATGGACCAGGGCACGGGCGGCTGCCCCGATCACCGCGGTCTCCGAACAGCGATGGGACACCGCCCGAGTGGGACCCGCCGGTGCCGCGGACTCACCGCCGAGCCCGGCACACTCGACCATCGCCCGCAGGCAGGCGGTGACACCGCCGACCTGTTCGGCGGCCAGCAGCAACGCCGCGGCGGCCCGATGGTGGTGCATCACCGTCTGATCGCCGGCGGCACCGAGCAACACGGCGGGTGCCCCCGACACCTCGACGTAGGCCAGCGGTGTGGCCCCGTCGACACCGCGGATCGGAAAGCGTTGCGTCACCGCGGAATCGAGGACGACGAGACCCAGTGCCGGACCGCCAGGGGCATCGAGTTCGGCGAGGACCGCGTCGGCGACGGGTCCGTGGGTCATCGCCCCGAGGCGTCCGCCGACCAGCCCGTCGGCGAATCCGGCACGCGGACCGCCGACCTGGATCGGTGCACCGATCACCGCCTCACCCGCCACCGCCGCGGCAACCACCTCGGCGACCGGCCGGGACATCTCGGTGGCACCGGCCACGGCGAGCAGATGGGCCATCAGCACCGTCGCACGCACCGGGCCGGGATACGCCGACGCCGCACACTCCTCCACCGCCGCGACCAGATGGGTGAGCCCGAGTCCCATCCCGCCCGACCGGCGCGGCGCGCCGAGTCCGGCCAGTCCGATCCGACCGGCCAGGAGCTTCCAGCACTCGGGATCGAATCCGGCGCGATCCCAGCACTTCTCGTCGACCCCCTCGGCGCGGGGGCCGGTGAACCGGTCGGCCGCCGGGTCGGCGGAGAAGTACGCACGCAACGTCGCGCGGATGTCGTCCGGGGAGATCGGGACCGCCGACGGCGCGCTCACACGCCCGTCCACGAACGCTCCCCGAGCCAATCGGTGATGACCTCCACCGCCCGGTGCAGGTGCGGGATCTGTTCGCGACCCGAATAGTAGTGTGTCGCACCGTCGATGGTGTGCAGGGTCTTGTCCGGATGGCCGATCCCGTCGAACAGGCGATGCGTGTGACTGGGAGTGCAGGCGTTGTCGGCGGAGTTGCCGATCACCAGCGCCGGGACCGCGAGATCGGCTGCGCAGCGCGGGCCGTCGCCGTTGGCGTCGTCGATACTCCACTGCGACAGCCAGCTCCGCAGCGTGGTGAACCGCGCGAGACCCACCGGCCCCATGTTGACGACCCGCGGATCACCCAGGTAGCAGCCGGGTTCGCGGTCGTTGGGATCCTGGGTGAGATCGAGCCACCGCGGATCGGCCATGGTGCCGTGCACGATGAACCCTCGCTCCATCAGCGGCTCACCGGAGTCACGCAGATCGGCCAGCTGTTCCTTCACCCATCCGGTGATCCGGCGGTTGCGGTCGACCTGGGCCGACCGGTAGCGGGTGAGGAACTCCTCGGTGTACGGCGGCTGATTCGGGTTGTCGGGGTTGTAGAGATCGAGTTCGGGATCACGCTGTGCCGGGTCGGTCTCGTCGATGATGGAGGGATCCATCCATTCGGTGAGCGTGCCGTGACGGCTGACATGTGCCGCGAGCAGCATCAGACCGTCCGCGGCGGGCAGGTCGAGCCGGGTGAGGTCCGGCGGTTCGCCGGCCGGGGTCGCGGTGACCGTGGCGTGCTGCGCCTGCTGCTGGTAGTACTGCGAGAGGGCACCGCCCCCGCTCCAGCCCGCGAGGACGACATTGCGATATCCCAGTCGCTCCTTGGCATCTCGCACACATGCACCGAGGTCGGCGACCACCTTCTCCATGATCAGGGCACTGTCCACCCCGCGGTAGCGGCTGTTGCAGTAGATGACGTGATGGCCGGCCCGGGGCAGTGCGTTGGTCATCGGGAGATAGGCGCCGCCTCCGATCGGATGCATGAAGACGACGACGGTGTCGGAGTCGATTCCCTTGGGCTTCAACAGATAGCTCTCGAGCACCACCGACTCGGTGACCCCGCCGTAGGTGTCGCGGTAGGCGGAGGTGTCGTCGAAGACGATCAGATACGGGATGCGGTCGTACTCGAATCGGTTGCCGCTCATACCTGCACCTCGGCGGGGACCTCGGTGGGTGCGGTGCCGAGGACGGCCGGGGTGGGTGTCAGACGACGCCGGGTGTCGACGGCGATCACCTTCCATTCGACGCGGGTGTCGGTGTCGAAGCGGCGTCGGGCACGCTCGCGGGCACGTTCGGGGATGCCGTGGTGGATGCCTTGCGGCGCATGGGAGATGAGGCCCGGCGGCATGTCGACGCCGAACATGGCGCCGCCGTGGAAGAAGGCGATCTCGTCGTAGTCGGTGTTGCGGTGATACCAGGGCAGCCGTTCGGTCCCGGCCCGCCCCTCGACCGGGCGGGGCAGGAAGTTCATCACGTAGACGCCGGTGGCCTGCATGAACAGATGCACCGTGGGTGGCAGATGGACCGAGTCGGAGGTGATCACGTCGTAGTCGTCGATGTTGTAGGCGAACGGGAAGTTGTCACCACGCCAGCCCTCGACGTCGAGCGGATGGAACCGATAGAACACCGAGGTGGCCCCGACGCGCTGCCGGAACCGGATCTCGTACTCCTCGGCGCCGTCGGGGGCCGGGTCGGTGAACACCTCCGGCTCCGGGACCACCACCAGCGACGGGTCGAACGGGAAGTGCCTGCCCAGCACGCCGGCCTCGGGCACCCGGTACTCGTCGGTGGCCTCGATGATCAGCAGCGTCGACGGTTCGGCGGGCCGCTGACGATGGGTGACGCCCTTCGGGAGGTACAGGTAGTCGCCGGGGCGATAGGGAAGACGGCCGAATTCTGTTTCCAGATAACCGGTTCCGGCATGGACGAAGATCAGTTCGTCACCGTCGACGTTGCGGCTCCAGAACGGTGCGGCGGCACCGCGTCGGCTCAGCGAGATCCGGCAGTCGTCGTTGTGGAACATCACCAACGGCTCCCCGGCCGGGTCGGTCTCGTCGGTGGGCGTGAGGTCGGAGATCATCCGGTCGACGCCGGCGAGATCGCCGACCGCACGGTATTGGGTCGGATCGTTGCGGCGGTAGAGATTTGCCGTGCGGCCGGTGAATCCGGACCGGCCGAGCTCGTCGTCCTTGAGGCCGTCGAGGTCGCGGTGCAGCTGCCGCGGCGTACGGCCCTTGGTATGGTGGATGAACGATTCCATCGTGGGGAACTCCTGACGGTCGATGAGGTCTGGTGAGATCAGCGCTGCGACAGGCCGAGGCCACGTCCGGCGATGGCGGCGTGGGCGAACTCGTCGGTGCAGCCGACCACGTGGAGCACCGGGACCCCGAGGATGAACTCGCTCCAGGCGATCGTGTCGGGGTCACCGAAGTCGATGACGGCGTGGTCACCGAGGACGGCCGCGGCGAGGTCGGCGACGGCGTCGGCGGCCCGGGTCATCACGAGAGCCCCGACCGAGCCGGCGACCGGTTCGAGGTCGTGGGTCCACGACCCGGGCGTCAGCGCCGACACCGCACGCAGCGCGGTGATGGCGGCGACGACCCGGGCGATGTGCGGACGCAGCACCGGATCGGACTCGCCGTCGAGGCGGCGGATCAGCGCGAGAAGACGCTCGGTGGACGCCGGGGTGAACGGCACGGACTCACCGCGGGCGCCGGTGGCACGCGAGCCGTCGTCGGGCGAGGCAACACGTTCCTCGCAGATCATCATCGCCATCCGCATCAACCCCCAGTGCAGTGACGGAGCTCACTTCCGTCGGCATTTTCTGATGCTAGATTCAGATTCAGAAATCGACAAGCGTTTTCCGGAAATGGCATTCTCGTATCGGCTCGGTCGAGTGCGACATGCGGTGTCGCCCGTCGTGAGGAACGCGGTGTCACCCGTCATGTGGCACGCGGTGTCGCCTGCCGTGTGGCACGCGGGAGGCCTCGGCCCGACTCGTTGCCAGGCCGACAGCACAGGCCGCGGACCAGGTAATTTCGGAGTCGGCGGAGGGAGACACCGATGGCGGCAGCTCACGGGATCGAGCGGGCGGACTTCGACGACCCCGGCCTCACCGGCTTCCTCGAGGCCCACCTGAGCGACATCGCCCCGACCGCACCGGCAACCAGCCGCCACGCCCTGACCATGGCCGAGCTCATGGATTCGTCGGTTCGGCTCTGGGTTGTCCGGCAGGACGGTGACGTGGTGGCGACCGGAGCTCTCGCCCGGCTCGAACCAGGCCACGAAGAGCTCAAGAGCATGCGAACAGCTCCGGAGTCACGCGGACGAGGGATCGCGCGGCTGCTCCTGGAGCACCTGCTGCTCGACGCCCGAACGCGAGGAGTGACCAGGGTGTCGCTGGAGACCGGTTCGATGGACTTCTTCGAGCCCGCCCGCCGCCTCTACCGCTCCGCCGGATTCGTTGTGTGCGGTCCGTTCGGGCGTTACCCGGCAGATCCGAACAGCGTGTTCATGACGCTGGCGTGGTGAGTCGTCGCGGGTCGGGCGCCACCCGCAATTCTCGGACATGGCCTGGTCCGGCTCGTGCCGTGTGTCCGTTGCACCTGGTGGTTCGGGGGTGTTCTCCCCGCGACGCCGCCTACAGTGGACACCCATGACGATGCATGCGGATGCCACCAACCCCGATCTGATCACCGTCGACGTCCCGACGCACTGGTACAACCTCGCGGCCGAGCTCGACACGCCGATCCCGCCCCACCTGCACCCGGGCACCAAGGAGCCGGTCGGCCCCGAGGATCTGGCCGCCCTGTTCCCGTCGGGACTGATCGCCCAGGAGGTCTCCACCGAGCCCTACATCGAGATCCCCGAGCCGGTCCGTGAGATCTACAAGATGTGGCGGCCCTCGCCGCTGTTCCGCGCCCGCCGGTTCGAGCAGTCGCTGAACACCAAGGCGCGCATCTACGTCAAGTACGAGGGTGTCAGCCCGGTGGGCAGCCACAAGACCAACTCGGCTGTCGCGCAGGCCTACTACAACAGCATCGACGGGGTCACCAAGCTCACCACCGAGACCGGTGCCGGCCAGTGGGGCAGCGCGCTGGCCTTCGCCGGTGCCCAGTTCGGCATCGACGTGGAGGTGTGGCAGGTCCGGGCGTCGTATGACTCCAAGCCCTACCGCGGCTACCTGATGCGCACCTACGGCGGCACCGTGCACCCGAGCCCCTCGGATCTCACCGAGGCCGGCCGCGCGATGCTCGCCAAGGACCCCGACACCACCGGCTCGCTCGGCATGGCCGTCAGCGAGGCCGTCGAGGTGGCCGCGAGCAATGCCGACACCCGGTATGCGCTCGGCTCGGTGCTCAACCACGTGGTGCTGCACCAGAGTGTGATCGGCCAGGAGGCCGTCGAGCAGCTCAACGCCGCCGAGCCCGGTGGCGCCGACGTCGTCTTCGGTTGCGCCGGTGGCGGATCGAACCTCGCCGGCCTCTCCTTCCCGTTCCTGCGGGAGAAGATCCACGGCCGGTCGAATCCGCGGATCGTGGCCGCCGAGCCGTCGGCCTGCCCGTCGATCACCCAGGGCGAGTACCGCTACGACCACGGCGACGTCGCAGGCCTCACCCCGCTGCTCAAGATGCACACGCTCGGAATGGATTTCGTTCCCGATCCGATCCACGCGGGCGGTCTGCGCTACCACGGCATGGCCCCGGCCCTGAGTCACACCGTGGAACTCGGTCTGGTCGAGGGCATCGCGATCGGACAGCACGACGCCTTTGCCGCCGGTGTGCAGTTCGCCCGTACCCAGGGCATCGTCCCGGCACCGGAGTCGACGCATGCGATCGCCGCGTGCGCCGCACACGTCGCCGACAACGACACCGAACAGGTCGTGGTGATCGGCCTGTCCGGTCACGGCCAGCTCGATCTGCCCGCCTACGCCGAATTCCTCGACGGCAGCTTCTGAGAACCGTTGCGGTGGTTGCGTTCCGGCCCGGCTTCCGGGCCGGAACGCACCCACCCGCCACGTGGCACTCAGTGCGCCGGCGACCACACCCAGTCACGGACCTCCGGCAGATCCTCGAAGTGTTCGCGCACGTGATCATGGTGACGGGCCAGTTGGGCCCGGCAGTACTCGGCCAGCTCCGCACCCTTCTCCGGTGCGCGCCGTGACCGGGCGAGCGCCTCGAGCACCAGGTGATAACGGCTCATCCGGTTGAGCACCACCATGTCGAACGGCGTTGTGGTGGTTCCCTGTTCGTTGAATCCGCGGACGTGGAACCGGCCCGGATGGGTACGGCCGTGCAGGAGCTGGTGCACCGCCCGCGGATAGCCGTGGAAGGCGAAGACCACATCGGTGTCGCGGGTGAACAACTCGATGAACCGGTCCTCGGGCAGCCCGTGCGGATGGTCGGCGTGCGGCAGCAGGGCCATCAGGTCCAGCACGTTGACCACCCGGGTCCGCAGATACGGCACCCACTCGCGCAACAGCTGTGCCGCCGCCAGGATCTCCTGGGTGGGCACATCACCGGCACCGGCCAGGACGATGTCGGGTGCTCCGGCGTCGACACCGGACAGGTCACCGGATCGGATGCCGGCGCGCTCGGTACCCGCCCACGGCCAGATCGACGCGCCCGCGGCCGCCTGCTCGTTCGCCTCGTCGAGGGTCAGGTACTGCAGGTGCGGCTGTTTGTCGGCGACCAGCACGTTGACGTGGTCGCGGCTGCGGAAGCAGTGGTCGGCGATCGACAGCAGCGTGTTGGAGTCCGGCGGCAGCCAGACCCGCACCACGTCCGGGGCCAGCGGCAGCACCAGGTCGATCAGACCCGGCCCCTGATGTGAGAAGCCGTTGTGGTCGTTGCGCCAGCAGGTGGAGGTCAGCAGGATGTTCAGCGATGCCACCGGCTCCCGCCACGGCAGGCTCGTGGCGTGCTGCAGCCATTTGGTGTGCTGCACCACCATCGACGCCGACACCATCGCGAACGCCTCGTACGTGGCGAACAGGCCGTGCCGTCCCGACAGCGTGTAGCCCTCCAGCCAGCCCTGGCACAGGTGCTCGCTGAGCACCTCCATCACCCGGCCCGATGCCGACAGCCCGTCGTCGAAGTCGGTGGTCGGCAGCTGCCAGCAGCGGTCGGTCTCCTCGAACACCGCGCCCAGGCGGTTGCTGGTGGTCTCGTCCGGACAGAACAGCCGGAAGGTGCCGCCGCCGTCCGGGGTGGAGTTCTCGCGGTAGATGTCACGCATGAACTCGCCGAGCACCCGGGTGGTCTCGTGCACCACCACACCCGGTTCGTCGATCTCGAGGGCGTAGTTGCCGATCGGGGGCAACCGCAGCGGTCTGAGCAGGCGACCGCCGTTGGCGTACGGGGTCGCACCCAGGCGCAGATCCCCCGCCGGTGCCAGTGAACTGATCTGCTCGACGACCGCACCGTCGGCGTCGAACAGTTCCTCGGGCCGGTACGACCGCAGCCACTTCTCCAGGATCTCGAGGTGCTCGGGATTCTCCCGCACCCCCGACAGCGGCACCTGATGCGCCCAGTGTGTGCCCTCGATCTTCTTGCCGTCCACCACCTTCGGGCCGGTCCAGCCCTTCGGCGTACGCAGCACGATGGCCGGCCACCCGGTGTCGGGCTGCGCATCGTCGGGCTGTGCCCCATCCGTGCGGGCCAGGGCCTGGACGGCCCTGATCGTGCGGTGCGCCTCGACGATCGCCGCGCGTAGATCACCGAACACCGCAGCCGGATCGGTGCCCTCGACGAACACCGGTCGCCAGCCCTGACCGCCCAGATAGTCGGAGATCTCGGCGTCGGTGCTGCGGCCCAGCACCGTCGGCCCGGCGATCTTGGCCCCGTTGAGATGCAGGATCGGCAGCACCGCCCCGTCGCGCGCCGGGTTGAGGAATGCCGGGATCTTCCACGACCCCGCCAGCGGACCGGTCTCGGCCTCCCCGTCGCCGACGACGCAGGCGACCACCAGGTCGGGATGGTCGTAGGCGGCACCGGCGGCGTGCACCAGGGCATAGCCCAGCTCGCCGCCCTCGTGGATGCTGCCGGGGGTTTGCACGCTGACGTGACTGGGTATCCCGCCCGGCGTGGAGAACTGCCGGCACAGCCGCCGGACGCCGTCGGCGTCACGGGAGATGTGCGGGTAGATCTCGGAATAGGTGCCCTCGAGATAGGTGTTGGCCACCAGCGCCGGACCGCCGTGACCCGGGCCGGTGACGTAGAGCCATTCCGTCCCGGTGTCGGCGATGATGCGATTGAGGACCGCATAGATCGCCGACAATCCGGGGCTGGTTCCCCAATGTCCGAGCAACCGCGGTTTGATGTGTTCGACGGCCAGCGGTTCACGCAAGAGCACATTGTCCTGCAGATAGATCTGCGCGATCGTCAAGTAGTTCGCTGCGTCCCACCACCGGAGATCGGCGGCGAGATCGGCCTTTTCGTAGGAACGATGCGGTATCTCGCGAACGTCGGGCATGCGATTTCCCCTTCGCTTGAATCGATGGTGCCGTACGGACCGATTGCGCCGAATGCATAAATGGCGCACATCGATGGATTTCCCCTGCGATTCCTGACCACCTTCATACCCGCCATCGGCGACATTGTCAGGGTGTCAGCCGGAAGGACTCTGGCACTTCACCAACCTTTCATCGGAAATGGCTTGTCTGTCATGTTCGCATATGGCCACGAAATTCACCGGATCGATGAACGAAGGAAGTCACACAATGGGTTCGGTGGACGGGCTGCGACCGCACCCGCCCACCGTCACCCCTCGGCGCGACGATACGACTGGCGCGGACGCCCGGTCCCGCCGTACTGCAACGACATCGTGAGCCGGCCAGCACCGACCAGCGCGGCGAGGTGGCGGCGCGCGGTGGCCGCGGAGATCCCGATTCGTTCGGCGACCTCGTCGGCAAAGAGCACCGCGTCGGCGTCGAAGAGGTCCAGCACTCGCTGTTCGGTGTGCGAGACCGGCGTCCGGTCGGCGCGGGAGGTACCGAATCGCAACGCCGACAACGCCACATCCACCATGCCCTGATCGACCGTCGGTGCGGCGAGCGCCCGCCGGTACTGCGCGTAGCCGGCCAGGCGGCGGGCGAGTTCGGTGTCGGGGAACGGTTTGATCAGATACGCCAGCGCACCCGCCCGCATCGCGGTCCGCACCGCGTCGGCATCGGTCTCGGCACCCACCACGAAGCAGTCGCGGTCGAGATCGGCGATGACGTCGATCCCCGATCCGTCGGGGAGATACACGTCCAGCAGCACCAGTTCGATCTCCGGGTGATCGGCCAGCGCGGCGCGGGCGGCGGCGATCGATCCGGCCCGTGCCACCACGTGAAAGCCGCGCACCGCGTCGACGATCGCCGCGTGCAGGGCCGCCACACGGAAGTCGTCGTCGACGATGAGCACCCCGTGCCCGTCGGTGTCGGTCATCGGTGCCCTCCGGTCTCGGTGTCGGTGTCGGTGTGGCCACCGGGGTCGTCGGCGGCCGGGTCGTCGATCACTCCCGGCAAGCGTGCCACCAGCACAGCTCCGCCCAGATTCCCGCCCGGGTCGGCGACCACCACGTCCCCGCCGATCCGCCGCGCCAGCTGTCGCACC
Source organism: Gordonia desulfuricans NBRC 100010 (assembly GCF_001485495.1). Lineage (GTDB taxonomy): Bacteria > Actinomycetota > Actinomycetes > Mycobacteriales > Mycobacteriaceae > Gordonia > Gordonia desulfuricans. Next base: position 12,321 of record NZ_BCNF01000044.1, on the reverse strand, counting down.
ACCGCCAGGCCCATGCCGCGGCCGCCGGGCACCGCCGCATCCACCTTGGTGGTGACGCCCTCGGCGAAGATGTCGTCCGGGCGCTCGAAGGCGATACCCGGGCCCGAGTCGGCGACGGTGATCAGCATGGTGGTGGCGTCGGTCAGGATCTCGACCTCCACCTCGGCCTGCGCGGAGCCGGCGGCCGCGTCGATCGCATTGTCGAGCAGGTTGCCGACCACGGCGGTCACCGTGACCGCATCGGTGAGCCGGCCCTCCACCCAGGTCTGCGGACCCAGTCGCAGACCCACCCCGCGTTCGCGCGCGTGGGCGGCCTTGGCCTCGAGGAAGGCCTGCAGGTGCGGTTCGTCGACGTTCTCGATGCCGTCGATCGCCCCGCCCGCGCCGGTGCCGGTGAGTTCGTCGAGGTAGGCGCTCGCCTCGTCGACGTGGCCGTGCCGGAGCAGCCCGGCGAGGACGTGCATCCGGTTCGCGGTCTCGTGCCGCTGGGCGCGCAGCGCGGTGCTCATCACCCGGATCGAGTCCACCTCGCGGGCGAGTTCTTCGACGTCGGTGCGGTCGACGATGGACATCACCATGCCGAGGTCACGGCCGTCGGCGACGACATGATGCGATGACAGCAGGATGATGTTGTCGCCGATGGTCGCGGCCACCGGATCGGCGGTGGGGACGTCGAGGACGCTGCGCACCCGCGGGGTGAGCCCGAGGGTGTCGATGTGCCGTCCGACCGGACGCTCGAGGCCGAGCAGCGTCCGGGCGCGGGTGTTGGCGACGCGGACCACCCCGGACGGGTCGACGGCGAGCACACCGTCGCCGAGCGAGTGCAGCACCGCGCGCTGTTCGCGGACGAGTTCGGCGAGGTCGTCGGGTTCGAGCCCCAGGGTCAGTCGTCGCCAGCGCCGGGCGAGCAGCAGCGACCCGAGCGCCCCCACGCCGAGGGCGGCCAGCGCGATCGACACGGTGACCCCCACCGCATGCCGGGTGTCGGAGGCGAGCTTCGCGGTGGAGATCCCCACACTGACCAGGCCGACAGGTGCAGGTGAACCGGTCACGAAGATCGGGACCTTGGCGCGGACCGACTCGCCGAGGGTGCCGCGGTCGGTGGTGATGTCGACGTCGCCGGACAGGGCCGTCGACGGGTCGGTGGAGACGTGGACACCCACCTCGGCGGGGTCGGGGTGGGCCAGACGGATGCCGTCGGCGTTGGCGATCACCACGAACAGGGCCCCGGTGCGGCGGGTCACGGCCACCGCCTGGTGCTGCAGGGGTGCCGCGACCAGGGTGTCGTGGTCGAATGCGGTGCCCTGGTGTGCGGCGACCTGCCCGATCACGTCGGGGTCGGACGCCATGGTCTGGGCGATGGCGAGGGCACGCTGGGCGTACTCGTCGCGGATGCGGTCGTCGGCGCCGGTGACGACGATGCCGAACCCGACGCCGAGGCTGACCGCGATGACGGCGAGTTGCAGGAGCAGTACCTGCGTTCGCAATCGCATGCGGTCAGCCTAGGCAGTCGGGTGCGGTGGGTGGTCCGAATGAGGGCGCTGGTCAGAACGGGATGGCGCCGACCAGGACTCCGGTGCCGAGCATGACCAGCGACACCACGGCGGCGCGCCAGAGGACCTTCTTGTGGTGATCGGCCAGGCCCACGCCGGCGAGTGCGACGAGCAGCAGGATGGCCGGGACCAGCGGACTCTGCATGTGGAAGGTCTGGCCGGTGATGGAGGCGCGGGCCATCTCACTCGGGTCGATGCCGTAGCGGGTGGCGGTCTCCGAGAGCACCGGCAGGACGCCGAAGTAGAAGGCGTCGTTGCTCATCAGGAAGGTGAGCGGGATGGACAGGACGCCGATCACGATCGCCAGGTGCGGGCCCATCCAGGTGGGGATACCGTCGGCCATCCAGTGGGCGATGGCGTCGACCATCCCGGTACCGCTGAAGACGCCGGTCAGCACGGCGGCGGCGAGGACCATGGCGACCACCGACACGATGCTGGAGCTGTGCCGGGTGATGGCCTCCTGCTGGTCCTTCAGGTGCGGGAAGTTCACCGCGAGGGCGATGGCGGCGAAGATCATGAACAGCACCGGGATGGCGACGATGTCCATGCCGAGGATCGCCAGCAGGGCGACGGTGAGGGCGGCATTGACCCAGAACAGCTTGGGGCGCAGGGTCTTGCGTTCGGGGTCGAGGACGCCGGTGAAGGCCGAGTGGTCGTCGTCGCCCTGGACCGGCTGCGGGGCGTCGGGGCCGGATGGGATGTCGCGGCCGGATGGGGTGACCGGCAGGTCGGCGGTGTGCGGTGCGTCGTCGTCGCCGATGCCGGCGCTGCCGGTGCCGGTGCCGGGAGCATCGGAACCGGCCTCACCGTTCGGGCGGCGCCGGCCACCGATGCGGAACCGACGGCCAGTCGGGGTGCCGGTGGCGCCCCCGACGCCGGCACCGACGAGTTCGGTCTCCTGCGGGGCGAGAATCGAGTCCTTGACGACGATCCGGCCGATCCGACGACGCTCCAGCACGCCGAGGTGGAAGGCGAACAGCAGGACCACCAGCATGCCCACGGCCAGGGCCGGGACCATCGGCAGGAACACCGAGTTGGTGTCGATCTTCAGGGCGGTGGCGGCACGCGCGGTGGGGCCACCCCACGGCAGGATGTTCATGGTGCCATTGGCCAGGCCCGCCACCACGGTCAACACCACCGGGGACACACCGAGTTTGAGGTAGAGCGGCAACAGTGCAGCGGTGGTGATGATGAACGTCGTCGATCCGTCACCGTCGAGGGAGACCACCGCGGCCAGCACGGCGGTACCGACGACCAGTCGTGCGGGATCGTTGCGGACCATCCGGACGATGAATCGGACGATCGGGTCGAAGAGTCCGACGTCGATCATGATGCCGAAGAAGACGATCGCGAAGAACAGCATCGCCGCGGTCGGCGCGAGGGATGTGATGCCGTCGGAGATCATGTCGCTGATCCCGAGTCCGGCACCGGCGAACAGACCGAAGGCCACCGGGACGAGGATCAGCGCGACCACGGGCGTCGCGCGTTTGGTGATGATCAGGAACATGAAGGTGGCGACCATGGCCAACCCGAGTGCTACCAACATTGCCTTGCTCTTTCTGCCGAGTACCGACCACCTGTGTCGGCTGCTACCAGAGAAGTGTTGGCGTTACCCAGATCACAGTCACGCTTGTGCGCGTAACTGGTGTTTTGCGCATTACGCGCTGACGCCGATGACCCCACCCGGCGTCCACGGGTGGGGTCATCGACAAGGCTCTGCCGGGTGGACCGGCGAGAGAAGCTTCGGAAGGATCAGGCCCAGACCCAGATCCAGCGACGGCTGCGCGGGTCGAACTGACGCACGCGACGCTTGCGGCGGGCCGGGGTCTGGTTGTTCTTCTTGTTGGCGTTGCGCTGCTGGGGCATTGAGGCCCTCCCTCTTTTGTTGAGTCGAGATCCGCTGTGGGCGTTTCTCTCTGACGGACTCAACAATGCCGCCCCACCCTTGTGGCCCCATGGTGCTCACCTGCCAGGTTCCTGGCCGCGCCTTCCGTGGCACCGCGACCCGGGGTCAGTCGGGCAGCATCGGGGCATCGGCGCCGTGGTGGCGGCCGACGAGGACCGCGCGGGTGACCGCGTCCCGGCCGAAGCGGTTGCGCAGCTGATCCATCGTGGTGTCGAGGGCGGCACCGGTGTCCTCGGCGAAGGGCAGGGTGAGCTGGACGGTGTCGGCGTCGTCGAGGTTGGCCAGCGACACCCCGATCAGACTGCAGCCGCGTTCGGCGATCAGTGGTCTCACCTCGTCGAAGAGTCCCCGTGCGCCGGCCATGATGATCTCGGTGCGGTCGGTGGGCTCGGGCAGTGTGCGCGACCTGGTGGCGGTGGCGAAGTCGTGGAATCGTAACCGCAACACGATGGTTCGGGTGACACGCTCGGCGGCGCGCAGACGTTTGCCGAGGCGTTCGACGATGGCGATGATCGTCGCATCGATCTCGTCGGCCGAACGTGGCCGACGCCCCAGTGCGCGTTGGGAACCGATGGATCCGCGCCGCCTGCCGGTGTCGACCCGACGCGGATCCTGCGCCATCGACAGTGCGAACAGATGTCGCCCGGAACCCGGTCCGACGATGTGGGACAACGACTTCGGGCCGAGTTGTGCGATGTCGCCGACGGTGCGCACGCCGGCATCGGCGAGTTTCGCCTCGGTCACCGGACCCACACCCCAGAGCCGTCGGACCGGAAGTGGGTGTAGGAAGGCGAGTTCGGTACCCGGCGCCACCTCGAGGAGGCCGTCGGGTTTGCCGACCGCGCTGGCCACCTTCGCCAGGAACTTGGTACGGGCGAGGCCGACGGTGATCGGCAGGCCCACCTCGACCCGGACACGACGGCGCAGTTCCGCGGCAATAGCGACCGGGGTGCCGGCACTGCCCGGGGTGTGGCGCAGACCCGCCACGTCGAGGAAGGCCTCGTCCACCGAGATGCCCTCGACGAGCGGGGTGGTGTCGTGGAAGATCTCGAAGACCTCGCGACTGGCCTGCATGTAGTCGTCGAAGCGTGGGGTCACCACGATCGCGTCCGGGCACAGCGCCCGCGCCTCGTGGCCGGGCATCGGCGATCGCACGCCACGGGCCTTGGCCTCATAGCTCGCGGCGAGCACCACACCCCCACCCACGAGCACCGGCCGGCCCCGCAGGTGTGGATCGTCACGTTGCTCCACCGAGGCGTAGAAGGAGTCGAGATCGGCATGCAGGATCGACGCCTCGGCGCGGTCTGCACTGTGGACGTGCATGGCATGACCTCGCTGTTCAGAAGCGGTGCTGGGGCCGCCGGTCCGGGACTCGGCGTACCGGCGGTCGGGCCGCCGCCCCTGCAGCCTACCTCGAACATGTGTACGAGGAAAGGCCGCACGCAGTCCAGGTGGGTGGTCGGCTCGGATACGTTGGGACGAGCACAGTTCTGGGCGCGCCGGCCTCCGGTGCCCCGTACCGAAAGGACACCGATCATGTCCACCAGCCGTCTGGTGCCACCGGTCGCCGACGATCCGCATGCCCTCGACGGACTGCGTGCCGAGGTCCGTGACTTCGTCGCCGCGCAGCGCGACGGCGGGACGATCGGCCGCGATGTCGACAGCTGGCTGACCGGCTGGGACGAGAAGTTCTCGCGCGCACTCGCCGCCCGCGGCTGGCTGGGGATGACGGTGCCGGTCGAGTACGGCGGCCACGGCCGCAGCCACGTCGAACGATTCGTGGTGACCGAGGAACTGCTCGCGGCCGGCGCACCGGTGGCGGCCCACTGGATCGCCGACCGGCAGATCGTCCCGTCGCTGCTCAAGTACGGCACCGAGCACCAGAAACACCTGTTCCTTCCCGCGATCGCCCGCGGCGAGTGCTATTTCGGCATCGGGATGAGCGAACCCGACGCCGGCTCCGATCTCGCGAGCGTGCGCACCAGGGCGGTCCGCGTCGACGACGGCTGGTCGATCACCGGCACCAAGGTGTGGACCTCCGGCGCGCATCGCGCGCATGCGTTCATCTGCCTGGCCCGGACCGCACCGCCCGACCCGCAGCACCGCCACGACGGGCTGAGCCAGTTCATCGTCGACCTCCGGTCACCGGGCGTCGACATCCGCCCGATCGTCTCGATGAACGGCGGGCACCATTTCAACGAGGTGATCCTCGACGACGTGTTCGTCGCCGACGAGATGGTGTTCGGGTCGATCGGCGACGGCTGGACGCAGGTCACCTCGGAGCTGAGCTTCGAACGCAGTGGGCCCGAACGGTTCCTGTCCACATTCGAGCTGCTCGCCGAGACCGCCGAACAGATGCGGGCCGGTACCGTCCCCCACCATCCCGACCTCGGACGACACGTGGCACGGATCGCGGGTCTGCACCAGATGTCGTCGGCGGTGGCCGGTGCCCTCGAACGTCACGAGCCCGCCGACACCGCGGCCGCCGTCGTCAAGGTCCTCGGCACCTCCACCGAGGGCGACATCGCCGACTTCGCCGATCTGCTCACCGGGGACCACTCGTCGGTGCGCGCCGAGTACGACGCGTTGCTCGACGACGCGGTGATCCAGCGCCCCGGTTTCACGCTGCGCGGCGGCACCAACGAGGTCCTGCGCGGTGTGATCGCACGGGGATTGGGGATGCGCTGATGACGACACGACCGACCGTCGACCCCGATCTCGTGGCGATGATGTCGGCGGTGTTCGCCGAATACCGCCGCACGCATGCGCCCACCACCGGAATCGCCTTGTGGGACACCGGTTTGTGGACTCGACTCGAGGAGTTGGGTCTGGTCCGGCTGACCGGTGACGAGCAGGCCGGCGGCAGTGGCGCCGGCTGGTTCGAGGCCGCCGAACTGATCCGGGCCGCGGTCTGGCACGGGGTGCACATCCCCCTCGCCGAACACGACCTGCTCGCTGGATGGCTGCTCGAGTCGGCCGGGCTGGATGCCGGTCCCGCCCGCCGAACCTTCTGTGTGCTCGACGAATTCGGGGTGGTACGCGCCGTTCCGTGGGCCTCGCAAGCCGAGAAGATCGTGACGGTGTGGCGCGACCGCGATCGGTTCGTGGTCGCCGACGTCGACGCATCCGCACTCGGCATGTCCTCGGGTGCCAACCTCGCCGGCGAACCCCGGGACACGGTCACCGCAGAGGTGTCGTCGTTGTCGGGGATACCGGTGGCCGACACCGTGATCGACCAGATGATGCTGCGCGGAGCCCTCATCCGGGCACTGCAGGTGTGTGCCGCCCTCGACCGCATCGTCGAACTGTCGGTCACCCACACCACCGACCGCACCCAGTTCGGCCGCCCACTCGCGAAGTTCCAGTCCGTGCAGAACCTGGTCGCCGACATGGCCGCCGAGGCCGCGCTGGCCCGAGCCGCCACCCACGGCGCCCTCGCCGAGGCGGTCGACACCGACTGGTCGGGAAGCGGTCTCGAGTTCCGTGTCGCCGTCGCCCGTTCGTGTGCCGGACACGCGGCGTCGGTGGTGGTCCGCAACGCCCATCAGGTACACGGCGCGATCGGGACCACGATGGAACATCGGCTGCACGAGTTCACCAAACCCGCGCTGGCCTGGCGGTCGGAGTTCGGGTCGGTCCACCACTGGGACCAGCTGATCACCACCGCGGCGATCGCTGCCGGACGCGACGGTCTCTGGCCGCTGATCACCGGATAGGGTTGACCTCGGCTCGGATGTGGTTGCGGACAAGTCGATCTCACCGGGTTTCGACACGGGTCCTCGCCTGGCGACTCGGTCCCGGCTCAACCATCCAGTGGTGCACGATGGTTGAGCAACCTCTTAACCTAACCCGACTCAACCAGCCAGTGGCGCACGATGATTGAGCCGCCACCACACCCCACCAGCCACTGCCATACGATGGTTGAGCCGACGAGGAGCGAAGCGACGAGTCGAGTCGAAACCTCCGCCGGCCGAACTCGTCACGCAACCAGTCGACGTCAGCCCGCCCGCTGCACGCGCACGACGACGTCCTCGATGTGATGGCCGCCGCCTGCGGGGCGGCCCCGATCTCGGGTCTCGTCGGTGACCACCGTCCAGTCGTCGCCGAGCAGGCCGAGGAAGTCGGTGGGCTGAACGTAGTCGTCCGGATCGAAGCCGTGGGCGCGCACGCCCTCGGGCGCATGGGCAACCACCAGCAGGGTGCCTCCTGGCGCGACGGCGTCGACCAGTTTGCGGGCCACCGCAGCATGTTCGGTGGGGATCGGGAAGTAGTGGGCGGTGATCAGATCGTACGGGGCACCGGGTACCTCGTCGACGGTGAGATCGGCACGCGTCCACGAGATCTCCGGGCGGCCGTCGATCTCACGTGCCCGATCGATCGCGACCTGTGAGATGTCGACGGCGGTGACGGTCCAGCCGGCATCGGCGAGCCATCGGGCGTCGGCGCCCTCGCCGGAGCCCACCTCGAGCGCCCGGCCGGGCCGCAGATCCGAGACCTCCACCGGCAGCGCCGGATTGACGTGGGCGGTCCACAGGCGGTCGGTGTCGCGGTAACGGGCATCCCACTCGTCGGCGGAATGCGTGGTGACGGGTCCGTGCTCGTGTTCGCTCATGCCCCGACTCTGGCATGCCGCCGGGGCCGCGTCGAGGAGCATTGCCACATGCGCAAGAACACCCCGTCAGCGAGCGACGTCGACCACCGCGGCGATCCGGTCGATCGCCTCGGTGAGCACCTCCGGTGAGCATGCCACGTTGAGGCGCGCGAATCCCTTGCCCTGTTCCCCGAACGCCGGACCGCGATGCAGCGCGACACGGCCCTGCTCGAGGATCGGGTCGGCCGGGTCGTCACCCAGGCCGGTGGCGCGAAAGTCCAGCCACGCCAGATACGAGGCGTGCGGCCTGCGCATCGTCACCGACGGAAGTCGCTGTGCCACGAGGGTTTCCAACAGATCGAAGCTCTCACCGATGGTGGCCAGCACCTCGTCGAGCCACTCATCACCGTCACCGAATGCCGCCGCGGCACCCGCGCGCCCCAGGATGCTGGTGCGGAAGGCCACCTCCTCGGGCTGGCGGTCTACCAGTGCCCGCATCGGATTGGACCCGACCACGGTGAACGCACACTTGGCCCCGGCGAGGTTGAAGGCCTTGCTCGCCGAATGGGCGGCGATCCCCACCTCGCGGGCGGTGTCGTTCACCGCGAGGAACGGCACGAACTCCACCCCGGGATGTACCAGGGGCGCGTGGATCTCGTCGGAGATCACCACCGCACCGTGTGCGGCAGCCAGGGACGCGAGGGCCTCGAGGTCGGTGCGGGGATGCGGCAGGCCGAGCGGATTGTGTGGATGGCACAGGATGATCGCCCTGGCCCCGGCGACGAAGGCGTCGCGGATACCACCCAGATCCAGGCGCCACGACGAGCCCAGGTCCACCAGGGGCACCTCCACGGTGCGGCCCCCGGCCTCGGGCACGATGTCGAAGAACGGCGGGTACACCGGCGGGGTGATGATCACCGGATCCCCGGGTTCGATGGCCACCCGCAGCGCCTCGACCAGCACCACCGACACATCGGTCGTCGGGTGCACGTCGTCGGGCGCCACCGTCCATCCCCACCGGCGGTGGGCGAAACCGGCGAACGCCTCCCCGGCGGCACCGGCACTGCCGGCGTAGCCGAGATCGTCGGTGCGGATCTGCTCGATCATCGCCTCGGCGACCACCGGCGCGAGGGGATAGTCCATCTCGGCGACGAACAACGGCAACACGTCGTCGGGGTAGGTGCGCCACTTCTCACTGGTGCGACGGCGCAATTCGGCGAGCGGTGGGGCGGTCGGGCGCGGACGGGCGTTACCGGTGTTCACGTTCTCGTTGTACCCGCAACACCCTCGGCGCGGGCAGACTGGAGCGCATGGCCTTTCCCATTCGCATCGGTGTCCAGCTCCAGCCCCAGCACGCCCCCGAGTACTCCCTGATCCGCGACGCGGTCCTGCGCGCCGAGGATGCGGGTGTCGACGTGGTGTTCAACTGGGACCACTTCTATCCTCTCTACGGCGATCCGGACGGCGCCCACTTCGAGTGCTGGACGATGCTCGGTGCCTGGGCCGAGCAGACCGAGCGCGTCGAGATCGGTGCGCTGGTGACCTGCAACTCCTACCGCAACCCGGAGCTGCTCGCCGACATGGCGCGCACCGTCGACCACATCTCGGGCGGGCGGCTCATCCTGGGCATCGGCGGCGGCTGGTTCCAGAAGGACTACGACGAGTACGGCTACGAGTTCGGTACGGCCGGCACCCGCCTGGCCGACCTCGGCCAGGCGCTTCCGCGCATCGACGCCCGCCTCAAGCGCCTCAACCCCGCCCCGACCCGCGACATCCCGGTGCTGATCGGCGGCAGCGGCGAGAAGAAGACGCTGCGCTATGTGGCCCAGTACGCCGACACGTGGCACGGCTTCAACGACATCGAGACCTACCGGCACAAGACGGCGGTGCTCGCCGACCACTGTGCGGCGGTCGGCCGCGACCCGGAGACCATCGAGCGGTCGGCCGGCCTGCAGTTCAAGGGCGACGTGGATGCGCTGCTGCGCGATGCGGACGCGATCAGCGCCGAGGGCGTGTCCCTGCTGACCGTCGGCGTGACCGGTCCCGACTACGACCTGACCCCGCTGGAGGCGCTCTGCCGCTGGCGCGGCTGAGCCGGCCGGATTCGCCGTGGCGGTCCACGGACAGAGGACGAGACCGGCCATCCGGGCGGATGCGTTGACTAGATTGTTCGGCATGGCAACCGCTCGGATGACGCGTCTCGTACACGCCGCAGCCCTCATGATGATCACGCTGGTCCTGGCGTTGCTGTCGTCGGTGCTGCTCGGCTCGGTGCTGGCCGGTCGAGCCGACGCGCAACCGCCCGGCCGACTCCCCGAACCGGTGTCGGACCCGGCGGACGTGCTCACCGAGTCCCAGCGCGCCGACGTCGACGCCGCGGTCGACCGCCTGTACAGCGATCACGGCATCCAGCTGTGGGTGGTGTACGTGAAGTCGTTCGACGGCATGGCCAACGACACCTGGGCACGCCAGACCGCCGAACTGAGCCTGCTCGGCGACAAGGACATCCTGCTCGCGATCGCCACCGACGACCGCGAGTACCGGCTGACCGCACCGCCCAATGCGTCGACGGCCGACATCACCGACGCCGACCTCGCCACGATCGCCACCGACGACGTCGTACCGGCGCTGAAGAAGGCCGACTGGGCCGGTGCGGGGATCGCCGCGGCCGACGGCATCGCCGCGGCGATGACCCCGTCCAACACCGGCTGGATCGTCGCCGGGACGGTCGGCGGTGTCGCCGTCGTCGGCGGTGGCGGCGCGTGGATGTACTCACGGCGCAAGAAGCGGCGCGCGGTGGAGACCGGGGTGGAGGCATTGCGCGAACACGAGCTGACCGCCGACCAGCTCGTCGCGCAGCCGCTCGACGTGCTCGACCCGTGGTCGCGGGAGGTCCTCACCGACACCGACAACGCGATCCGCACCAGCGAGGAAGAGCTCGCCCTGGCCGTCGGCGAGTTCGGTCCGGCGCAGACCGCGCCGTTCCGCAACGCCCTCGACGATGCCAAGCAGGCACTCGCGGCATCGTTCATGCTGCGGCAGCGCCTCGACGACGACATCCCGGAGACCCCGGACGAGCGGCGCACCATGCTGCTGCAGATCATCACCACCTGCACCGACGCCGACAAACGACTCGACGAACAGGTCACCGGCTTCGACGAGATGCGCAACCTGCTGATCAACGCGGCGGCCCGCTTCGACCAGATCACGCGCTCGCTGGTGGATCTGCGGACCCGGATCGAGGCGTCGACGACGCAGCTGGCCGACCTCGTCGCCCGCCACGGCGAGCAGACCTGCACCCCGATCCTGCACAACGTGGACCTGGCCCGCGAGGAGATCGACTTCGCCGAGCGCAGCGCCGACCAGGGCCGGACCGCGATCGCCCGCCCGGCCGGTGAACAGGGGCCGGCGGTCGCCGACATCCGGGCCGCCGAGGGCGCCATAGACCAGGCCACCAAACTGCTCGACGCGATCGACAACGCGGAGGGCAACATCGCCGCGGCCCACACCCAGATGCCGGCGCTGATCACCGAGGTGGAAGGCGAGCTCGCCGAGGCGGCGCAGCTGACCACCGACGGCGGGCCCGCGCTGGCGACCGCGGTACAGACCGCGTCCGCCGCCCTGGCCGCGGCGAAGTCCGGCTTCGCCACCGACCCGCTGGGGGTGTTCACCGCGCTGGTCGACGCCGACGCCGAACTCGACGACGCGCTCGACGCGGCGCGCGGTGCCGCCGCCGAACGCACGCGTCGTGCCGAGGTGCTCACCGCGGCGCTGACGTCGGCCGACGCCAAGGTGTCGGCCGCCCGGGACTTCATCGCCACCCGCCGCGGCGCGGTGCAGTCGGTGGCCCGCACCCGGTTGTCGGAGGCGGAACGGCTGGTGCAGGACGCGCACGCCGCCTCGACGTCCGACCCGGTCACCGCCACCGACACCGCCCGCCGCGCGGGCTCGCTGGCCGATCAGGCGCTGATGGCGGCCCAGGGTGACGTGGTCAGTTGGCAGCGCACCCAGCAACCGCCGCGCCAGCACGGATCGGCCGCCGGCGCCGTACTGACCGGCGTGCTGGTGGACAGCTTCCTACGCGGCGCGACCCGCGGCGGCGGATACGGCGGGCATCGCGGCGGCGGCTACACCAGCGGTGGCCGCAGCCCCGGTTCGTTCGGTGGGTCGTCGAGCTCCGGACGGATCGGCACCGGCGGACGGTTCTGATCCCACAACCCCGGCCACGACGCGGGTCGGGTGACGCCGGTTGCGTGACGAGCTCGGCCGGC
>NZ_BCNF01000043.1 GCF_001485495.1 Gordonia desulfuricans NBRC 100010 | reverse complement strand
AGCGCTCCACATTCGCACGGAACGTCCCCACCCGTGGTGGCGTGACGAACCCGGCCGGCGGAGGTTTTCATCGGCTCAACCACCGTGCAACGCTCCACATCAGCGCGGGACGTCCCCACCCGTGGTGACGTCACGAACTCGGCCGACGGAGGTTTTCATCGGCCCAACCAGCCGTGTCTGCGTGCGGCACCTCGTGTTCGAACAGAACGCCCGCGGCGTCCTGCTACGACTCAGAGTGACGAGATCGATGGCGGCGCCGCAGCCACCGGGGGCGGGGTGTTGCGCCGACCCCACCGCAGGTAGGCGATCGGCCCGATGAAGTTGACGAAGCTCGCGGCCACCCATGCCTTCTTGGGGCCGCGCACCTGATCGGCCGGACGGTGGGCGAGATCCCAGAGCGTGAGGCCCTGCAGCGCGAACTGGATCGGCACACCGACACGGAGGATCGCGCGCGATCGAGGGGACAGTGGTCGCTTCTTCGACGGGCTCACCCGTCCAACCTACCCAGCCCCGCCCCCGGTGAAACGCGCCACAACGCTTTTATTTAGATTCTCGAAGTATTAGTGTATCTAAACATGACCACCGCAGGATCGGACAGCGCAACGATCGCGAGGCAGATACGGCCCGCGATCACCCGCATGTACCTGTCCTTGCGTCGGCATACCCCGGCCCCCGAGTACTCGGCCGCGCAAGCCTCGGCCCTGGTGACCCTGCTCGACCACGGCGCCATGCGGATGGGCGAGTTCGCCGCCCGCGAATCCATCCGGATGCCCACCGCGACCAGCGTGATCGACGGACTCATCCGCACCGGCCTGGCCCAGCGCTCCCCCGATCCCTCGGATCGGCGCGCCGTGCTGGTGTCGCTGACCGAGCACGGCGAAGACACCGTGCATCGGGTCCGGGACCGACGTGACGACGTGCTCGCACGCGCCGTCGAACAGCTCTCCGACGACGACCGCGCCTCACTGGCCGCCGCCGCCCCGGCCCTCCAGGCGCTGCACACGGCGCTCGAGGGGCAGCCCCCCGTCTGACCGGGCCCACTCGTCGTCGAGTGGATACCCCGCAGAAACCGTCCACCGCAGTGTCCGTTCCGAGGAAGCCGTATGACCACCGTTGATTCCAGGGCGTCGTCGTCCACCGACGCCCATGAGGGACAGTCGTTCCTCCAGACCTTCGCCCACCAGCCCCGCACCGTGTGGATCACCGCCTTCGCCGCGGTGGTCGCGTTCATGGGCATCGGTCTGGTGGACCCGATCCTGCACAGCATCGCCGAGGCGCTCGACGCCCCGCCCAACAAGCTGACCCTGCTGTTCGGCGTGTACGTCGGCGTGCAGTGTGTGGCCATGCTGATCACCGGATGGTCGGCGTCGCGCTTCGGCCCCAAGCGCACACTCGTCACCGGCCTGACCCTGATCATCCTGGCCGCGGCACTGTCGGTGTTCGCCAGCGATATCGACCAGCTGATCATCTACCGCGTGCTGTGGGGTCTGGGCAATGCCCTGTTCCTGGCCACCGCCCTGGCCTTCATCGTCAGCGAGGCCGAGGGCAGCCACCACGGCGCGATCATGCTGTACGAGGCCGCGCTCGGCGTGGGCCTGGCCGTCGGTCCGCTGATCGGCGCCCTGCTCGGCGAGTGGACCTGGCGTGCCCCGTTCGGCGGCACCGCGATCCTGATGCTGATCGGTGCGATCCTGTGTGCGGCGATGCTGCCGAAGGACGGCCCGGCCCCGTCCCGGACGAAGGTCCGGCTCGTCGACCCGATCCTCGCACTGCGCAACCGCACCCTGCTGATCACCTCGATCGGTTCGGCGTTCTACACCGGCGCACTGTTCACCGTGATCGCGTGGGCGCCCATCGCGATGGGACTGCGGCCGATCTACGCCGGCCTGATCTTCTTCGGTGGGGTCTGCTGACCGCCATCGCCGGTGTCTTCATCGCCCCGAAGCTCGCCCGCGCCGTCGGACAACGCGGCGGTGTGATGATCGCGATCGGCACCTACGCGGTGGCCATGATCGTCGCCGGCATCGGCACCGCCGAGCACCAGGTGTGGCTGATCGGCGTCGCCGTGATCCTGTCCGGTCTCCCCTCCGGCGTGCTCAACACCCTGTTCACCGGCGTCGCGATGTCGTCGGGTGACGGCTCCACCCCGCGCTCGGTGTCCAGCGCCGGCTACTCCTTCCCCCGCTGGGCCGGTGCCGCGATCGCCGCGGTGCTCGTGTCCTACCTCGCCGAGTGGTTCGGCTCGGTGGCCGCACCGTGGTGGTTCGCGACCGCCTACTGCATCGTCGCCCTGATCACGGTGAGCTTCGTGCGGGTGGCCTCGGCCGCCGATCACCACGTCGACCCGCAGGACGCACTGGTGGGTGCCGAAGAGTACTGACCCGCCGAATTCCAGACCTCTGTCCGAGGGAACGAGTCAGGCCCCGCGTCGATCGCCACAACCGGCTGATCCGCGGGGCCTTCTCATGCGGTCGGCCGGATGGGCGCCGATGGTCGTGCGGGCGGGCCTCAGTCCAGCCAGTCCAGAACCGACGCCGCGGTCCAGCTCTGCTGCATGCTGCCCAGCGGCTCACCGGTGAACGGTTCGTAGTACTCGGCGAAGCTGCCGTCGGTGGCCTGCCGCAGCCCCTCCTCACGCAACCGCGCCGACCGCTCCGGCCACCCGCGCCGCGCGAAGGCCCAGCTGAACAGCCACGTCATCACCGGCCACACCGGGCCACGCCAGTACTCGCGCGGCCGGAAGTCCGGGGAGATCGGCGACGTCGACGGCGGCACCGCGTACCGCAGGTCCGGATGACCGCAGAAGCGTGGGCCGTCGAACAGCCGCAGCAGCGCCCGCTCCTGGTCGCGGGACAGCCCGCCGCACAGCAGCGGCGCAAAGATCGCGATGGTCTCGGTGGTGATCCACCGGTTGGCCCGCAGGTCGAAGTCGCGCGCCGCACCGCTGCGCTCGTTGGTCGACGACACCACCCCGGTGCGGAACCGGTCGGCCCACGCCCGCAGATCGCGGACGTCGGCGCGGGGCTTGGAGTAGTCCTCCCCGATCGTGGCGAGCACGTCACAGGCGAGTGCGAAGATCGCGCTGACGAAGACGTCCTCGACGGCGAAGCTCATCGCCGTGGTCAGCGCGGCGTCGTCGTAGGCGGCGCGCTTCATCTCCTCGACCAGCCAGATGTAGCGGTCGTACTCGTGGTCGGACGGCCGCATCGACAGGTCGGTGACGTGGGCGAGGTCGGCCCGCTGATACGGCGGCAGATCGTCACCCGGGACGACGTTGGCATACGCCGCATCCCAGCGCGGCGAGTTGTCCATCCCCGACTCCCAGCCGTGATAGATGGTGATGCGGCCCCGGCCCTGCGGATCGCGGGCGTGGGCCAGCCAGCGATGCCAGCGCACCAGGGCACCCCAGCGGCGGTCCAGGAACTCGTCGGCGGCCGCCCGGGTGGTGCGCCCGTGGCGGCGGGAGTGGTCGAGGATGCGCTGCACGGCGATCGCGTGCACCGGCGGCTGCGTGATGCCGGAGGTGTCGGGGAAGTCGGGGGCGCAGGCGGCCAGACGCGCACACTCCCACCGGCGCGGCCCCGGGAAGTAGCCGTCGCGGCCGTTGGCGAACACGATGTGCGGGATCATCCCGTTGCTCCACTGCGCCGAGAGCAGGGTGTCCATCTCGATCACCGCGCGCTCGACGCTGAGCGGGGCCAGACCCACCGTCACGAACGCCGCATCCCAGCTCCACATGTGCGGGTACAGCCGGGGTGCGGCACTGGTCATCGTGCCGAGGTCGTTGCCCCGCAGCAGGTACGCGGCCCGGGCCGCGAGCTGCGTCTGGGTGAATCCGTTGCGCGCCACGCGTAGATTCTGCCCCGGCCGGGCCCTGCCTGCCGTCTGAGCGCATGCCTCCGGCGGGGCCGCGGGCAGCCGGGCGGCGAGAAGTAGGCTCGCCATCGTGTCCACCGCATTGATCACCGGCGCCGCCCGCGGGCTCGGCGCGGCCATCGCCCGACAGCTCTCCCCCACCCACGACCTGATCCTCGGCGGGCGCGGCTCCGACGCACTCGACGGCATCGCCGCCGAACTCGGGGCGTCGACGTTCACCGCCGAACTGACCGATCACGACGCCGTCGTCGCGGCGGCCGAAGGGATCGACCGGCTCGACGTGCTGGTGCACAACGCCGGGATCGGGAGCAGCCTGCGCCCGGTCGGCGAGACCCCGGCCGACGAGTGGCGCCGGCTGCTCGAGGTCAATCTGATCGCCGTGGCCGAACTGACGCGGGTGCTGTTGCCGGCACTCCGCGCGGCCGGCGGACATGTCGTGTTCATCAACTCGGGTGCCGGAAAGCGCGCAAATCCGGGCTGGGCGGCATACGCCGCGAGCAAGTTCGGCCTCCGGGCACTCGCCGACGCGCTGCGCCTCGAGGAACCGGACCTCCGTGTGACGTCGGTGTTCCCGGGCCGGATCGACACCGACATGCAGCGTGAGCTGATCGCCATCGAGGGCAAGGACTACGACCCGACCCGGTTCCTCGCGCCGACGACGGTGGCGGCGGCGGTCGCACAGGCGGTCCGTACCCCGGCCGACGCCCATCCGACCGAGATCGTGTTGCGCCCGACCGGTCGTCGCTGACGGTCGGCAAATGACACCCGCGTTGTTCTACGTGAAACAACCAACCTCTGGTAGAGGTCGAGAGTTGAGCTGAAACCCTCACGCCGCCTTGTGTTCTGAACGGCACGATCCACGGCGGCGTGAGTGCTTCGGGTCAGAGCTGCTTGAGGTCCGAGGCCTCCCACACCGCGCGCATCGTCGCGATCTTGCCGTCGGCGTCGAAGACCATGATGTCGACCGGGGTGATCTCGAAGCGCAGACCGGCGGTCCCGGTGACGAGGGTGAACTCGAAGACCGCGGTGTCGCCGGCGACCCGCTTCCACTTCAGGGTGGCGGTGCGCTCGTCCATACCCGTGATCACCGAGTAGAACTCGACGAGCTGTTCGCGGGTGTCGCGGATGTCGGCGCCGATCGGGTCCTCCACCGTCGCGCCGGGCGCGTACAGGTCGGCGATCTGCTCGGCCGTACCCGAGGTCAGGTACTCGACGTAGGCCTCGACGGTGGCGTTGATCTTCTCCGACAGGCTCGCGGTGTCCGACTCGACGGTCATGGGGCTCCCCCTCCAGGAAACAAGAACGTGTTCTAGTTTCACGGTAGCAGGCGATCCGCCGTCATCCAGGTGATTGATCCGACTCCACGGGGTTCACCCCACCACCGACGATCGGTGATTGGATGGGGGACGCCGACTCGGATGCAGGGGGCATCCGGCGGGCAGACCATCGGAGGGACACCCATGACCTACTCGCCCGGGGAGGGATTCACCCCGCCCGAGTGGTCGCCGGTCCCGAATGCAGCCGATCCCGGTGCTCCCGGTGTCGGTGCTCCCGGTGTCGGTGCTCCCGGTGTCGGTGCTCCCGGTGTCGGTGCTCCCGGTGTCGGTGCTCCCGGTGTCGGTACGCCCGGTGTCGGTACGCCCGGGTCCGGCCCCCGATGGGGTTCCGGGATCGGTGCGCCGCCGCCTCCCCCGGTGTGGCAGCAGCCGGCCCCGGCGCATCGGCCGGGCATCGTGCCGCTGCGTCCGCTCGGCGTGGGCGACATCATCGCCGCCACGTTCGCGACCCTCACCCGCAGTCCCCGACAGCACTTCGGGATCAGCGCCGCGGTCACCGCGCTCGTCGTGGCGGTGACCATGCCGGCGGTCGCCCTCGCGGTGGCCGTCACCGACGGCGAGATCACCGTCGAGTCCTGGTCGGCCGCCCTCGTCGACGCCCTCGGCAACTACGACCTCATCGCACTGGCGCTCATCGGGCCGGTGGCACCCACGGTCATCGCCGGCGCCGCCGGGCTGCCGACATCACTGTCGTACCTCGTCGGCACGGTGCGCCACCGGTTCGCCGCGATCGTCGGGTCGACGGCGCCGGCGATGGTGTTGGGCCTGATCCCGGTGGTGGTGGGGGCCGCCGTGGTCGACCGGCTCCCGGACACCCCCGGTGGTCTCGTCGCGATCATCGCGGTGTCGGCGGCCACGATGATCGGCGTGGTCGCCGGGCTCGTCCGCCTCGGTCAGGCTCCCGCCGTCGCCACGACCGAGGGGCTGCGCCCGGGTGATGCGCTGCGCCGGGCCCTGACCTTGTCCGGCCCCGGTTTCTGGCGATATCTCGCCGTGCTCGTGTTGCTCACGCTGATCTGCGGCGTCATCTCGTGGGTGCTGCGGGTCGGGATCTTCGCGGTCGGCGAGGTGTGGGCGATACCGCCGCTGGCCGAGTCCGCCCTCACCGGCGTCTGGGCGGTCATCGCCTCGGTGACACTCGCTCCCCTGCTCGCCTGCGCCTTCGCGGTGATGGGTGTCGATGCGCGTATCCGGCGTGAGGGATTCCAGGTACAACTCGCCGAGTGGGCCGCCGGGGGTGGACGATGAGCTTCGCGTACTCGGTTCTGGCCGAGGGACTCTCACCGAGCAACGACGAGGCGCGGCAATGGGTGCGCGACGAACTGTCGTCGTCGAACTATCAACCGGACCAACCGAGCTGGCTGGACCGGCTCTCCGACAGCCTGTCGCGCTGGTTCGGTGAGCGTGCCTTCGAGGCGATCTTCGGCGACAACACCTGGTCGATCGTCTTCGCGGTGGTGATCGGGGTGCTGGCGCTCGCACTGATCGGCTACTCGTTGCGGTTCGTGCGGCGCCGGCGCAAGGCCCCCTCCGCAGTGGACATCGAGCCCGTACTCGGCACGGAGTCGTTGTCGGCCAAGGCGTTCCGGGCCCGCGCCGAACAGCTCCTCGCCGCCGGTGACTTCGACGGATGCGTCCGCGACGCGATGCGCGCCCTCACCCGCCGCAGCGCCGAACGCTCCCTGCTGACCGACGCACCGTCACTCACCGCCCACGAGGTGGCCGTCCGGCTTCGGGGGCCGTTCCCCGGCCACGTGCACGAACTCCTCACCGCTGCAAGCCTGTTCGACTCGGTGGCCTACGGTGGCCGACATGCGACCGAGGCGCAGGCCCGGTCCGTCCTCGATCTCGACACCGCACTGAAGTCCACCCGGCCGGCCGGCACGGGGACCGATGCCGGGCTCGACGTCGGATTCGCGGTACCGCGATGACCGCACCCGCTCCTGCACAGGAGTCCTCCCCTCCCCCGGTCCCGGCCGCACCCCGGACGCGCCGGCGCATCGGCCTGTGGGTCGGCATCCCGGTGATCGTGCTGCTGCTGGTGGCGGTCATCGCGGTGGTCGTGCTGGTCGGCGGAACCGCGGCCCGCGACAAGGGAAACCAGTATCTGCTGGACCCCCAGAACTATGGCGCCACCGGTACCAGCGTCCTCGCCTCGATCATCGACGACCACGGGGTGCAGGTGACGATCGTCCGCGGCCTGGCCGACCTTCGGGTCACGCCGAAACCCGACGCGCACACCACCGTCGTGGTCTCCAACACCGCGGTGCTGCGGCCCGACACCGCAGCGGCATTCGCCGATCGCGTTCGCGAGGCCGATCGGATCGTGCTGCTCAGCCCGAGCAGCGGCACCCTGAGCCTGCTCGACTGGCCGATCGACGGCGATCGCGACCCGGGCATCGTGCCGCCGGGCGATTCGGTCGCCGCCGGCTGCACCGCGGCCGGCATCGACCCCGGCGACGTGGTGACCGCCCGGTCGTATGGCTACCGCGCATTCGACGCGGGTCCGCCCGCGGCCGGCGCACACAACTGTTTCCGGGTCGGCGATGCCGCTCAGGTCGCGATCGCACCGGACAGCCTGGTCGGCCCAGACCTGGTGGCCCTCAACGCCTCCATGACCACCAACGAGCAGATCGAAAGCTTCGACAACGCCGGTGTCTCGGTGCGGCTGCTGGCGAACACCGACCGCATCCTCTGGTACATCCCGCAGGCCGACGACGTCGCCTCGGCCTCCGAGGAACAGTCGATCCTGCCCCGATTCATCGGACCGGCGTTCCTGCTCGCGTTCTTCGTGGTGGTGGCACTGGCCCTCTGGCGCGGAAGACGTTTCGGTCCGGTCGCCACCGAGCCGCTCCCCGCGGTGGTCCGCGCGATCGAGACCACGCGCTCACGCGGCCGGTTGTACCGGCGGGCCGCCGACGCCTCCCGCACGGCCGCGATCCTCCGCGTCCACACCCTGGACCGGTTGTCCGGCTATCTGGGTCTCCCCTACGATCCCGGCCGGGCGATCGACGCGATCGGCGCTGTGCCGGTGGACGATCCCGCGGTGACGACCATCTGCGATGCCGTCACCACCATCACCGGACGCGACCTGGGACAGGTGTCGGCGCTGCTCGCCGGTCCCCTACCCGCCGACGACGCCGGTCTGCTGACCTTCACCACCGAACTGACCACCCTCGAGAAGGAAGTCCGTCGCACACCATGACTCCCGAGACACCCACCACCGCATACGCCACCGCGACGGCCCCGTCGAGCCCGCGTGACGCCCTCACCGCGGTCCGCGCCGAGGTCGCCAAATCCGTTGTCGGACAGGACTCGGCCGTCGCCGGCATCCTCATCGCGCTGCTGTGCCGCGGGCACATCCTGCTGGAGGGTGTGCCCGGGGTGGCCAAGACGCTGCTGGTGCGGTCGGTGGCGGCCGCCCTGCAGGTGGAGACCAAGCGGGTGCAGTTCACCCCGGATCTGATGCCCGGTGACGTGACCGGCTCGCTGATCTATGACAACGCAACCTCGGAGTTCACCTTCCGGCCGGGCCCGGTGTTCACCAATCTCCTTCTCGCCGACGAGATCAACCGCACTCCGCCCAAGACGCAGGCGTCGCTGCTGGAGGCGATGGAAGAACGTCAGGTGTCGGTGGACGGGGTGCCGCGTCCGCTGCCGGAGCCGTTCCTGGTGGCGGCCACCCAGAACCCCGTCGAGTACGAGGGCACCTATCCCCTGCCGGAGGCCCAGCTCGACCGCTTCCTGCTGAAGGTCACCCTGCCGCTGCCGCCGCGCGACGACGAGATCACCGTGCTGGCACGGTATGCGGCGGGGTTCAACCCGCGCGACCTCGCCGGTGCCGGACTGCGTCCGGTGGCCTCGGGTGCCGATGTGCTCGCCGGTGCCGAGGCGGTGCGCCGCGTCGCCGTGGCCCCGCAGGTGCTCGCCTACATCGTCGACATCGCCCGCGCCACCCGGGTGTCGCCGTCGTTGTCGCTCGGGGTCAGCCCGCGTGGCGCCACCGCCCTGCTGTCGACCAGCCGTGCCTGGGCGTGGCTGTCGGGGCGCGACTTCGTCACCCCCGACGACGTCAAGGCGCTCGCGCAATCGACTCTGGCACACCGTCTCACGCTGCGTCCGGAGGCCGAGCTGGAAGGCGTGTCGGTGTCGGCGGTGCTCGACGCCGCGATCAATTCGGTCCCGGTCCCCCGCTGATGACCGTCACCGGCCGGTTCGTCGCGCTGCTCCTGGTGGGCATCGTGCCGGTACTGGTGTTCCCGCACTACTGGGTGGCGCTGCTGTGGGTGTTCGGATCGATCATCCTGATGCTGGCCGATCTGGTCGCGGCAGGATCCACCGGTGCGGTGACGCTGCTCCGATTGCCCTCGGCGCCACTGCGTCTCGGCGAGTCGGGGGAGTCCACCGTGGTGGTGGTCAACACCGGCCGGCGCCGGTTCCGCGGCCGGATCAAGGATTCCTGGCAACCGTCGGCCGGTGCGTCGCACAATGTCCACGACGTCGACCTCCCGCCCGGGGAACGCCGCACCGTGTCCACCACGCTCACGCCCACCCGCCGCGGTGATCGACTTGCCCTGCGCGCCACCGTCCGTCGGCCCGGACCACTGGGGCTGGCCGCCACCCAGCACACCCGTCTGCTACCGGGATCGGTGCGAGCGCTGGCCCCGTTCAACTCGCGCAAACACCTTCCGTCGCGGCTGGCACGTCTACGCCAGCTGGACGGGCGGTCGGCGGTGCGGATTCGGGGTCAGGGAACCGAATTCGACTCGCTGCGTGACTATGTCGAGGGCGATGACGTCCGCAGTATCGACTGGCGGGCCACCGCTCGGCGCAGCTCGGTGGTGGTGCGGACCTGGCAGCCGGAGAAGGACCGTCACATCATCCTCGTGCTGGACACCTCACGTACCTCCGCAGGCCGGGTCGGCGATGCACCACGGCTCGATGCCGCGATGGACGCCGCGCTGCTGCTGGCCGCACTCGCCGCACATGCCGGCGACCGGGTGGATCTGCTCGCCGGTGACCGGATCATCCATCGGCGAGTGGTGGGCGTGGGCCGCACCAGCATCCTCGGACAGTTCGTCAACGCGATGACCGGTCTGGAACCGGCTCTGCTGGAAGCCGATTGGCCGCTGCTGGCCGCCGAGGTGACCAAGATCAGCCGGCAGCGCGCACTGGTGGTGCTGTTGACCCCGGTCGAACCGGCCGCCGTGGAGGAGTCGCTGCTGGCACCATTGTCGGTGCTGGCACAGCGGCACAAGGTGATCGTCGCGTCGGTCCGCGACCCGGCGCTCGACGAGATGGCCGGGCGCCGCGATGACGCCGAGGAGGTCTACCAGGCTGCGGCCGCGGCACGGACCTTGACCCTGCGGGCCCGCACCGAGACCGCACTCGGGCGGATCGGGGTGGACGTCGTCGACGCCGAACCCGAGGCGTTGCCCGCTGCGCTGGCCGACCGCTACCTGGCGCTCAAGTCGCGCGGTCTGCTCTGACCGCGCCACCCTCTCAGAGATAGCTCAGAGATCGTCGAACGGTGCCGCGTAACGGAATACGCCGCGGGGAGCAGGGGATCGGTCGAGCAGCAGCGCCTGGAAGTGGCGCCCCCAGGCGGGGTCGGGGGAGTCGATGCCGAGGGCGGCGGCCGGCCCGAAACCGAAGCGACCGTAGAAATCCGGTTCACCCAGGAGAGCGACGACCCGCTCACCGGCGGCTCCGGCGGCGTCGAGCTCGGCGTGCATGAGTGCGGTCCCGATCCCGTGCCCCTGCCGGTCGGGGGAGACCGCCAACGGACCGACGCCGACGGCGGGCAGGTCACCGACATGGCCGCGGGTGCCGATCACCATCCCGACCATCGACCGGTCGACCCACGCCGCCAGCGCCAGCGCCGGGAGATAGCCGGCGTCGGCGAACAGCCGCTCGGTGAGCCCCACCTCCACCGGCTCGCCGCCGTGGGCCGGATCGGCAAAGGCCCGGCCGACCACGTCGAGCACCGCCGGCAGATCGTCCACGGTCACGGGGTGAATGTCCATGGGGTGGATTGTCGGATGCCGATGGCGGGTGGGACAAGTGGATTTCGGGATCGGCCACACGGCCTCGATCGGTCACCGCGTCCGCCGGCGCCGCAGTCATGGCCGCCGACGCCGAGTAGCGGTGTCCGGCCGTTGTCGCAGAGCTCGTTGTCGCGCAGCTGTCCGGTCGTTGTCGCGCAGCTCCGCAGCCGGTGGACGCTCGCTGGTGACGGGTTCGTTCATCCCCGCAGTGGAGCCGAAAGCGCGTGGCGCGACGGCCGATCACGACGCATACGCCGATGGCCGCCCGACATCACATCGGGCGGCCATCGGCGTCGAACTCGGTCAGCTCTCGGCCGCTGCGGCGTCCGCGCCGCCGTCGGCGTCATCGCCACCGCCGGTGGACGACGCATCGTCGGATCCGGTGGATGCGCCCGCCGGTGTGTCGTCGGCGCTCGGGGCGTCATCGGCGGACGGGGTCACGTCGTCGGTCGGCGCGGTATCCGATTCGGCCTCGGTCGACGACTCGTCCTCCGGCACCGCATGCCGCGGGGTGTCGGTGCCGCTGCTGGTGAACTGTGGCGCGTGACCTTCGGGGAGTGCGTGACGCCCGGTGGACGTGGTGGTGTCGTCGGCACCGGCGGTGGCGGCCGCGAGCTGCGCGGCTCCCTGCTCCGCGCCGGTGGCGAGCCCGCCGGTGGTGTCGGCGACCTGCGCCGATGTCTGGGCGACCTGGTGGGAGACCTGGTTCAGCGTGGTGGTGGCCGCGTCGGCGATCGCCTGCGAGATCTGGGTGGCGGTCGGGGTGACGTAGGTGGTGAACAGCGGGTCGAGCACTTTGACGAGAGTGCCGATCGGGTCGCTGAGCACCCCGTTGGTCGGATCCTCGATCTGTGCGAGCTGCAACAGCAGCGCGGGGGTGAGCGTGATGACCGACGTCGAGACGTCGCCGAGAATCCCCGACAAGGCATCCGGGATCGCCGTCGACCCGGAACCCGTGGGGGCCGAACCCAATTGGAATCCCGGCAGACCGACACCCATGAACGACGGACCGCTCACACCGATCCCGTGGGGACCGAGGTTGATCGAACCCAGTGAGTACACCAGCGGGATGGTCGTGTCGCCGATCGTGACGGCAGCGACGGTCCAGCCCGAGTTGTAGGCGGCACCGTCGGGTCCGAGGTGACTCGACTCCAGCAGGCTGGTGCGCTCGAAGCCCAGACCCAATCCGGGGATCGACATGGTGAACGACCGGGATCCGAGCACCGAATCCACCGTCTGGCCGCTGCTGGTCACCAGGCCCGGCGTCCGCTGCATCCCGGTGGTGAAGAGGTTGTCCGGCAAGCTGATACCCGCGGCGTACAGCGGGACGGTGGCGACGTAGTCGTCGGCACCGCCGGTGCCCGGCACCACGACCTGGGTGGCGGCGGCCAGCCATCCGGCCGTGCCGCCGAGCGGCCCGGTGTAGGTGCCGCCGGCCTCGCGCTGGATGACCGAGAAGCCGCCGACGTCGATGCCGTCGAGCGCCGACAACGCGCCGGGGATCGCGGCATTCGGGTCGTAGGTCGTGGTGTGGACCTGGTTCCCGTTCTCGTCGGTCTCGCCCTCCCATTCGGTGTCGTAGATGGGGAGTTCCTGGGTGACTTCGGGAATGGCGGGAATCGTCACGCACTTCTTGATCCCGAAGACCGTGACGCATTCCTGGCGGGAGGGCTGTGCCGGGACGATGACGACGGTCTGCGACCCCACCTGGACCAGATGGGTCGAACCGTTCGCCACCACCAGCGCATCCGGCTGGTTGAGGTTCTGGGCGAACAACGCCTTCAGCTGGTCGGAGGTCATCCCGTTCAGGGTGACGCGCTCCTGGTCGACCCAGGTGGTGCCAGTGGCACCCAGCCAGGCGGTGGTACCCGTCCAGTTGGATGTGGTGTGTGTGCCGGACCAGAAGCCCAGGGCCTCGTCGAACGACGGGATGCCGGTGAGCTCACCGGCGTGCTGTACCACCTGGTCGCCGCCCAGCGTGCCGGCACCGTCGGCCAGGATGTTCTGGATGACGGTGTTCGGGTTGATGAGGTTCAGCTGCGCCCAGGCCGAGGTGATCTGGGCGAGCACCCCGGCACCGCTGCCGAGGGTTCCGGCCAGCGGCAATGCCGACACAGCCTGCGCGACCTGCGGACTGATCCCCGACAACGCCGTCGACGCACCGGGGACATGGCTCGTGTCGGGCACTGCGAGCAGCAGCCTGCCGCCCTCGGTGAGGGCCTGGATGACGTTGAGCTGTTCGGTCGTGGTGGACGATGCGCTGGTCACCACCGGCACCCAGCCCTCGGGCAGGATCGAACCGACCGGCGCGAGCAAGGCGATCTGGGCACGGCCGAGGTCGTCGGCGATGACGATCAGATTCTCGGTGGTCGCGTAGGCGTCCTGTGAGATCTGTTGCGACTGGATCGACTCCGCGTAGGCCTGACCTGCGGTTCCCGCCGCGATCGCGATGCCGGCGCCCAGGGCGACGACGGCCTTCTGCATTCGTCGTGACCTTCGGTCCTCGGCGCGTTCGCGTGCGCGTCGTTCTTTTCGGTTTGCCGGCGACAGCATCATCGGTGATCCCTTCGTCGAAATCGCTCTCGATTTCGAATCAAATACACCAGGGCAAACAATCGCAACTCGCCTCGGGAAAACTCGTCCGTTGGAAGGAACAATGGAGGCAGTGAATGTCATTCATTCGGAGGAATCGTTACATTCATTGACCGACAGCACATTCAGGGACAGCCGTATCCACGTCGATATACCACAGAGCAGACGTCGGAATCGGAGATTTCGACGTCGGGGGATTTCGACCTCGGCTGATTTCGACGTTCAGGGAAATCTCGGTGTCGCGAGATTCTCGCGTGAGGGAGTTTCGGCGCCGGGGGAGCCCGCTACCGCGACGACGGCCTGGTCACACCGCAGTTCACACCGTGGACGGTGCATAGAAATCGCGGTCGGCCTCGTCGATGTCGCCCCGTTCCCCCTCGTGGTGAGCCCACCGGCCGATGACGAAGACATAGACGAAGAAACCCACCCACACCGCCACGCCCACCGCGATCCGCGCCCAGGTGGGCAGCGAAGAAGGGGTGACGAATGCCTCGATGATGCCCGTGATACCGAGCAGCACCACCAGTCCGAGCGCGATACCGATCGCCGCGCGACCCTGCTCGGCCAATGACTGCAGTCGCGGTTTGTCCCCCGGGGCCACCCACGACCAGAACACCCGCAGACCCACACCCGCGGCGACGAACAGACACGTCATCTCGAGGAGACCGTGCGGCGTGATCAGACCGAAGAACACATCCGCACGACCGTGCCGGATCATGATCGACCCGGTGATCGCGAGATTCATACAGTTCTGCCACAACACGATGATCACCGGGAACCCGAAGACACCGAAGGCGATACACATCGCGGCCAGCCAGAAGTTGTTGGACCAGACCCGGAATGCGAACGCCGACGCCGCATGCTCGCTGTAATAGTCGGCGAAGTCGTGATTGACGAGCTGCTCGATCTCGGCCGCCGAGCCGAACGCACTCTCCACCCGCGGATGCTCCAGGAAGTACCAGCCGAGTGCCACCGTGACCACCATCGAGACCACCAGCGTCGTCAGCCACCACCACCTCATCGCGTACAAGGCCGCAGGAAAGGTCCGGCCGAAGTACCGGCCGAGGGCCGACCACGTACCCACCCGAGTACCCGCCGCCCGGTTGCGGGCCTTGGCCAGAAGCGCCGAGAGATAACCGACGAGTTCCGGATCCGGCGCACTCGACCGGATCACCGACAGCTGCGTCGCAACGCGCTGATAGGTGTCGATCAGTTCGTCGGATTCGGCTGCGGTCAACCGGCGTTGCCGCGTCAACGTCTCGAGCCGATCCCACGACGGACGCTTCGCGTTCACGTAGGCATCGAGATCCACCCCGCCAGCCTAGTGTGTGCACCCGCATCCGCCGATGCACTCCAGTCGATCAACCGACGCACATGTGTGCCCGGCACCGATACAGTGTGGCCATGCAACCGCCGGCGCCCCATCCAGCTGCGCCGCATCCTTCTGCGCCTTACCCTGCTTATCCTTCTGCGCCTTACCCCCCTGCGCCTTACCCCCCTGCGCCATATCCGGCGGCCGCGATCCCACCGGGCCCGTTTCCCCCCGGCGCCCGGCCCGTCCCACCACCGGGAATGTGGGGCCGGGGTGGCAGCGCGACGGTCGGCGTCGGCCGAGACGATCTTGTCTCCGGCGAGGCCGTCGCACTGGAACTCCCGGCGGCGTCGGTGGGTCTGCGCATCCTGTCCGGACTGATCGACGTCATCGTCGGCATGCTGGTGCTGGTCCTGCTGACCTATCTGTCGTTCAAACTCGCGGCCGGCGTCGACGACGCCCTGTTCGCCGCCTGCCTGACCATGTCCACCGCGCTCGCGTGGTGCGCACTGCCCACCACGGTGGAAACCCTCACGCGCGGAAAGACACTCGGCCACCTGGCCACCGGGATGCGCACCGTCCGCGACGACGCCGGACCGATCGGCTTCCGCCACGCCCTCACCCGCGCACTGATCGGCATCGTCGAGATCTACACGTTCTTCGGGGTTCCGGCCCTGATCAGCGCAGCCGTCAACCGCAAGAACAAGCGCATCGGCGACATGATCGCAGGCACCTACGTGGTGCGCGACCGGCATTCGATCCGGATCGTCGAACCGCCCGCCATGCCTGCGGCACTACGGGAATGGGCGCGCGTCACCGACATCGGGTCGATCCCGGACCCCGTCGCGGGAACCATCCGCAAGTTCCTGATCCATCGTGAGCAGTACACGCCGCAGGCACGCGTGGCGATGGCCGAACGGCTGACCTACACCGTCGCACCGTTCGTGGCACCCGCACCACCGCCGGGTGCACCGTTCGAGGATGTCCTCGCCGCGATCATGGCCGAACGCCGCAACCGCGACACCGACCGGATCAGCCGCGAAGACCGGCTTCGAGAACGCCTGCTGCGCTGAGGAACCCGACGTTCCCCAGCGCCTGTGCCCTCCCGGATCGGTAATGATCCGGGTCGGCGCTACTTCAGATCGGTACTGGACTTGCCGAGGACCCGGCGCGCGATGATCAGCTGCTGGATCTGCTGAGTGCCCTCGAAGATGTCGAGGATCTTGGCGTCACGCGCCCACTTCTCCAGCAGCATGGTCTCCGAGAATGCCGCCGTCGCACCGATTTCCACGGCCTTGTTGGTGACCTCGGTGACCATGCGACCGGCCTTGGCCTTCGACATCGACGCCTGCAGCGAGTTGGGTTCGGCGTTGTCGGCCATCCAGGCCGCCCGCAAGGTGTGCAACCACGACGCCTCCCACTCGGATTCGAGCCGGATGAACTCGGCGACCGCCGCGTGCTGCCCGGCAGCCGGGGCGTCGTAGTCGATCTCGTGTCCGGCGGCCTCGATGATCTGCCGCAACTCCTCGAGGGCGGCCCGGCCCACGCCGACGGCCATCGCGGCGACCACCGGACGGGTGTTGTCGAAGGTCTGCATCACCCCGGCGAAGGCCTTCTTGGTGTCCACCTCGGGGGAGCCGAGCAGGTTGTCGGCGGGCACGCGGGCGTTCTCGAACCGGATCACGGCAGTGTCGGAGGCGCGGATCCCCAGCTTGTGCTCGAGCCGCACCACGGTCACACCGTCGGTGGTCATCGGGACGACGAAACTCTTGATCGCGGCCCGGCCGGCGGTCTTGTCCACCGTCGCCCAGACGACGACGTGGTCGGCGCGTGAACCCGCGGTGACGAAGATCTTCTCACCGTTGATCACATAGTCGTCACCGTCGCGGGTGGCCGTCGTCGACACCGCCGCGGAGTCCGATCCGAAGCTGGGTTCGGTGATCGCCATCGACGCCCAGACCTCACCGAACCGTTCGAGCTGTTCCGGGGTGGCCACCGCGGCGATCGCCGCATTGCCCAGGCCCTGGTTGGGGATGGACAGCATCAGCGCGACGTCGCCCCAGCCCATCTCGACGCCGTTGAGCACCGCGCGCATGTTGGGCCCGTTGACCACGTCGGAGTCGGTGGACGACGACCCGCCCTTGTCGGCGGCTCGGGCCTTGTCGCGCGCGGCGCGAGCGAGTTTGCCCAGGTCGTCGAGCTCCTTGGGGTACTCGTGCTCGGCACGGTCATAGGTGCGCGAGATGGGGCGGAAGATGTGCTCGGCTGCGAGGTGGGCTTGCTCGACCGCCGAATCGAACTTCTTCGGGAGCTCCAGGTTGATCGCCATGCCGGTTATCTTACTCAGAAGTAAGGTCGAGTCCACCACCACTCCCGACCGCGGGCACGCCTACTCTCGATGAGTGGCCTACGAAGAGGAACTCGCCTTTCGCATCCGTGCGCTGCTGGCGACCGAGTCCAACGTGGACGAGAAGCCCATGTTCGGCGGACTCGCGTTCCTGATCAACGGCAACATGGCCGTCACCGCGAGTTCCCGGGGCGGGCTGATGGTGCGCGTGCCGCCGGAACAGACCGAATCGCTGCTCGAGTTCCCGCACACCTCGCCGATGGAGATGTCCGGCCGCGAACTGCGCGGCTGGATCCGGGTGTCCGACGAGGGCGTCCGCACCGACCGGCAGTTGACCCGCTGGGTCACCCTCGGTTCCGATTTCGCCCGCAAACTCCCGGTCAAGTAGCCGCCGACCACAATGCCCAGCGCACCCGGCATGATCCCGGTGTCCGCTTCGCCGGATCCCGCACCCACCGTCACCCCGCGACTCGGCCTCGCCTTCTGGCGCACCGTGGTCGCCGCCGACCCGGGCCACGCCCGTCTGGTCAACGCGACCGCCGTGGCGTCGGCCGTCCTGATCGCGGTGGTGGTCGCCGCCATCACCCTGACCGCCCTGCACCAACCGCTCGACCTGCTCGTCATGGCCGGAATCCTGACCATGATGGGCACCGCCCAGGCCAAGGACGCCACCCCCCGGGCACGTGTCGTCACCGCGGCCATCCTGCCCTTCCCGGCGATGGTGGGCGCGACACTCGCCGTCACACTGTCGGGGCATCGGCCCGCCCAGATCGCCGCGTTCATCGTGGTGGCCGGCGTCGCGACCTGGCTGCGCCGATTCGGTATCCGCGGCGCCGGCGCCGGCATGGTCGCGTTCTACGGCTACTTCTTCCCGCTGCTGCTCAAGGTGCCGCTGCATGAGCTACCGCTGGTGCTGCTGGTCATCGCGATCTCGCTGGGCTCGGGTCTCGTCGTGCGCCTGGTCTTGCTGCGCCAACGACCCCGCCGGCAGATCGTGCTGCTCCTCGACGAGTTCCGGGCCGCGGTCGCGACCGCGGTCGACACCGCCCTCACCGCCCCGACCGACCCACACGGCGAGCACCAGGTACAGAACCTGATGAGCCGGCTGTCGGCGGTCGCGCTCGCCATCTCCGGCTGGCGGCGGCGGTTCGCCACCCACGACATCCTCGGCATCGACGACGCGGACCTCTCCCGTGCGGTGTTCGACGCCCAGGTCGCCGTCGAGCAGGCGATCCCGGTGGTGTGGGACCTCCGCCGACGTGGGGGCAATCCCGCCGACCTACCCGCGGTGACGGCCGCGATCGGGCGTCTGCGCCGCGAACTGGACGGCACCACGACCTCCGGCTCCGGCACGACTGCCACTCGCGCACCCGCTGTCGGGGTACCTGCTGTCGGGGTCCCCGCGGCCGAGGCGCTCGCGGCGGTGGATCTCTCTGTGTCCGTGCTGGGTGCTCCCGCCGTGGATTCTGCTGCGTCTGAACCTGCTGCGTCTGAACCTGCTGCGTCTGAACCTGCTGCATCTGCACCTGCTGCGTCGGATGCTCCGGCCGCCCGCGCGGCTCCTGCGTCATCCACCCGTACAGCGACCGGCCCCGGGACCGCTCGGGCGGCAGTCGGCTCGTTGACCGTCATCGTCCTGGACGCCACCACCGACGCCATGACACGACTCCGCGCGCTCGAGTCGTCACGGCCCACCGCCGATCCCGCACCACCGCCGCCCGCACCGACCACTCCTGTATCCACCGCCTCCCGGCCCACCGCCTCTGCATCCGTCGCCTCTGGGCCCACCGCAGCTGGGCCCACCACACCCGTACCCGAGCCGCGTCGCTCCTGGTTCGCGCGGCTGCGCGCCACCCGACCACCACACCTGTCCGACGTCGCACCGACCACCCGGATGGCGGTGCAGGTGATGGCCGCGACAGGGCTGGCCACCATCGCCGGGGAATGCATCTCCGCCTCGCGGTGGTACTGGGCGGTGCTCACCGCATTCGTCGTGTTCGTCGGCACCACGTCCCGGGCCGGCATCCTGACCCGCGCCTACAACCGCGTGCTCGGCACCGCCGGCGGTATCGCGGTGGGTGGCGGGGTGATGCTCGCGGTGAACCATCACGTCACCATCGAACTGATCCTCTGCGTGGTGTGCGTGTTCCTCGCGTTCTACTTCGGGCCATTGCACTACTGGGCGCTCGTCGGACTCATCACCGTCATGCTGGCCTCGCTCTACGACCTGCTCGGCATCCTGGACCTCCGACTGCTCGAAGAGCGGATCGAGGAGACCCTCGTCGGCGCGGTGATCGGCGTGGTGTGTGCCTATCTGCTGTTCTCGGCCAACTCGCGCAGCGTCCTCACCGGCAAGGTCGACGCCTACCTCGCCGCGCTCGGCGATCTGGTCACCACCGCCACCGACCACATGGCCGCACCCAGCGATGCCGGCACCGAATCGAGCTCGGCCACTGCCGATCTCACCGCAGCCAGCCATGCACTCGATGTGGCCACCGCGGGCGTCGACAGCGCCGTGGACGCCATGTCGCTGGCCTTTGCCGCCGGACCCACGTCGACAATCGCCCACCGCGACCTGCTCGTCATGACGCAGACGACCCGGTGCGCCCACCAGCTCGCCGAATCCGTGATCGCCCTGTGCACCAGCGATTCTGGCTACCCCTCCGACGCCGACGGGCCGTTCACCGGCGACGACGCGGCGGCACTCCGGCACGCCGTCGACCGCGTCCGGTCCGACATCGACGCGATCAGCCCTGCGCTGCACGATGTCCGGCATGTCGACGGCGACGTCCGGCGCGTCCCCGACACCGTCGTCGTCCGCCTCGTCACCGAGCTCGACCTACAGCCGGGAACCCGACGCACCGCCGCGATTCTGGCACTCTCCCGCCTGCGCTGCGCACTCCTGCAACTTCCCGGCGTGGATTCCGACACCGGCCACCGGGATTGATCGGTTCGGTCATCGGAATCTAGTTCCCGGTCAACGCAATCGGGTGCCCAGTGAACGGGGTCGGACGCACGGTCAACGAGATCGGGGGCCCGGTCAACGCAATCGGGTGCCCGATCGGTGTGATCGGGCGCCCGATGGACGTCAGGGGTGGATCAGGGGACCACGTTGACCATGCGGCCGGGAACCACGATCACCTTGCGGGGCTCACCGTCGAGCAGCGCGACGATCTTCTCGTCGGCCAGCGCGGCGGCCCGCAGGGTCGCCTCGTCGGCATCGGGTGAGACCCGGATCCGGCTGCGCACCTTACCCTTCACCTGCACCGGGATCTCGATGGACTCCTCCACCAGCCACTTGTCCTCGGCGGCCGGGAACGGTCCGTGCACCAGCAGATCCGTGTGGCCCAGACGATTCCACAGCTCCTCGGCGATGTGCGGGGCCAGCGGCGCGAGCATGGTGACCAGCTGTTCCACCACATCGCGTGGGGCACCGGACTTCTCGAAGTTCTTGGTCAGGTGGTTGGTCAGCTTGATCAACGCCGCGACGGCCACGTTGTTGCGCAGCTCGGCGAAGTCCTCACGGACCTGGGCGATGGTCTTGTGCAGCAGACGCAGGGTCTCGTCGTCGGCGTCGACGTCGGCGACCCGCACGGCG
Source organism: Gordonia desulfuricans NBRC 100010 (assembly GCF_001485495.1). GTDB lineage: Bacteria > Actinomycetota > Actinomycetes > Mycobacteriales > Mycobacteriaceae > Gordonia > Gordonia desulfuricans. The sequence continues at coordinate 14,929 of NZ_BCNF01000043.1, read as the reverse complement.
CCGGTCTCCTCGTCCACCACCAGACGCCACACCCGCTGCAGGAACCGCTGCAGACCCACGACATCCTTTGTCGCCCAAGGGCGCGACTGATCCAGCGGGCCCATGTACATCTCGTACAGGCGCAGGGTGTCGGCGCCGTAGTCGGCGGCGATGTCGTCGGGGGTCACCGAGTTCTTCAGCGACTTGCCCATCTTGCCGTACTCCTGGTTGACCTCGGCACCGTCGTAGAAGAAGGTGCCGTCGGTCTCGGTCACCTCGTCGGCGGGCACGTAGATGCCGCGCGCGTCGGTGTAGGCGTACGCCTGGATCATGCCCTGGTTGAACAGCTTTCGATACGGCTCACTGCTGGTGACGTAGCCGAGGTCGAAGAGCACCTTGTGCCAGAACCGCGAGTACAGCAGGTGCAGCACGGCATGCTCCACACCACCGATGTAGAGGTCCAGGCCACCCGGATCGTTCGGGCCGTGCAGCTGCGGCCGCGGACCCATCCAGTAGGCCTCGTTCTCCTTGGCGCAGAACTCCTCGGAGTTGGTCGGGTCGATGTAGCGCAGCTGATACCAGGAGCTGCCGGCCCACTGCGGCATCACGTTGGTGTCGCGGGTGTAGGTCTGCAGGCCGTCACCCAGATCGAGCTCGACGGTGACCCATTCGGTGGCCTTGGCCAGCGGCGGGCTCGGCTCGCTGGCGGAGTCGTCCGGGTCGAAGGACACCGGTGCGTAGTCGTCGACCTCCGGGAGCTCCACCGGCAGCATCGATTCCGGCAGCGCATGCGCATTGCCGTCGGCGTCGTAGACGATCGGGAAGGGCTCGCCCCAGTACCGCTGACGGGCGAACAGCCAGTCGCGCAGCTTGTACTGGATGGTGCCGGAGCCGGTGCCGTCGGCCTCGAGCCGCTCGATCATCGCGGCCTTGGCCTCGTCGACCCGGAGTCCGTCGAGGAAACCGGAGTTGACCAGCGGTCCGTCACCCACATAGGCCTCGTCGACGACACCCTGATCCGACCCGATCACCTCGATGATCGGCAGACCGAAGACGGTGGCGAACTCGTGGTCGCGGCCGTCGTGGGCGGGCACGGCCATGATCGCGCCGGTGCCGTAGCCCATCAGCACGTAGTCGGCGATGAACACCGGGACCTGGCGTCCGTCAACCGGATTGGTGGCGAAGGTACCGGTGAACACACCGGTCTTCTCCTTGTTCTCCTGCCGCTCGAGATCGGACTTGGCGGCGATCGACGCACGGTAGTCGGCGATCGCGGTGGCCGGGGTGGCACCGCCACCGGTCCACCGGGTGTCGGTGCCGGCGGGCCACTCGGCCGCGGTGAGCGCATCGACCAGCGGGTGCTCGGGGGACAGCACCATGTAGGTGGCACCGAACAGCGTGTCGGGGCGGGTGGTGAACACCTCGATCACCGCCTCGGCGCCGTCCGCGGCCGCGATCCCCGGCACCGGGAAGCGCACCTGCGCACCCCGCGAACGGCCGATCCAGTTGCGCTGCATGGTCTTGACCTTGTCCGGCCAGTCCAGCAGGTCGAGATCGTCGAGCAGGCGATCGGAGTAGGCGGTGATCCGCATCATCCACTGCCGCAGGTGCTTACGGAAGACCGGGAAGTTGCCGCGATCGGACCGGCCGTCGGCGGTGACCTCCTCGTTGGCCAGCACGGTACCCAGACCGGGACACCAGTTGACCAGCGAATCACTCTGGTAGACAAGGCGGTACGAGTCGACGACGGCGGTCCGGTCGGCGGGCGAGAGATCGGCCCACACGCGGCCGTCGTCGAGGGCGCGGGTACCGGCGTCGAACTCGGCGACCAGCTCGGAGATGCGGCGTGCCCTGCCCTGCTCGGCGTCGTAGAAGGCGTTGTAGATCTGCAGGAAGATCCACTGCGTCCACCGGTAGAACTCGACGTCGGTGGTGGCCACCCGGCGGCGCTCGTCGTGGCCGAGGCCCAGGCGGCGGATCTGCGCGAGGTAGCGCTCGATGTTGGCCTCGGTGGTGGTGCGCGGGTGGGTGCCGGTCTGCACCGCGTACTGCTCGGCGGGCAGGCCGAAGGAGTCGAAGCCCATCGTGTGCAGCACGTTCTTGCCGGTCATCCGCTGGTAGCGGGCGAACACGTCGCTGGCGATGAAGCCCAGCGGATGCCCGACGTGCAGGCCGGCGCCCGACGGGTACGGGAACATGTCCTGCACGAACACCTTGTCGGCGGCCTCGGGGCCCGAGCCGTCGAAGGCCGACATGTCACCGGCCAGCGGACCGACCGGGTTGGGTGCCTCGTAGGCGTGGCGCTCGGTCCACTGCTGCTGCCAGCGGCCTTCGATCTCACCGGCCAGGGTCGCGGTGTACCGGTGCGGATTCGCCGTGCCGCCGTCGCCACCGGAGGCGGTGGGTGCGGCGGTGTTGGTGCTCGAGGTATCGGCGCTAGTCACCCCACCAGCGTAAATGAGCACCCGAACGCCGCCGACGCGGTGGGGGCGCCACGGGACCCGGTTTCGCCGGATCCGATTTCGGGGGAATCCGGTTTCCCCACGTCGGCCGGTTTCCCCGAGTCGCCGCGGTGATCGTATGGTGGTCTGGTGAGTGTTGTGTCCATTGTCGTCGCCGTCTGCGTGTTCGCCCTCGCCCTGGTGTGGGTGGTGGTAGGCGTCGCCGGGCTGCGCGGCACCCTGCGACGCAACCGGTGGCTCGGTGTCCGCTCCACCGAGACCCTGCAATCCGATGAGGCCTTCGCCGCGGCCAACCGTGTCGCCGCACCCGGCACCCTCGGTGCCGCCGTGATCCTGATCGGCGGGGGACTGCTGACCCTCGGCGTCGGCAGCGGCTGGTCGGTCCTGTTCGGGCTCGGTGCCCTGGTCGCCGCACTGGTGATCGTCGGCATGGTCAGCGGTGTCGCCGTGCGATCGGTGCGCTGGATGCTGACCGAGCACGACGCCGCGGGCTGTTCCTGCTGTTCCGGTGGCGACGCGCATGCCGCCGACGGCCATGCCGTACAGCCGGCCGCCGCGAGCACCGGGGCCGCCGCGAACGCCGACGCCTGCGGTGAGTCGAGCTGTGGCGCGTGCACCCTGCGCGACGCCTGCAGCCGCGACACCGCCGTCCAGGCCTGATCCCCGGCCCGTGCGTGGTCTGCTGAGTCGATCCCCGGTCGACGGATTCGTCCTCTCCATCCTCGCCGCGGTCGTCGTCGCCGCGTTCTTCCCCGCCCGGGGGACCGTCGCCGACGTCCTCGACTGGGTGGTCGTGGTGGCCATCGGCTTCCTGTTCTTCCTCTACGGCGCCCGGCTGCATCCCCGTCAGGCGCTCGAGGGCCTGACCCATTGGCGTCTGCACCTGCTGATCCTGGCGTTCACGTTCGTGGTGTTCCCGCTGGTCGGGCTGGCATTGCAGCCGGTCCTGCGGCCGCTGATCGGCCACGATCTGGCGATCGGTGTGCTCTACCTGTGCCTGGTGCCGTCGACGGTGCAGTCGTCGATCGCGTTCACCTCGATCGCCCGCGGCAACGTGCCCGGTGCCATCGTCAGCGCATCCGCGTCGAACCTGCTCGGGGTGGTGCTGACACCGTTGATGGTGGTGCTGCTGATGAGCAACACCAACGGGGTGCACATCACCGGCAGTTCCATCCTGAAGATCCTGCTCGAGATCCTGGTGCCGTTCATCGTCGGCCAGCTGTGCCGGCCGCTGGTCGAGGGATTCTTCCAGCGATTCGCCGAACCCACCAAGCTGGTCGACCGCGGCTCCATCGTGCTCGTCGTCTACGTCGCGTTCAGCGAAGGCGTCCGCAACGGCATCTGGTCGATCGTCGACGCCTGGCAGGTGATCGCGATGACGGTGATCGCCACCCTGCTGGTGGTGGTGATGCTGTGGCTGACCGGCTGGTTGCCGCGGCGGCTCGGCTTCGCCCGCGAGGATGCGATCGCCATCCAGTTCTGCGGGACCAAGAAGAGTCTGGCCACGGGGCTGCCGATGGCGACGGTGCTGTTCTCCGGCTCAGTGGTCGGGCTGATCGTTCTGCCGCTGATGATCTTCCACCAGGTCCAGCTGATCATCTGCTCGTGGCTCGCGAGTCGGTATGGCCGCGAGGCCGACGCCGCCGCGGCCGCCGGCGAACCCCTGCGCTGACGACGACGTGTCGACCGGGGTCTCCACCACCACCCGATGGCGTGATCGGTAGGCCTTGACCAGTGAATACGCCAGCACCACGGCGACCATGCCGATCACCGCGTACAGCAGGATGGTGGCGCCCAGCACCGCACCGGCGAAGTACCCGGCCAGCAGGACCGTGGTGGCCCAGCTGACCACGCCGATCACATCGGCCACCCCGAACCGGACGAACCGCATCCGCGACATCCCGGCCACCCGCGGCACCAGCGTCCGGACGTAGCCCACCCAGCGCCCGGTGCTGACGACGATCATCCCGGACGAGTCGAGCCGCTGCTGCACCTGCTCCCAGCGGTGCTCACCGAACTTCTGGCCGAGCGCAGAATCCTTGAGCCGATGCCCGCCGACCCGTCCGAACCAGTACCCGGTGATATCGCCGGCCACCGCACACACGCACACCGCCACGATCAGCAATCCGACGTTGGCCGGGCCCACCGCCGCGGCCACACCGGCGGCGAGCAGCACCGCCTCACTCGGCATGATCAAACCGGCGATCAGCACCGCGGTCTCGGAGTACACCACCGCGCAAGCGATCAGGTACACCGCCCACACCGGCACCGACCGGATGAGCTCGATGAGCCAGTCAGCCAACGCGGTCACACCCCGAGAGTAAACCGATCAGAGGAACATGCCCGAATCCGTCTCATCGCCGTCGTCCGCGGTCCTGACCGGCACTGCACCACGCGACGACCGGCAACGGTGACTCACATCGGCGTGGACAGGGGCAGGTTCACGAAGCTGGGCCGGTTCGGGTCGAGCTGGATGTGCTCGGGACGCAGCTGCGACTCGTTGAGCAACGGGCGCAGCGGCAACCCGCGCGGCAGGTTCATCGCGAACACGTCCACACGCAGTCGGTGCCCGGCACGGATGAGCGCCTCGGTGGGCAGCAGCCCGATGTCGACGGACACCGCCTTGCCGGGTGTCACCGGCTGCCGGGAAGCGAGGGTGAGCTCGTAGAACGGGTCGATCACGTCACCGTTGGGGGCGAACTGCGAGCGGCTGCGGTCGTAGGCGCGCAACGACGCCATCACCTGGCCGGAGCTGATCACCTTGGACGTCCCGTCGGGTGCGACGTCGTTGAGGGTGGCCGTCCAGTAGCCGTCGGTCGCGTCCATCACCGCGTTGACGCGTACGGACGAATAGCCGCTCACGCTGCGTGTGGTCGGCACCGGGGCACTGGTGAAGCTCAGTGCGTTGCGCTCGGAGATCCGCGCGTCGTCGGCACAGAACCCGAACACCGCCGTGGCCCCGGCGGTCTGCTGGGCGGAGTCACGAGAACACACGGTGAGCACGCCCGGGGAGATGGTCATCCGGCCCCGCGACGACGGCACCGCGGTGGTGAGGCTGCCGTCGGCGACGGCATGCGGTGCGGTACCGCTGCGCTTGTCGCCCAGGTAGAGGCGCTGACGGGTCATTCCGGCGCGGGGGAACTGCTGTGCGGTGATCCACGGGTCACCGACCTGCTTCAGGTTGACCGGCCCGTACTCGTCGATGCCGTTGTGGACGCCCTTGAGCCAGCGATCGAACCACGCCTTCTGCAGCACGTCCAGGCGCGGCGGGGTACCCGGCCGACCCTGTCCGCCGCCGATGGTCAGGTGGTAGCCGTCGCCCATGATCAGCTGCTTCTTTCCCGGCGGCAACGGGATGCCGTTGTACATCTTGACCTCGCTGTTGGTGAACAGATCGAACCATCCGCCGTAGATGAAGGTGGGGGTGGTGATCCGTTCGGCGTGCGCCTGCCACGCCTCGCGGGGAGCGGTGCCGTTCGCCAGCAGGTCACCGAGCTCCGGCGGGATGGACCGCACGTCGGGGGTGAGCAGCGCCGCGAACAGCTGTGGATAGAAGGTCAGCGGATCGGAGATGCGGTCGGCCAGCCACTTCCAGTCGAAGGTGCCGTTCAGCATGGACGCCACGTTCGGGATCATCTTGCTGGTGTTGATCAGGGTCAGCCACATCGGCAGGAAGCCCACGCCGAGCGCGCCACCGGGGGCGACGATGTCGCGGATCAGATCCCCACCGGGCTCCACCGGGAAGATCGCCTTGAGTGCGGGTGGACGCTTGTTGGCGGCCTGGATCTGGTTGATCGCCGAATAGGAGACACCGGCCATGCCGACGTTGCCGTCGGACCAGCGCTGGTGTGCCGCCCAGTCGATCACCTCGACGGTGTCCTGCTGCTCACGCTGCTGGAAGACATCCCACCTGCCCTGCGAGAACCCGGTGCCGCGGACGTCGACGACCACCATCGTGTAGCCGCTGCGGACGAGGTCGTAGTCGACGGCGAAGGTGCGGGCACCGCCGTCGTGCAAGGTCTGGGCGATGTCGGTGATGCCGTCGATCGGGGTGCCGTGCAGATCGATCGCCCCGGTGATCTGCTGCAGGAAGGGTTCGAGTACCGGATGCTGCAGCGCCGCGGCGCCCACCGCGCTGACCAGCTTGGTGTAGGGGGTCATGTTCACGATCACCGGGGTCTTGCCGGTTATCGGACGCTGCGCGGCATTCGCCGGCCGGTAGACATTGGCCCGCAGGACCGTGCCGTCGCTCATCCGGATCGGGACATCCCAGGTGATGGCGACCCCGGCGTTCGGCTGCGGTCCGTCGTGGGATGCCAGCCAGCGCTGGGCAGCGGCCCCGCCGTCGGGCGTGGACGCCATCGCCGCTCCCGGCCCCGCGACCAGTGTCATGATCACGGCCGTCACCGATGCCATCACGACGCCCAGCGCACCCCGAACCCGCATCCCATGACCCCCGAACTGAGACGATTTCGCAGAACGATATCAGTCGGGTGTGACACCGATCACCGATGTCCGAAAGGTGGGGTTCAGGTCATCACACCGGACAGGGCATGCCGGGGGCAGCCGCAGCCGGGTCAGTTCACCGACGTGTCCAGGGGGCGGGTGGCCAGCAACGACAGCGGCCAGGGCTGGCGGCGCAGCACCTCCGACCACAGGTCGGCGGCGGGCGGGGCGAGAACGTCACGGGCCAAGGCCGAGCCCAGCACCCAGCTGTCCTGGTCCATCTCGGCGTCGAGCTGCCCGATACCCCACCCGGCATATCCCGCGAAGATCCGGATTCCTTCCAGGACGGTCTCCAGCTGTTCCGGGTCGGCGTCGAGGTCGACCAGCGCCACCCGTCCGGCGACCGGCCGGATCGCCTCGAAACCGGTGATGTCGGCACCCGGTTTGATCACACCCAGGCACAGCGCGGAATCCTGCTTGACCGGACCGCCGACGAACAGTGCGCGCGGGGAGGCGGCGAGATCGGTCCACGCCGGCATCACGTTGTGCACCGCCGTCTGGCTCATCCGGTTGATCACCACACCGAGACTGCCCGCATCGTTGTGCTCGATCACATAGATCACCGTGCGCGCGAAGGTCGGCTCGAGCAGATCGGCCGAGGAGATCAGGAGTGCGCCTGCCCGAACACGATTCGCCGATTCGATGTCCCGGGCCGCGTCTGCTGTCCCACCGGGCAGATCAGGGGTCGGATCGTCCGCGTCGTCACCACCGTCCACAGGATTCATTGTGGCATGTCCCGCCGGGCGACGATCGGTAATATGGTCCGGTGACATCAGGCAGGACTCATGGCGTGTCCTCCTTCCATACCTTCGCCGCGTCGTTGCGTCATTCGCCGGGCCTCGGCCGGCTGCTGGCGGTTCGCCTGATCAGCCAGTTCACCGACGGCGTCTTCCAGGCCGCCCTGCTCGGCGGTGTCCTGTTCAATCCCGAACGCCACGCCGACCCGCTCGCCGCGGCGCTCGGGTTCGCGGTGCTCCTGCTGCCGTATTCGATCATCGGGCCGTTCGCCGGTGCCCTCCTCGACCACTGGGACCGACGCATGGTGCTGCTGTGGGCCAACGTGGTGCGGGCCGCGATGATCGCGGTGGTGGCCGTGGTGATCGCCGCGGGCAGTCCCGACGTCGTCGTCCTGACGAGCGCACTGCTGGTGACCGGGGCCAGCCGGTTCGTCGCGTCCGGGTTGTCGGCGGCGTTGCCACATGTCACCCATCGCGACGTGATCGTCGGCACCAACGCGCTGTTCACCACCCTCGGCGGCGCGATGCTGTCGGTGGGCGCGGGTGTGGCCCTGCTCGTCCGGATGATGGTCGGCGACGACAACGTCGGCAGCGCGGAGACCGCGATGGTCGGCGTGCTCGCCGCGCTGCTCGCCGCCGCGGTGGCCCGACGCTTCCCACCCCGGCAACTCGGACCGGACGAGCCCGACGACGCCGGGCATTCGGCCGTCCACGCGGTGGCCGTCGGCTTCCTGCACGGTATCCGCGCGGTGGTGCACTGGCGCTCGGCCGCGGCCGCGTTGTCGGCGATCGGTTTCCATCGCCTCGTCTTCGGGCTCAACACCCTCACCCTGTTCGTCTTCGCACGGCAGGCCGGTCAGGGTGACGGTCTCGGCCGGATCGCGCTGGTCCTCGGCTGCGTGGGCGCCGGTGCCTTCCTCGCCGCCATCACCACCCCGATCGCGGTGGCCCGGATCGGTCGGCGGGCCACGTTGATGTCGGCGCTCGCCCTCGGTGCACTCGCACAGCTGGCGCTGCTGTCGTTCTCGATGACGGTGTTCTGTGTGGTGGCCGTCGTGATCGGCCTGGTCGGCCAGACCGCCAAACTCTGCGGCGACGCCGCGATGCAGGTGGACGTCGACGACACCGTCCGCGGACAGGTGTTCTCCGTGCAGGACGCCGTGTTCAACGTCGCCTATGTGGTGGCGATGATCCTCACCGCGCTGGTCATCCCCGCCGACGGGCGGTCGGTGGTGCTGGTGCTGGTCGGCGTGGTGATCTACCTGCTCGGCGTGCTCGCGGTGCGGTGGATCCATCCCGTGCACCTGCCGATCCCGACCGACCCCGAACCGGATACGGCATCGGTCGGCGACGCACCCGGCGGACCTCATCGGCCGAACCCCGGCGCCGACGCGTCGTAGGTGGTGTCGGCGACGCCATCGGCATCGGTGTCGATCAGTACGCGGTCGGGGTCACCGTCTCCGTCCTCGTCGACGTAGAGCCGACGACCCCCGAGTTCACCCGCACTTGGCGCGACGTCGACGATCTCGATGTCGGGGGAGCCGTCGCCGTCGAGGTCGTGTGTCTGCACACGCGTGGCACCCGGCGGTCCTGGCTCCGCGGGCGCATCCGTCCCGGTCGGCGGGTCGGTCCGGGTGTGCGGTGCCGGTGTCGCGGACCCGCCGGTCTCCGCCGGCCGCCCCACCGCGATCCCCCAGATCCCCGTCCCCCGATCCCGATAGAACGCATCGGGTTCTCCGTCGTCGTCGGTGTCGAGGGCGGCGACGTCGGCGATCCCGTCGCCATCGGTGTCCCACATCAGATCGTCGATGCGACCGTCACCGTCGAAGTCCAGCCGCACCGCCTCCGCGATACCGTCGGCGTCCGGATCGGCGTCGGCGGGGCTGTGCCAGGCGGTCGGGTCACCGTCGCCGGTGCCGAACACGTACTCGATGACCGGATCCATGAGTCTTGGACGCAGCGGGGACCTCCGCGGTTCCCCCCGACCTCCACGGTTCCCCGGACCTTCGCCACCCCGATCTTCACCACCCCCGACCTTCACCACCTCCGACCTTCACCGGCACGGATGGCACACGGTAGGTTCAGAAACCATGTACGTCAGCGTTCTCGGCGAACACTTCCACCGGGCGCGACTCAACCCTGCGATGACACACCTGGATTCGGCGTCGGCCGGCCGGTCGTCGAATGCGGTGATCGGCACCATCTCGGCACATCTGTGGCGGGAGGCCGAACGCGGATCGTATGTGGCGGCCGACGACCGTGCCGACGAACTCGCCCGCGACACCCGCGACCTGGCGTCGCTGATCGGGCACACCGCCGACGAGATCACCTTCCGGGAGAGTGCCCGCGCCGCGCTGCGCGCGCTGCTGACCGGCTGGAGTCTGCCGGTGTCGTCGACGGTGTGGGTCGCCAAGAACGAGTTCGGCCCCAACCTCGTCGAATTCGACCGCCGGGGCTACTCCGTGCGCCCGCTGCCCGACGGGGACGTGTACGGGCACGTCGACGTCGACGCACTGGAGAACATGCTGCAGTTCGAGCAGCCCGACTTCATCCACATCTGCCACGTCGGCTCGATGTCCGGGGTGGTGCAACCGGTGCCGCGGATCGTCGAGGTGGCCCATGCCGCGCGGGTCCCGGTGGTGGTCGACATGGCGCAGTCGGTGGGGCATGTCCCGACCGTCACCGGCGCGGACGTGGTGTACGGCACCAGCCGCAAATGGCTCACCGGGCCGCGCGGTGTGGGTTTCCTCGCGGTGCGACGCGACTCCCTGCGCTCGGTGGACATCGACAGTTCCGAGGCATTCCTGGCCGGACGGCTCGGGCTGGGTGTGGCCGTCGCCGAACTGCAGCAGGTCGGCCAGCAGCGTGTGTACCGCGAGCTCGCAGCCATCGGCCGGGCCACCCGTGAGCGCCTCGACGGGATCGGCAGCTGGGAGATCCTCGAGCCGGCCGACGAACCATCGGCCCTGGTGACGCTGGGTCCGCCACCGGGATGGCAGAGTTCCGACGTCCACGCCGCACGGGATCGGCTGTTCGAGGAGGTGGGGATCCTGGTGACCGCCGCCGACTCCTGGCGCGCACCGCTCGCCGGTGACCAGACCGTGCTGCGGATCAGTGGGCATCTCGACGTGCAGCGCGAAGACCTCGACCGGCTGGCCGACGCATTGCGCACCATGGGCTACTGAGATCGAGGGTGTCGGGGGCGGGGTCCGCGGGCTCGATGCCGCGTCGGATTCCGGTCGATCCGGACACCCTCGGCCACACTGTCCAAACCGACAATTCGGCTCGTTGACGATACTGCGGGTGTGGCACACTCTAGCGAACCGCCATCACCGACCCCGGGACCCTGCAGGCGCCAATGACCGTGAGCACCACCCCTGTCGATCACGTGACCGTGATCGCCAATCCGCATTCGCGCCAGGGCGCCGGCCGGCGGATCGCCCACCGGGCCGTGGGGGCGCTCCGCAGCCTCGGTGTCGGCCACGAACTCGTGCTGACCGCCGATGCCGCACATGTCCTCGAGGCCGCCGGGACCGCCGCCCGCGGTGGGACCGGTGCACTCGCGGCGTGCGGCGGTGACGGAACACTGCGGCTCGTCCTCGAGGGATCGTTCGGATCGGGTACCCCGATCGGGGTGATCCCGGCCGGACACGGCAACGACCTCGCCCGCCACCTCGACATCCCGATCGACGACCCCGACGCGGCCGTCGCCGTCATCGTGGCCGGGCACCGGCGCACCGTCGACCTCGGTCGCGTGACCTTCCCGGACGGCACGTCCAGCCTGTTCGCGTCGGTGGCGGCGACGGGCTTCGACGCGCTGGTGGCCGCCAAGTCGCTGCGGATGAGCTGGCCCCGCGGGCAGTTCCGGTTCCCGATCGCCACGCTCCGCTCGATGAACGTCCTCGACTCTCGGCACTACTACGTGCGCGTCGACGAAGAGCATTCCGAGCACGACCTGATGTTCGCGACCATCGGCAACGCCAACAGCTACGGGGCGGGGATGCGGGTGACCCCGGACGCGTCGATGGAGGACGGGATGCTCGACGTGACCCTGGCCGGTCCGCCGCGACGATTCGCCCGGCTCACCATGGCCCGCAATCTGCCGCGCATGTATTCGGGACGACACATCGAGCATTCGCGGGTCACGACCCTGCGCGGACGTGAGGTGGAGTTGTACTGCGATCCGCCTGCGCCGGTGAGCGTGGACGGGGACGTGGTGGGACACCTGCCCGCGGTGTTCGAGATCGTGCCCGCCGCGGTGGAGATGCTCACCCACCCGGACGACTGAGTCATCGCCCGGATCGAGCCGGCCGCAAGCCCCGACCTCGATCCTCGGCGAAGCCGACCTCAGGCCTCCCGGCGACGCATGCCGCTCGCGCCCGGCTCAGCCCTGCTGCTCGGCCCACCAGACGCGCAGCGCCTCCTCGGCCTCGTCACGGCTCAGTGGCCCCCGGTCGAGACGCAGTTCCTTGAGGAATCGCCATGCCTGTCCGACCGCGGGTCCGGGCGGGAGTCCGAGCAGCTCCATGATCGCGTTGCCGTCGAGGTCCGGTCGCACCCGGTCGAGGTCCTCGGCGGCCTGCAGGGCGGCGATCCGCTGTTCGAGATCGTCATAGTTCTCCTGCAGCCGGCGCGCACGGCGACGGTTGCGGGTGGTGCAGTCGGCGCGGACCAGTTTGTTCAGGCGGTCCAGCAGCGGTCCGGCGTCGGTGACGTAGCGCCGCACCGCCGAGTCGGTCCAGGCGCCGTCGCCGTAACCGTGGAACCGCAGGTGCAGGAACACCAGTGTCGCCACGTCCTCGACGATCGCCTTGGGATACTTCAGCGCCCGCATCCGCTTGCGGACCATCTTGGCGCCGACCACCTCGTGGTGATGGAAACTGACCCCACCGTTCGGCTCGTGTCGGCGCGTGTCGGGTTTGCCGATGTCGTGCAGCAGCGCCGCCCACCGGAGCACGAGGTCGGGGTCGCCGTCCTCGAGGTCCATCGCCTGCCGGAGCACGGTCAGCGAATGCTGGTAGACGTCCTTGTGCTGGTGGTGCTCGTCGATGGTCAGGCGCATACCCGGGACCTCGGGGAGGATCCGGTCGGCCAGGCCGGTGTCGACCATCAGCTCGATCGCCTCGATCGGATGCTCGCCGGTGATCAGCTTGTCGAGTTCGGCGTGGACCCGCTCGGCGGTGATCCGCTCGATCTCGACGGCCATGTCGGTGATCGCCTGTGACACCCGCGGGGCGACGGTGAAGCCCAGCTGGGAGACGAAGCGCACGGCGCGCAGCATGCGCAGCGGGTCGTCGTCGAAGGACTCCTGCGGGGTGGCGGGGGTGTCGATGATCCCGGCCAGTGCCGCCGACATCCCGTCCAGCGGATCGTGAAAACCCTCGGCGCCGTCGCGGCCGATCCGGACGGCCATCGCGTTGATGGTGAAGTCGCGGCGGACCAGGTCGTCGTCGATCGACTCACCGAAGGTCACCACCGGATTGCGACCGACCCGGTCGTACTTGTCGGCGCGGTAGGTGGTGATCTCCAGGATCAGATCACCCTTGCGGGCGCTGACCGTGCCGAACTCGATGCCGGCATCCCAGAGTGCCTCGGCCCAGCCGGACAGAAGCCCTTGTACCTGCTCAGGGCGTGCGTCGGTGGTGAAGTCGAGGTCGGTGCCGAGGCGGCCCAGCACGGCGTCGCGTACCGATCCGCCGACGAGGTAGAGCTCGTGTCCGGCGTCGGCGAACAGCACGCCCAGCGGTTGCAGGATGTCCGACATCCCGCGCAGCGTCACCGCTGCCGCGGCCAGCAGCCGCGTCCGGCGCTCGTCGGTGTCCCCGGTCGGCACGCCCCCGGTTCGGTCTGTCACGGCACGTCAGCCTACCGGCGTGCCCGGTCCCGACCGAATCGCCCGACGGCGCGGCGGGTGCACAGCCGATGGTGGCGGGACACGCGGGGCCACCCGGCAGCAGCACCATGCGGGCAAACAGCAGGTGACCAGCCGCTAGCATCGAAGACGTGTCCACCGATTCCTCCACCGACCCCGCTGACGTCACCGGTGACGTCCGCTCCGGTGGATACGCCGCCGATCACGGCGGTGGACGCACCCCAGAACTCGCCGGCCGGGCATCCGGCGCCGACGATCCGCGCGGCACCGCTGGTCAGGGACGTCGACGTTCCCGGCGGGGCCGCCGGCGGCGCCGCAACCCCGACTCCCGCTCCGACGCCGACACCGGTCCGCGCGCCGAGGGGCCGGGAGCGGCCACCGCGCCGGCCGGCGCCCCGTCCGGTGACCCCAAGCCGGGCGGCCACAAACCGTCCAATGCCAAGACCGGCAATCTCAAGGGCGGGAAGTCCGGGACGCCCAAACCCGGTGGTCACAAGCCTGGCACTCCCAAACCCTCTGCCGTCAAACCCTCTGCGGTCAAACCCTCTGCCGTCAAACCCGGACCCACCAAGAACGGTGCGGGAAAGAACGGATCCGGCAAGGGCGGTGTGCGGGTCACCCCGCCGAAGCCGTCCGACATGGCGGTGATGACCGCCAAGATCACGCGCACCGGCCTGTCCCAGGACACGGCCACGCCACTGGCCCCCAAGCCGCCGGCCCGCGGTCGGCGGCGCGGTGCCCGCATGACCCCCGACCGGGTGGTCCCGGAGCGGACCGAACGGTTGCGCACGGTGCGGGAGACGTCCGCGGGCGGTCTGGTGATCTCCGATCTGGAACTGCCGGTGGACGAGTTGGCGGCGGCACTGATCGGACGCGTGGATCGGCGGGGCCGGATGATGTGGTCGCTGCCGAAGGGCCACATCGAGACCGGGGAGACCGCCGAACAGACCGCGGTGCGCGAGGTAGCCGAGGAGACCGGGATCGAGGGGACCGTCGTCGCCCCGCTCGGCAAGATCGACTACTGGTTCGTCAGCGAGGGCCGGCGGATCCACAAGACCGTGCATCACTATCTGCTGCGCAGCACCGGCGGAGAGCTGTCCGACGCCGACTACGAGGTCAGCGAGGTGGCGTGGGTGCCGTTGCACGAGCTGCCCCGCCGGCTGACGTACTCTGACGAGCGGCGACTGGCCCGGATGGCCCGCGGTGTGATCGCCGACCTGGCCGCCGACCCCCAACGGCTGGCGCAGTCGGAGGCGGAGAGCAGTCGCACAGAACCCAACGCCTATGAACGAGCCGCAGCCGCACGCAATCAGCGCCGCAACGAGCCGCCACCCCCGGTGCGGCCTCGGCGGCGCCGGCGGCGTCCCCGTCGG
>NZ_BCNF01000042.1 GCF_001485495.1 Gordonia desulfuricans NBRC 100010 | reverse complement strand
TGGAGCCATGCGCTGCCGACGTAGATCTCGAGAAGGGTGCGCCCCACGTGGATCGCGGCGAGGATGCCGAAGACGGCCATCGAGTGCCAGAACCCGGACTTGCCGGCGTCGAGCATCGCCTGGCCTTCGGGCCCCTGGCCGGTCAACCCCTGACCCACCATCGGCAACGACGTGTAGAGATCGTTGCTGAAGTAGGTGAGCAGCACCGACAACCGCACCCCGAACAGCGACAGCAACATGAGGCCGATCAGGTAGGCCCAGGCGACCGTCCGGGTCTGCGGTCCCAGGAAGAACCGGCCACTCACGCGCCAGAACTGCTTGCCCCACACGGTGAACCGGGCAAGGACAAAGCCCACCACGATGAATCCGACGATGGTGATCGCGAAGACCACACCCATCCATCGCAGGGTCGCCCAGATCTCGGTGCCCCAATCGATGCTGTACTCCATCAACCCCCCTCGACGTCGGCCGGCTGCCGTCGGTCAGATCGCCGAAGTGTATCCCGCAGTGGCGGTTTCCAGCGCACGATGGGATCGGATGGGTGCCGGTGTCGCCCGGCGACGCCGCGTCAGTTCTTGGGCGGGAAGTACTTGATCAGCGCTTCCTGCACCACCGAGGTGGCCAAAGTGCCGTCGCGCATCCAGAATCGGCCCGATCCCATCCCGCGGGAACCGGTGGCGACCGGCGATCGGGTGGCGTAGAGCATCCACTCGTCGAACCGGAAGTCCCGGTGGAACCACATCGAGTGGTTGACGGTGGCGGCGAAGAGCCGGTCGATGCCCCAGGACAATCCGTGGGTGGTGATGATCGAGTCCAGCACGGTGGTGTCGGAGGCGTAACACATCGCGGCGACGTGCATGATCGGGTCGTCGGGCATCACACCGTCGGCCTTCATCCAGACACGGTTGTCGCGCAACGTCTCCCCCGCCTCGCGCATCTTCCACGACGGATCGTTGGCGAACCGGATGTCGATGGGGTGCAGCGCATTCACGAAGGTCGCTATCGTGTCCTCGAAGCCCTTGAAGTGCTCACCCAAGGGCGGCAACTCCTCCGGGTAGGGCACCTGCGGGATCTCCACGGCGTGCTCCAGTCCCGCCGAATTGTCCTGGAACGCAACGAGCATCGTGAAGATCTCTTCGCCGTCCTGCATCGCGGTGACCTGACGGTTGGCAAACGACTTGCCGTCCCGGAACCGCGCGACGTGGTACTCCATCGGCTTGTTGACGTCGCCGCCGCGGATGAAGTGGGCGTGCAGGGCGTGGACCGGCGGTTGTCCGCGGGTCAGGCTGCGCGACGCGGCGACCACACCCTGACCCAGCATCTGGCCGCCGAAAGTACGTGCGGTCTTCTGCTCCGGGTGCAGGCCGATGAAGAGATCGTCGTCACGCTGCTCGACGTCGAGCAGGGCGAGGAGTTTGCCGAGGTCGCCGGAGCGTTCCGCTGTCATGCGACCACCCTAGGCGCTGGCCGGAGAGGTCAGAAGGTCGGGGCGATCCCGATTCCGGAACCCGATCTTCACATCGACGATCTCTACACTCGTCGGGGTGAGCAGCGATCAGGTCGACGCGCCGACATCGACGACCACCGAGGTCGCCCGATCCGCGCGTCGCCGACGCCGGGTGTGGGCTGCGGTGGCCGTCGCGCTGATCGTCGCTGTCGGCGTGGGGGTTCTCGCCGTTCGCGCCGCACCGGACCGATGGTTTCCGTGGGACACCGCCGAGATCCCGGTCGATACCGCAGGTCTCACTCCGACACAGGTGCGCATCGTCGAACTCCTGCGCAGCGAGCATGCCGCGCAGCGCCCGGGCACGTTCTACTCCGAGGGTGTCGACGAGCCGTGGTGCGCGGACTTCGTCAGCTGGGTTCTGCGCGAGGCCGGCCAGCCGTTGTCGAATCCGAACTCCGGCCACTGGCGCATCCCGGGTGTCTACACATTGCAGGAGTACTACGAGGACAGCGGCCGATTCGAACCGGTCGGCCGATACACACCCCGCGTGGGTGACGTCGTCCTGTACGACCGGAGCTCCGGATTCGGTCAGCACACCAATGTCGTGGTCGCCGTCGACGGCGGTACGGCCACCACCGTCGGTGGCAACGAGATGGGCCGGATTCGGGTCCACCGTCTGGACTGGGCTTCCGACGCCGGCGTCGTCGGGTTCGGCCGGAGCGTCATCGGGGACGACGACACGCATCCGTGAGAGACGCGGCGCGGTCACGGTTTGTCGATTCGCGGTCGACACCAGCGCGAAGCGGGGTAGACAAGGGAGAGGTCGGCACGAGTCGGCCCGATCGCCCCATCGCGATCGGAGTTCTCGAGACCGAAAGGAATACCCTTGTCTGGCAATGTATATCGAGTAATCGAGGTCGTCGGTTCATCGACGTCGGGCACCGATGACGCCATCCGCAATGCGATCGCCCGGGCATCGGAGACGGTGAACCACCTGGACTGGTTCGAGGTCACCGAGACCCGCGGTCACATCGAAGACGGCCAGATCGCACACTTCCAGGTGCGTCTGAAGATCGGATTCAAGATCGAGGAGTGAGGCGGCCTCCTCCCGCCCGACGGTTGTCGCGTAAGACGACTGCTCGACCGGCGCATGCCCGCGCCGGTCGAGTGGGACGTCCTCGGCCCACGTCAGGACGTGACCACCGCAGAGCTGGTCACCTTGCGCACCCGGCCTGCGAAGATTTCGACACGCCTCGTCGCTGCGCTCCTCATCGGCTCAATCACCGTATTCGCTGGTCACCTCGCGCACCCGGCGTGCGGAGATATCGCTGCGCGCCGCAACGTATTCGCCGGTCACCTTGGGCACCCGGCCTACGGAGATATCGCTACGCACCGGAACGTCTTCGCCGGTCACCCTGTGCACCCGGCCCGCGGAGATATCGCTGCGGTCCGCAACGTCTTCGCTGGTCGAGCCGGGACCGAGCCCCTGGGCGAGGACCCGTGTCGAGACCCGGTTCGCCGACCTCAGAAAGCGACCACCCCAGAGCCGGTCACCTCGCGCACCCGGCCCACGAAGATTTCGACACGCCTCGTCGCTGCGCTCCTCAACGGCTCAATCACCGTATTCACTGGTCACCTCGCGAACCCGGCCCACGAAGATATCGCTGCGCTTCGCAACGCATTCGCCGACCGAGCATCCGAACCGCTGCGATGACAAGGAAGCCGCGGTGCACCTGGGCGCACCGCGGCTTCCGACGTGACCGGACTCAGTGGTCCTGTTCGCCGATCCGGTGGACGTGGATCATGTTGGTGGAGCCGACGGTGCCGGGCGGGGCACCGGCGACGATGACGACGACGTCGCCGACCTTGAGACGTCCGATCTTGAGGAGCTGGTGGTCGACCTGGTCGATCATGTGATCGGTGGTGTCGACCTTGCTGACGATGAACGTCTCGGTACCCCAGCTGAGTGCGAGCTGACTGCGGACGGCCTGGGTGGGTGTGAAGGCCAGCAGCGGCAGCCGCGAGTGCAGTCGGGCGAGTCGTCGGACGGTGTCGCCGGACTGGGTGAAGGCGACCATGGCCTTCACTTCGAGGCGCTCGCCGATGTCGCGGGCGGCGTAGGAGATGACGCCGCGCTTGGTGCGGGGCACGTGCGAGAGCGGCGGGACGTCGCGGGAGCCGGATTCGACGGCCTGACAGATGCGGTTCATGGTGCTGACGGTCTCGAGCGGCCATTTGCCGACCGAGGTCTCGCCGGAGAGCATGACGGCGTCGGCGCCGTCGAGGACGGCATTGGCGACGTCGGAGGCCTCGGCGCGGGTGGGGCGCGAGTTCTCGATCATGGAGTCGAGCATCTGGGTGGCGACGATCACCGGTTTGGCGTTCTCGCGTGCCATCTGGATGGCGCGCTTCTGGACCAGCGGCACCTGCTCGAGGGGCAGTTCGACGCCGAGATCGCCGCGGGCGACCATGACGCCGTCGAAGGCGAGCACGATGGCCTCGAGATTGTCGATGGCCTCGGGCTTCTCGAGCTTGGCGATGACCGGGACGCGGCGGCCGACGCGGTCCATGACCTCGTGGACGAGTTCGATGTCGGACGGGCTGCGCACGAACGACAGGGCGATCAGGTCGACGCCGAGTTCGAGGGCGAACTCGAGGTCGTCGATGTCCTTGTCGCTCAGTGCGGGGATGGAGGTCTTGACGCCGGGCAGGCTCAGGCCCTTGTTGTTGCTGACCGGACCGCCTTCGGTGACGGTGCAGACCACGTCGTTGCCGTCGATGGCGGTGACCTCGAGGCCCACCTTGCCGTCGTCGACGAGGAGCCGGTCACCGGCCTGGGCGTCTTCGGCGAGTTGGGCGTAGGTGGTGGAGACGCGATCCTTGGTGCCGACGATGTCGTCGACGGTGATCCGGACCTCGTCGCCGGTGTTCCACATGACCTGACCGTTGAGGGCACCGTCGTCGACGAACTTGCCGAGACGGATCTTGGGGCCCTGCAGGTCCGCGAGGATGCCGACGGCCTTCTCGGTGGCGTCACCTGCTCGCCGCACTCGCTCGTAGACGGTGCGGTGGTCATCGTGGGTACCGTGACTGAAGTTCAGTCGTGCCACGTCCATACCGGCTTCGACGAGTTCTTTGAGTCGTTCCTCGGTATTGGTGGCAGGGCCCAGGGTGCAAACGATTTTCGTACGGCGCGTCACGGTGTCCACCTTAGTCCGCTCGTTTCGGCTTTCCTATCGGCCGTCACGACTTGTCATCGTGCGGCCATTCGATGTTCGGACGACATGCCTGTTACGCACCGGTTTTCACCGCACCGACAGTGGTAGCGCCGCGGGCCGGACCGGTGACGGCAGATCGGATGAACCCATCAGGAACTCGTCGACGGCACGTGCCGCCGACCGCCCTTCGGCGATCGCCCACACGACGAGCGATGCACCCCGGTGGGCGTCGCCGCAGACGAACACGCCGGGAGCGTCGGTCTGCCAGTCGCTGCCGCACGAGAGCGCTCCACGCCGATTGGGTTCGAGGGCCAGGTCGGTCAGCAGGGGGCCGCGCTGGACTCCCTCGAAACCGATTGCGAACAGGGCGAGTTCGCACGGGATCTCGAACTCGGCGCCGACCGGGGTGATGACGCGACGACCATCGGGTTCGCGGACCACCTGGACCTCGGCGAGTACCAGGGTGGTGACGTTGCCGTCGGCGTCGCCGACGAACCGCTGCACGGCGACCTGGTATTTGCGTTGTCCGCCTTCATCGTGCGCCGAGGACGAGCGCATGACCAGTGGCCAGGTCGGCCACGGCGAACGGTCGTCGTCGCGGTCGATGGGCAGTTCGGGGTTGTAGTCGAGCTGCACCACCGATGCCGCGCCCTGCCGGTGGGCGGTGCCCAGGCAGTCGGCGCCGGTGTCGCCGCCACCGATGATCACGACATGCTTGCCCTTGGCGGTGATCGGCGACGGTCCGTCGCCTTCGCATTCACGGTTGGCGGGGACCAGATGCTCCATCGCGAGGTGCACACCGTTGAGGTCGCGTCCGGGAACGGGATTGTCGCGGGCGGCCATCGCACCGATGGCCAGGACCACGGCGTCGTGGCGGGCCCGCAGATCGGCGACCGTGAGCGTGGTGCCGACATCACATCCGGTGACGAACTCGGTTCCCTCAGCACGCATCTGGGCGATCCGACGGTCGATATCGGACTTCTGCAGCTTGTACTCGGGGATGCCGTATCGCAGCAGGCCGCCGAGCCGGTCGTCCTTCTCGTAGACGGTGACGTCGTGGCCGGCGCGGGTGAGTTGCTGCGCCGCGGCGAGGCCGCCGGGCCCGGAGCCGACGACGGCGACGGACTTGCCGGTCTTGGCCGCGGGCGGCTCCGGACCGATGATTCCCTCGGCCCACGACTCATGGGCGATGGTCTTCTCGATGCGTTTGATGGTGACGCTGCCGCCGGTGGTGCGATCGGAGATCGACAGCACGCATGCGGCCTCACAGGGTGCGGGACAGACCATCCCGGTGAACTCGGGGAAGTTGTTGGTGGCGTGCAGTCGGCTGCTCGCCGCATCCCAGCGACCCCGCCGGACGAGGTCGTTCCATTCCGGGATCAAGTTGCCCAGAGGGCATCCCGCGGATCCGGAGTGGCAGAACGGGATACCGCAGTCCATGCACCGGCGGGCCTGTTCGGCGACCTCGTCGAGCACCTTGACCGGGTTGGCGGCGTGCTCGTAGACGTCCTCCCAGTCGTGGACGCGTTCGGTCGCAGGCCGGTAGCCGGCCTCTTTCTTCGAGACTTCGAGGAATCCTCGTGGATCAGCCACGTGCCGCCTCCATGATCGCTGAATCGACGTCGCGTCCTTCGGCTTCGGCCATTCTGGCCGCGTCGAGGACCCGCTTGTAATCGGTGGGCATGACCTTGGTGAAGCCGAGGCATCGGCGAGGCCAGTCGGCCAGCATCGATGCGCCGATGGCCGACCCGGTCTGCTCGGTGTGTTTGGCGATGGTCTGCTGCAGCCACAACAGGTCGTCGGGGTCGGGCCGTAGGAGCTCGACCATCGCCATGTTGACCTTCGACGAGTCGAGGTCGTAGACGTAGGCCATGCCGCCGGACATACCCGCGGCCATGTTGCGGCCGGTCGGTCCGAGGATGACGACGCGGCCGCCGGTCATGTACTCGCAGGCGTGGTCGCCGACGCCCTCGACCACGGCGGTGGCACCGGAGTTGCGCACGGAGAACCGTTCGCCCACCTTCCCCCGCAGGTACAGCTCACCGGACGTGGCGCCGTAGAGGATGGTGTTGCCTGCGATCACCTGGTCTTCGGCGATGAACCATGCGTCGGGGTGGGGTGCGACGACGATCTTGCCGCCGCACAGGCCCTTTCCGACGTAGTCGTTGGTGTCGCCGGTCAGGTTGATGGTGACGCCCGGCGGCAGGAAAGCGCCGAGGGACTGTCCGGCGGAGCCGTCGAGGTTGACGACGATGGTGTCCTCGGAGAGCCCCTCGGCACCGTAGCGGCGGGTGACCTCCGAGCCGAGCAGCGTCCCGACGGTGCGGTTGACGTTGCGGACCGGCAGCTCCAGGGTCACCGGATGGGCGTCCTCGAGCGCGCCCTCGGCGAGCTGGATCAGGGTCTGGTCGAGGGCCTTGTCGAGGCCGTGGTCCTGACCGCGCACACGGCGGGTGGGCCCCTTGCCCTCGATGCGCCGGAAGATCGGGGTCAGGTCGAGTCCCTTGCTCTTCCAATGTGCCATGGCGGTGTCGGTGTGCAGCCGCTGGGACTGCCCGATCGCCTCGTCGAGGGTGCGGTATCCCAACTGCGCCAGGTACTTCCGCACATCCTCGGCGATGAATCGGAAGAAGTTGACGATATGCTCGGCCTGGCCGGTGAACCGCGACCGCAGCTGCGGGTTCTGGGTGGCCACACCCACCGGGCAGGTGTCGAGGTGACACACCCGCATCATGATGCAGCCGGACACGATCAGCGGCGCGGTGGAGAAGCCGTACTCCTCGGCACCGAGCAGTGCCGCCATGATCACGTCCCGCGCGGTCCGCAGGGCGCCGTCGCACTGGACGGTGATGCGGTCACGTAACCCGTTGAGCATCAACGTCTGCTGGGCATCGGCCAGACCGATCTCCCAGGGGGTGCCGGCATGTTTGAGCGAGGTCAGCGGGGATGCGCCGGTACCACCGTCATGGCCGGAGATCAGCACGACGTCGGCATGCGCCTTGGACACCCCGGTCGCCACCGTGCCGACACCCACCGCACTGACCAGCTTCACGTGGATGCGGGCCTGCGAGTTGGCGTTCTTCAGATCGTGGATCAGCTGTGCGAGATCCTCGATCGAGTAGATGTCGTGGTGTGGCGGCGGCGAGATCAGCGCGACGCCCGGCGTCGAGTGTCGGGTCTTGGCGATCCACGGGTACACCTTGTACGCCGGGAGTTGTCCGCCCTCACCGGGTTTCGCGCCCTGCGCCATCTTGATCTGGATGTCGGTGGCGTTGATCAGGTAGTCGCTGGTCACGCCGAACCGACCGGAGGCGACCTGTTTGACGGCACTGCGGCGTTCGGGATCGTAGAGGCGGTCGACGTCCTCGCCGCCCTCCCCCGAGTTCGACCGGGCACCGATGCGGTTCATCGCGATCGCGATGGTCTCGTGGGCCTCGGCTGAGATCGATCCGTAGCTCATGGCACCGGTGTTGAACCGGGTCATGATCGACTCGATCGGCTCGACCTCCTCGAGCGGGATCGGGTCGCGGGAGGTGAGGTCGAGTTCGAACAGCCCACGCAGGGTGCCGCCCTCGGCCGACAGACGGTCGACCTCGGCGGAGTACTTCGCGAACACGTCGTCGCGGCCGGTCTTGGTGGCGTGCTGCAGCAGGAACACCGTCTCCGGGGTGAACACGTGCAGTTCGCCCTCGCGGCGGTACTGGTACTCGCCACCCACCTCGAGCCGGCGGTACACCTGCTCGGTGGCGTTCTCCGGGAACGCCCGGTGGTGGCGGATACGTACCTCCTCGGCGAGTTCGTCGAGGCCGACGCCCTCGATCCGGGAGACCGTGCGGGTGAAGTATTCCTTGACCACCGCCGACGACAGCCCGACCGCCTCGAAGGCCTGCGAGGCGGTGTAGGAGGAGATGGTGGAGATCCCCATCTTGCTCATCACCTTGAGCACACCCTTGCCGAGCGCCTCGATGTAGTTGCGGATCGCCTTGGACGAGGCGACACCGGTCAGCTCGCCCTCGCCGATCAGGTCGACGATGGACTCGAGCGCCAGGTACGGGTTGACCGCGGCGGCACCGAAGCCGATCAGCAGCGCGATGTGGTGGACCTCGCGGGCGTCCCCGGACTCGACGACGAGGGCGACCTTGGTGCGTTCCTTGGTCCGCACCAGGTGATGGTGCACCGCGGAGGTGGCCAGCAGCGACGGGATCGGTGCGTGCTCACGATCGGTGTGGCGGTCGGAGATCACCAGGGTGTGGTGGCCCTCGGCGATCGCCTGACTCGCCCGCAGCCGCAGGTCCTCGAGTGCCCGTGCCAGGCCCTCGCCGCCGTCGGCGACCTCGTAGAGACCGTGCAGCACCTTGGCCGACAGTCCCGGGTGCTCGCCGTCGTCGTTGATGTGGACGAGTTTGGCGAGGTCGTCGTTGTCGATCACCGGCCAGTGCAGCATGATCTGCCGGCACGACGCCGCCGTCGGCGTCAGCAGATTCTGCTCGGGCCCCATGACACGGCCCATGGAGGTGACGATCTCCTCGCGGATGGCATCCAGCGGCGGGTTGGTCACCTGCGCGAACAGTTCCACGAAGTAGTCGTAGAGCAGCCGGGAGCGCTGGGAGAGCACCGCGACCGGGGTGTCGGTGCCCATCGAGCCGAGCGGCTCGTAACCCGACGCCGCCATCGGGGTGAGCAGGACGCGCAGGTCCTCCTCGGTGTAGCCGAACGACACCTGCCGGCGGACGACGGTGTCGTGGTTGGGCTTGTAGACCGGACGGTCCGGCAGGGTGGCGATGTCGAGCAGACCGGCGTGCAGCCATTCGTCGTACGGCTCGTCGTGGATCAGGGAACCCTTGATCTCCTCGTCCGGGATGATCCGGCCCTCGACGGTGTCGACGAGGAACATCTTGCCGGGCTCGAGACGGCCCTTGGAGACGACGTCGTCGACGGGGACGTCGAGCACCCCGGCCTCCGAGGCCAGGATGACGCGACCGTCCCGGGTCTGCCACCAGCGGCCCGGACGCAGACCGTTGCGGTCGAGGACCGCCCCGACCACCTTGCCGTCGGTGAAGGTGACACACGCGGGGCCATCCCATGCCTCCATCAGCGAGGCGTTGAACTGCAGGAAGGCCCGACGCTTGGGATCCATCGACGGCACGTTCTCCCATGCCTCGGGGACCATCAGCATCACCGCGTGCGCAACACTGCGCCCGCCGAGATGCAGGAGTTCGAGGACCTCGTCCAGTGAGGCGGAGTCCGATGCCTCCGGTGTGCAGATGGGGAAACAGCGTTTGAGGTCGCCGGGGATGAGGTCGGTGGCCAGCATGGCCTCACGGGCCCGCATGCGGTTGCGGTTGCCGCGCACGGTGTTGATCTCGCCGTTGTGGGCGACGAAGCGGAACGGGTGGGCCAGCGGCCACGACGGGAACGTGTTGGTGGAGAACCGGGAATGCACGATCGCGATGGCACTCAGACACCGCTCGTCACGCAGGTCCGGGTAGTACAGCGGCAGCTGGATGGTGGTGAGCATGCCCTTGTAGACCATCGTCCGGCTCGACAGCGACGGGAAGTACAGGCCGGTGCCGGCCTCCTCGATCTCCGCGGTGACGCGCTCGGCCTGCTTGCGGAACGGGTAGATGGCGCGGTCGAGGTCGACGCCGGAGAGCCGATGGGTGCCGGTGGACGGGTCGACGGTGACGAACAGCTGCGCCATGAACGGCATGCAGTCGACGGCGGTGGCCCCGATGTCGGCGCCGGTGGGATCGACCGGCAGATCACGCCAGCCGAGGACGGTGATGCCCTCGGCGTCGGCCAGCTCGGCGACGCGTGCCTGGGCGGCGGCACGGAGTTCGGGATCGGCGGGCAGGAAACAGGTACCCGCGGCATAGGTGTTGTCGCCCGACGGCGACGGTGCGGGCAGGGCGAAGTCGACGGTGGCCCGCAGGAGCTCGTCGGGCAGCTGAATCAGGATGCCGGCGCCGTCGCCACTGTTGGCCTCGGCACCGGCCGCACCGCGGTGCTCGAGATTCTCGAGCGCGAGCAGACCGTCGGCGACGATCGAATGTGATCGACGGCCGTAGATGTCGGTGACCATGGCCACACCGCACGAGTCGACCTCGGCCTCGGGGTCATAGAGGCCCTGCTTTGCCGGGAGCGCCGAAAACAACATCACTAACCTCCACCGGATTCTGACGAATCGTATGGTCGATGTCCGCAGGGACAGCGCTGGCCCGTGGAGCTTGCACCGGGCTGCGGACGTGGGGCTGCCGCAGACCGTGAAACCTGAGTTTATCCGACCACAGGCCCCGGTGTCGGTGGAGAAGGCCGGATTTCAGGTGTGGGATTCGTCGTATGACGCACGGAACACGTCACGAGGTGCGTGACTGGTCCTCACCCGTGGTGTCGGCCGAGTCGCCTGCCGGCTCGACCGACGAGTGGGCTTCCGGTTCACCGGAGATGCCGGAATCGGCCGGGGTGTCCTGTCGGGATCCACCGCCGGTGTCAGGAATCTCGTCGGTGTCAGGAATCTCGTCGGTGTCAGGAGCCTCGTCGGTGTCGGGAGCCTCGTCGGTGTCGGGAGCCTCGTCGGTGTCGGGAGCCTCGTCGGGGACGTCCTCGGATGCTTCGTCGACACGTTCCTCCGACGTTTCGTCGGTGGTGTCCGGAGTGGTGTCGCTATCGGTGGTGTCGGTATCGGTGGTGTCGGTATCAGTGGTGTCGGTATCGGTGGCGTCCGCGGCGGCATCGCCCGAGTCGCCCTCCGACTCCTCGGTATCGGCGGTCTCGGCGGCGGACGTGGCCGTCCCCGACTCCCCTGCGCCTGTCTCCTCTGCGCCTGTCTCCTCTGCGCCCGACTCCCCTGCGCCCGACTCCTCTGCGCCCGACTCCTCTGCGCCTGTCTCTTCTGCGCCCGACTCCTCGTCTGCCGCGCCCGCCTCGGCGGTGTCGTCCGCCGTGCTCTGCTCCACGGGAGTCTGGCCGTCACGGGACTCGTCGACCGTGGCGATCACGGTGGTCTCGTCCCCTGTCGTCTCGTCCCCTGTCGCGTCGTCCCCTGTCGTGTCGGCCTCTGCGGTGTCGGCCTCTGCGGTGTCGGGCTCTGCGGTGTCGGGCTCTGCGGTGTCTTCACCGGCCGATGCGGGGACCTCGTCGACGACGTCATCGGTCGCCACGTCCTCGGCGAGCGACGGCACCACATCGTCGGGCTCGCCATCGGCATTCTCGTCGTCGACCGGCTCGTCATCGACGTCTTCGAAGGCGTGGTCGTCGACGTACCCGACCGCACCCTCGGCCCTGAGCTCCGCGGCGCGGCGCGGGTGGTACATCTCGAGCCCCTGCTCGCGACCCTTGGTGGCCACCACGAAGTAGATGGCGGCGGCGGCGAACAGGACGGCGGCGGTGAACACGTTGATCCGGACACCGGCGATCATCGTGTACGCGGTGTCGGAGCGCAGCAGCTCCACCACGAAGCGGCCGACGCAGTAGCCGGCGACGTACAACGCGAACAGGCGGCCGTGACCGATCCGCAGATAACGGTCGAGCAGCACCAGCACGACCACCACGAGCACGTTCCAGAGCAGCTCGTAGAGGAACGTCGGCTGCACCACCGAGTAGACGACGCCGGTGGAGTGACCGTTGATCAGACCCGGACCGGTCTGGTAGCCGTCGGTGCGTTCGTAGATCTCCAGGCCCCACGGCAGCGTGGTCTCACGGCCGTAGAGCTCCTGGTTGAAGTAGTTGCCGAGCCGACCGATGGCCTGCGCCAACAGGATCGGCGGTGCGATCGCGTCACCGAAGGCAGGTAGCCGAATCCCGGCCAGGCGGGCACCGATCCAGGCGCCGAGCGCGCCGAAGATCACCGCACCCCAGATTCCGAGACCACCGTCCCAGATCCGGAAGACGTCCATCGGCGACTTCGGACCGTCGCCGAAGTAGATCTGCCAGTCGGTCAGGACGTGATAGATGCGGCCACCGATCAGACCGAACGGCACCGCCCAGATCGCGATGTCGAGAACTTCGCCGGGCTGACCACCACGCGCCTGCCAGCGACGATCGCCCCACCAGACGGCGATGATGATGCCGGCGATGATGCACAGCGCATAAGCGCGAAGCGGGATCGGTCCCAGATGCCAGACACCTTGCGGTGGACTCGGAATGTAGGCGAGCAGCGTGGTAGTCGGCGCGATCACGGTCACACACTAGCCGAACCCGGACACCGCTCCTGCGATGCCCGGGTCCGGTCGGTGTGTGGGTCTATCGGGGTGTGGTCGGGTGGGCCACGCCCTCGGCCAGTTCGGCGACGAGCGCACGCAGGTGGTCGTCGCCGGCCTTGGCCGCGGTCACCAGCGCCGACCCGACGATCACACCGTCGGCATAGGACGCGATGTCGGCGGCCTGCTGCCGGTTACGCACGCCCAGGCCGACGCCGATCGGGATGTCGGAGTGGGCACGGACACGGGCGCACAGCTCCGGTGCGGCGTCGGACACGGCGTCGCGGGCACCGGTGACACCCATCGTCGACGCCGCGTAGACGAACCCTCGGCACGAGTCGACGGTGAGCGCGATCCGTTCCGGTGTGGACGACGGCGCGACCAGGTAGATGCGGTCGATCCCGTACTTGTCGGAGGCGGCATGCCAGGCGGCACCCTCCTCCGGGATCAGGTTGGGCGTGATCAGGCCGGCACCACCGGCCGCGGCGAGATCGCGGGCGAACTCGTCGACGCCGTACTGCAGGATCAGGTTCCAGTAGCTCATCACCACGGCGGTTCCGCCCGCCTCGGTGATCGCCTTGACCGCGGTGAACACGTCACGCACCCGCACACCGTTGGTCAGCGCGAGGTCGGCGGCCTCCTGGATGGTGGGGCCGTCCATCACCGGATCGGAGTACGGGATGCCGACCTCGATGATGTCGCAGCCGGCCTCGACCATCGTGCGGAACGACTGCACCGACGCGGGCACCGTCGGGAACCCGACCGGCAGGTAGCCGATCAGCGCGGCCCGCCCCTGCTCGCGGCACTTCTCGAACACCGGACCCAGCTTGGAGTCGGCGGCGCGGTGCGTCGACGCGGCGGCGGTCATCGGCTGGTCTCCTCGGTGCTCGCGGCGGTCGGTGCGGTGACCCCGGCCTCGGCTTCGGACGGCGGCGGATCGAACAGGTGGAACCAGCGGGCGGCGGTGTCGACGTCCTTGTCACCACGACCCGACAGCGACACCACGATGATGGCGCCCTCACCCAGCTCCTTGCCGAGCTTGAGCGCACCGGCGACGGCGTGGGCCGACTCGATGGCCGGGATGATGCCCTCGCGGCGGCTGAGCAGACCCAGCGCGTCCATCGCCTCGGTGTCGGTGATCGGGCGGTACTCGGCGCGGCCGATGTCCTTGAGATAGGCGTGCTCGGGGCCGACGCCCGGATAGTCCAGACCGGCCGAGATCGAGTGCGACTCGATGGTCTGGCCGTCCTCGTCCTGCAACAGATACGAGTAGGCGCCCTGGAAGGCACCCGGGGTTCCACCGGTGAAGGTGGCCGCATGCCGGCCGGTCTCCACGCCGTCACCGGCCGCCTCGAAGCCCACAAGGCGGACGTCGGCGTCGTCGATGAACGGATGGAAGATGCCGATCGCGTTGGAGCCGCCACCGATACAGGCGGTCACGGCGTCGGGCAGACGCCCCTCGGCGGCGAGGATCTGCGCCCGCGCCTCCATCCCGATGATGCGCTGCAGGTCGCGGACCAGCAGCGGGAACGGGTGCGGTCCCGCCGCGGTACCGAAGCAGTAATAAGTGTTGTGCGCGTTGGTGACCCAGTCGCGCATCGCCTCGTTGATCGCATCCTTGAGGGTGGCCGAGCCGGTGTCGACGGCGATCACCTCGGCACCGAGCAGGCGCATCCGGGCGACGTTGAGGGCCTGCCGGTCCGTGTCCACGCGACCCATGTAGACCACGCACTCCATACCGAGCAGCGCACAGGCGGTGGCGGTGGCCACGCCGTGCTGGCCGGCACCGGTCTCGGCGATCACGCGGGTCTTGCCCATGCGCTGGGCCAGCAACGCCTGCCCGAGCACATTGTTGATCTTGTGCGAACCGGTGTGGTTGAGATCCTCACGCTTGAGGAAGATCCTTGCGCCACCGGCATATTCGCTCAGCCGCTTGGCCTCGTACAACGGCGAGGGCCGACCGGTGTAGTCGCGCTGCAGCCGGTCGAGCTCACCGAGGTACTCGGGGTCGGTACGCATCTTCTCGTAGGTGACGGTCACCTCGTCGATGACCGCCATC
Organism: Gordonia desulfuricans NBRC 100010; assembly: GCF_001485495.1. GTDB lineage: Bacteria > Actinomycetota > Actinomycetes > Mycobacteriales > Mycobacteriaceae > Gordonia > Gordonia desulfuricans. Next base: position 43,103 of record NZ_BCNF01000042.1, on the reverse strand, counting down.
AGCGCCTCGGGCAGATGGCGCCCGCCGTAGACCCCGAAATGCCCGTCCTCGTCGGGTTCGACCGACGTACGGGTGGACACACCCTGGCTGGCGGTCGGCAGACCGGCAGCAGGGGCGGATGAGGCGACCGACTGGTCGCCGTGCTCGATCGTCACAGAGAACTCACTGACTGCACAGTGTTCGTCGGCGACTCCGGCTCACGCCGGAAGCCGCACTCAGCGAACAGGTTTCGGACAGGACGGATGGGTGCCGGCAGTGACCAGCTCGGACACCGCCACACGCGGGTCGCCACTGGTCACCAAACCCTCACCCACCAGAACCGCATCGGCGCCGGCACCGGCGAATGCCAGCAGATCGGCGGTACCGCGGACGCCCGACTCGGCCACGCGGATGACCTTGGTCGGCAGCCCCGGAGCGATGCGGGAGAAGTTGTCGCGGTCGACCTCGAGGGTCTTCAGATTGCGATTGTTGACACCGACGACCGACGCACCGGCCTCCAGTGCGCGGTTGGCCTCTTCCTCGGTGTGGACCTCGACGAGCGCGGTCATCCCGAGGCTCTCGGTGCGGTCGAGCAGCGACGACAACACGTTCTGCTCCAGTGCCGCCACGATCAGCAGGATCATGTCGGCACCGTGCGCCCGGGCCTCGTGGATCTGGTACGGCCCGACGATGAAATCCTTGCGCAGCACCGGGATGTTCACCGCCGCCCGGACTGCGTCGAGGTCGGCCAGCGAACCGTGGAAGCGACGCTCCTCGGTCAGCACGCTGATGATCCGTGCCCCGCCGGCCTCGTAGGCCGATGCCAGTTCGGCCGGGTCGGCGATGGTCGCCAACGCACCCTTGGACGGGCTGGCCCGCTTCACCTCGGCGATGACGCCGATGCCCGGTTCCCGCAGGGCCGCCATGACGTCCTTGGGCTCAGGGGCCTTGAGCGAGGCCGCCTTGACGGCCTCGAAATCGATGACCGCCTCGCGCGCGGCGACGTCGGCCTTGACTCCCTCGATGATCGAATCGAGGACGCTGGGAGTGCTCACGACAGATGTTCCCTTTCCCACGATCCTTGCCCGCCCCAGGGTAGTCCGCGACTCCGGACGGCCCGTGCGCGGGTTACCTCACAGTCCCTTGCGCACCGGCGGTTCGTCAGTGCGGGTCGGTCGGGTCGATCCCCGTGTCGAGCGCATCCCACATCATCCGCTCGTTGGCCTGCGGCTTCCGGTCGGCCTTCGACGTGTCCGCCGACCCCGCCGCGGTGCCCTCGTCGCCGGCCGGTGCGGCGTCGTCGGACCCACCGGACTTGCGCCGTTCGTAGTCGGCGAAGACCTGGCGTTCGAGCTCCTCCCGGCGAGCCGCCGGGGTGCGGTACTTGCTCGACATCCCCGCACCGGACGCCGCGCGCATCAACAGCACGGCCGCGCCGACGCAGCAGAGCGTTCCGGCCAGCACCACGATCGCCACCCACGCATTGGTGGTGGTCAGCCGCACGACGTAGCGGTCGGCCAGATCGATGGCGCGGGCGGCATACAGCGAATCCGAACCACTCGTGGCCATCGACAACGCCGGGAAGGCCGCCAGCACGCCGCCGGCGGCGACGAGCACCGCCAGGACCCGCAGCGCCCATCCCCGCAGCGAGAACGCCGCCAGGATCCCGGCCAGCAGCACCAACGCCAGCGGCGTCAGCCACGGACTCCAGTCGGCGCCCTTCACCGTCAGGTACCGGTCCGGCGACATCCCGTCCCCGGCGAACACCGTCGCCCAGGTCAGCCGCGACGCCCCCCAGAAGGCTGCTGCCGCCGCGGCCATCAGGACCGCGGCGATGATCTTGGTACGACGGATCGTCGCCGCACTCCCGGTACTCCCGCCACCGGCGGCATCATCGGGGCCGCCGGGAGCCGTGCTGCCGGTCTCGGGGCTGTCGGCATCGGGGCCGGGCTCCGGGGTATCCGACGGGGTCGGGTCCTGCTGGTCACTCATCTGGGTGGGTCGCCTCCTCGGGCTCCGGTGCGGCGCCGACCCGTCGCATCGTGGACGCGGCGGCCACGGCGTTGAGCACTGCCGTCGCCTTGTTGCGCGCCTCGTTGTATTCGTAATCGGGATCGCTGTCGGCGACCACGCCGCCGCCGGCCTGCACGTAGGCACGTCCCTGCTTGATCAGTGCGGTACGGATGGCGATGGCGGTGTCGGCATTGCCCGCGAAGTCGAGGTAGCCGACGATGCCGCCGTAGAGTCCGCGACGGGTGATCTCGTGCTCGTCGATGATCTCCATCGCACGCACCTTGGGTGCGCCGGTCAGGGTGCCCGCCGGGAAGCAGGCGGTGACCGCGTCGAGGGCGTCCTTGTCCTCACGCAGGGTCCCCGACACCGTCGACACCAGGTGCATGACGTGGCTGTAGCGCTCGATGTGCCGGTAGTCGCTCACCTTGACCGTGCCCGGACGGCACACCCGGCCCAGGTCGTTGCGGCCGAGATCGACGAGCATCAGGTGCTCGGCGTTCTCCTTCTCGTCCTCGAGGAGCCCCTTGCCGAGCAGCTGGTCCTCCTCTTCGGTGGCGCCACGCCAGCGGGTTCCGGCGATCGGGTGCGTCGTGGCGACCCGGTCGGACACGGTGACCAGGGCCTCCGGACTGGAACCGACGATGGTGATCGGCTCGGAATCGCTGCCCTCCGGACCGGTCGGCATGCGCAGCAGGTACATGTACGGGCTCGGGTTGGAGGCGCGCAGCACCCGGTACACGTCGACCGGATCGGCGGCAGAATCCATCTCGAACCGCATCGACGGCACCACCTGGAAGGCCTCACCGGCCTCGATCTCGCCGATCACCGACCGGACGATCCCGTGATACTCCTCGCGGCTGCGCTGCACCGTGAAATCCGGTGCGGGACGGCTGAAATGGGACACCGTCGACGGTGCCGGCGAGGCCAGCGCCGCGGTCATCCGGTCGAGCCGGGCGACGGAGTCGGCGTATGCCTCGGCGGCCCGCTCGTCGCTCCCGTCCCAGTTGACCGCGTTGGCGATCAGGGTGATGGTGCCCTCGTGGTGATCGACCGCGGCCAGGTCGGTGGCCAGCAGCATCATCAGATCCGGCAGACCCAGATCGTCGACGGTGGTCTCCGGCAGCCGCTCCAGACGCCGCACCATGTCGTAGGCCATGAACCCGACGAAACCACCGGTCAGCGGCGGCAGATCGGGCAGCGGGTCGGTGGCGAGCAGCTTCAGCGACTCGGCGAGCACGGTCAGCGGGTCACCGTCGACCGGGGCGCCGGACGGCACGGTGCCCCACCAGTGCGCCTTGCCGTCGACGACGGTCAGCGCCGACGGTGCGCCCGCTCCGATGAACGACCAGCGCGACCACGACCGGCCGTTCTCCGCCGACTCCAGCAGGAAGGTGCCCGGACGGTCGCCGGCGAGTTTGCGGTACGCCGACAACGGGGTCTCCGAGTCGGCGAGCACCTTGCGGGTGACCGGCACGACGCGATGATCGGCCGCCAGGTCGAGGAAGTCGGCCAGGGTCGTGGTGGTGTCGGACGCACCCGGTCCGGTGGTGGCGCTCATCCGAGCGGCTCGCCGCCGACGCCCCACTGCGAGCGCGGGATCTCGTTGATCGTCACCCACACCGAATCGGGATTCTTGCCGGTGGCCCGGGCGTAGGCCTCGGTGACCGCGGCAATGGTCTCCCGTTTGACCCGGTCGGAGAGTCCGGGGGTCTGCGAGATCTGGATCAGGGGCATACCTGCTCGCCTTTCGTCGTCAAATCTGGGGCGGACTCACGTGGGCCCGATTGTGCTCCTGGTCGCAAGCCTGTCGGCCCCGATTGTCCCAGGTGTCGTGCGTTCGCCGATCAGCCGGCCGACGCGGAGTCGGCGAACGGCAGCGATGGCGTGTCGAAGCAGCTGTGGTTGCCGGTGTGGCAGGCCGCACCCACCTGGTCGACCACGAGCAGCAGGGTGTCACCGTCACAGTCGACGCGCACATCGTGGACGTACTGGGTGTGCCCGCTGGTCTCCCCCTTGACCCAGTACTGCTGCCGTGACCGGGAGTAGTAGGTGGCCTTGCGGGTGGCCAGGGTGCGTTCGAGTGCGGTGTCGTCCATCCACGCCATCATCAGCACGATGCCGGTCTCACGCTCCTGCGCGATCGCGGCGAACAGACCGTCGTCGTTGCGCTTGAGCTTCGCCGACAACTCGGGGTCGAGGGCCATCGGATCAGACCTCCAGTCCGGTGTCGCGGGCGGTGCGGACGGTGATGCCCGCGGCGGCCATCGAGTCCTTGACCTGCCCGATCGTGAGCTCGCCGAAGTGGAAGACCGACGCGGCGAGTACGGCGTCGGCACCGGCGGAGACCGCCGGCGGGAAATGCTCGACCGCACCGGCACCACCGCTGGCGATCACCGGGACGGCCACGGCCGCACGCACCGCCGCGAGCATCTTCAGGTCGAAGCCCTGTTTGGTGCCGTCGGCGTCCATCGAGTTGAGCAGGATCTCCCCCACTCCGAGTTCCTCACCGCGCCTTGCCCATTCGACAGCGTCGATGCCGGTGCCCTTCCGTCCGCCGTGGGTGGTGACCTCCCAGCCGGACGGGGTGGGTGCGTCGCCGTCCGGGACGGTGCGCGCATCCACCGACAGCACGATGCACTGTGATCCGAAGCGACGGCTCATCTCGTCGAGCACCTCGGGACGGGCGATGGCCGCGGTGTTGACACTGACCTTGTCGGCGCCGGCCCGCAGCATGGTGTCGACGTCGTCGACGGTACGGATACCGCCGCCCACGGTGAGCGGGATGAAGATCTGCTCGGCGGTGCGGCTCACCACGTCGAGCATCGTCGAGCGACCCGAACTCGACGCGGTGACGTCGAGGAAGGTGAGCTCGTCGGCCCCCTCGGCGTCGTAGCGTGCGGCGAGTTCCACCGGATCACCGGCGTCGCGCAGGTTCTGGAAGTTGACGCCCTTGACCACCCGGCCGTCGTCGACGTCCAGGCAGGGAATGACACGTACCGCCAAAGTCATCGGGTCTGTTCCTCCTCATCGAGATCGTCCCGACCTGACCAGTCGCCGTCGATCACCTCGTCGATGACGGCCATCACCTCACGGTGGATGCCGGGTGCACCGGCCACCAGCGACGGTGACGTGACCGTCCACGGGTTGCCGGCCAGGTCGGTGGCCACGCCACCGGCGGCGGCCACGAGTGCGGCTCCCGCCGCGTTGTCCCAGGGGTGACGGCCGAAGGCGATCGCGGCACCGAAGGCACCGCACGCCGCATACGCCATGTCGGCACCGGTGCTGCCGGTCATCCGTACCCGGGCGACACGTCCGGACAGGGCGCGCAGCAGGTCGGCGCGACGGGCACCGGCGTACCGCCCGCCGTGTGCGGCGTTGAACGCACCGAAGGCGATCGCCGCCTCCGACAGCCGGGCCGGTGGTTGCACCAGTGCCGGTTCACCGTTGCACAGCAGCGGGCCGTCGACGTGTCCGGCGAACCGTTGTCCCGACAACGGCATCCAGGTCAGGCCCAGCACGCTGCGGCCCTCCACCAGCAGCGCGAGCAGGATGCCCGTGAACGGGATGCCTGCGGAGTAGTTGAAGGTGCCGTCGACCGGGTCGAGCACCCACACCACCCCCTCGTCGACCGGTGGTCCGCCGAACTCCTCGCCGTGTACCGCGATACCGGTGCGGTCGGCGAGCTCGGCGGAGATACGTCGTTCCAGGTCGAGATCGACCTGGGTGGCGAAGTCGGTGCGGCCCTTGCTGACCGCGCTCGGTGCGCCGAGCCCGGCGACGAACTCGGCACTGACGCCGTCGAGGATGCCACCGGCGATGTGCAGCAGCCGGGGCAGATCCAGGTCGGTGCCGATGGTCACCGTCCGCCGACCGCCTGCAGCGCCTCCGGCAGGGTGAACCGGCCGGCGTAGAGCGCCTTGCCGACGATCGCTCCCTCGACGCCCTGGTCGACCAGGCCGGAGATGGCGACGAGGTCGTCGATCGCCGAGACACCGCCGGACGCCACGATCGGGGCGTCGGTGGCCGCGGCGACCTCGCCGAGCAGTTCCAGGTTGGGTCCGGCGAGGGTGCCGTCCTTGGAGACGTCGGTGACGACGTAGCGGGCGCAGCCGTCGCGGTTGAGTCGTTCGAGGACCTCCCACAGGTCACCGCCGTCGGTGACCCAGCCGCGGCCGCGCAGCCGGTAGGAGGAGCCGTCGCGGATCACGTCGAGGCCGACGGCGATCCGGTCGCCGTGGCGGGCGATCGCGCGGGCACACCATTCGGGGTTCTCGAGTGCGGCGGTACCCAGGTTGACGCGGGTGCAGCCGGTGGCGAGGGCGGCCTCGAGCGAGTCGTCGTCGCGGATGCCGCCGGACAGCTCCACCTTGACGTCGAGCTCGCCGACCACCTCGGCCAGCAGGGCCCGGTTGTCGCCGCGACCGAAGGCGGCATCGAGATCCACGAGGTGAATCCACTCGGCGCCGTCACGCTGCCAGGCCAGTGCCGCCTCGCGCGGCGAACCGTAGGAGGTCTCGGTGCCCGCGGCACCTTGCACCAGACGGACGGCCTGACCGTCGGCGACGTCGACGGCGGGCAGGAGTTCGAGGGTGTTACCCATGAATCGGTAGGTCCTTTGCTGATTTCCGTTGGGTGGTAACGGGTCTGATGGATGTCAGGTGGGCGGTAGCTGACCGCGGGCGCGCATGGCGGCCTCGGCCTTGCCGATCTGTCGTTTCGAGACCGTGCCGATCGTGGCGATCATCAAGATCACGGTGACCAGTGCGGCGATGAGTCCGGCGACGGAATTCCAGTGCGCGAGCACCAGGATGATGGGCACGCACACCACCAGCACCAGCACTCCCGAGCCCAGCACGTACAGGACGAACTTGCCGTAGGAGAACCGGTAGGGCGTGTTTCCGTCACCGGCGCCGGTCATGCCAGGCTCCCGATCCAGTTCCGCAGGAGTTGCGCTCCGGCATCGCCCGACTTCTCCGGATGGAACTGGGTCGCACTCAGCGGCCCGTTCTCGATGGCGGCCAAGAACTTTCCGCCGTAGTCGGCCCAGGTCAGGGCGGGTGCCCGCAGCGCGGTGCCGTCGTTGTCCATGGTCCATTCCTGCGCCGCGTAGGAGTGCACGAAATAGAACCGCGTGTCGGCGTCGAGTCCGGCGAACAACACCGAATCCTCCGGCGCGGCAACGGTGTTCCAGCCCATGTGCGGCAGCACCGGGGCGTGCAGCCGGGTGACCGCACCGGGCCACTCGCCGCATCCGTCGGCCTCCACACCGAATTCGACGCCCTGCTCGAAGAGGATCTGCATGCCCACACAGATGCCGAGCACCGGTCGTCCACCGGCCAGCCGGCGGCCGATGATCCGGTCGCCCTTGACCGCCCGCAGACCCTCCATGCAGGCGGCGAAGGCACCCACACCGGGGACCACGAGGCCGTCGGCGTCGAGCGCGGTGTCGAAGTCGCTGGTCACGGTGACGTCGCCGCCGACCCGTTCGAGGGCGCGGTGCGCCGAGCGCAGGTTGCCGCTGCCGTAGTCGAGCAGCGCGATACTCGGGGCGCTCACAGTGCCCCCTTGGTGGACGGGATACCGCTGGTGCGCGGGTCGTACTCGGTGGCCTCACGCAGCGCCCGGGCGAGGGCCTTGAACTCGGCCTCGGTGATGTGGTGCTGGTCGCGCCCGTAGAGCACGCGCACGTGCAATGCGATGCGGGCGTTCAGGGCGATCGACTCGAACACGTGCCGGTTGATCACCGTCGAGTACGGCACCCCCGGGTAGCCGCCGATCACCGCGGCCAGCATGTGTTCGGGCTCGCCGGTGTGCACGCAGTACGGCCGGCCGGAGACGTCGACGACGGCATGGGCGAGGGTCTCGTCCATCGGGATGAAGCAGTCGCCGAAGCGGCGGATGCCCTTCTTGTCGCCGAGGGCCTGGCCGAGCGCCTGGCCGAGGACGATGGCGGTGTCCTCGATGGTGTGGTGGCCCTCGACCTCGATGTCACCCTCGGCCTTGACGGTGAGGTCGAAGCTGCCGTGTGCACCGAACGCGGTGAGCATGTGGTCGTAGAACGGGATACCGGTGGAGATGTCGGTCTTGCCGGTGCCGTCGAGGTTCAACTCGACGGTGATCGACGATTCCTTGGTGGTGCGCTCGATCCGCGCGATACGCGGTGCGGGCTGCTGTCCTGAGGTCACTTACCCCTTCTCTCCCAGGTCGGTGGCGGCGAGCTGACGGCTGACGTCGAGGAACGCATCGTTCTCGGCGCGCAGGCCGATGGTGACGCGCAGATGGCCGGGGATTCCGACATCGCGGATGAGCACCCCGTTGTCGAGGTAGCGGCGCCAGGAGGCCGGGGCGTCGGTGAACCGGCCGAACAGCACGAAGTTGGCGTCGGACTCCGCCACGTCGAAGCCGGCGGCGGCCAGTTCGGCCACCACCCGCTTGCGTTCGGCGACGATGGTCGCGACCCCGGCGAGGGTCTCGGTGGAATGCCGCAGTGCCGCGCGCGCGGCGGCCTGGGTCAGCACCGACAGGTGGTAGGGCAGGCGCACCAGTTGCAGCGCCTCGACGATCGCCGGTGAGGCGGCCAGATATCCCAGGCGACCGCCGGCGAAGGCGAAGGCCTTGCTCATGGTGCGGCTGACGACGACCTTGGCCGGGTACTCGTCGATCAGTTCGACGGCGCTCGGCTGTTCGGAGAACTCGCCGTACGCCTCGTCGACGATCACGATGCCGGGTGCGGCCTCGACGATCGCCCGAAGTCCGGCGTTCGGGATGGAGGCGCCGGTCGGGTTGTTCGGCGAGGTCACGAAGACGACGTCGGGACGGGTCGCGACGATCTCGGTGACGGCGTAGTCGATGTCGAGGCCGAAGTCGGCGTCGCGCTTGGCCTCGAGCCACCGGGTGTCGGTGCCGTCGGAGATGATCGGATGCATCGAGTACGACGGGACGAAGCCCAGTGCCGAGCGCCCGGGACCGCCGAAGGCCTGCAGCAGCTGTTGCAGGATCTCGTTGGAACCGTTTGCCGCCCAGACGTTCTCGACCGAGAGCGACACACCGGTCGCACGGGTGAGGTACGCGGCGAGCTCGGTACGCAGGGCCACCGCGTCGCGGTCGGGGTAGCGGTGCAGTTCCTGTGCCGCCGCCCGCGCCGACTCGGCGACGTCGGCGATCAACTGCTCCGACGGCGGGTGCGGGTTCTCGTTGGTGTTGAGAATCACCCGAACCCGCAATTGCGGTGCACCGTACGCACTCTTACCGCGCAGGTTGTCACGCAACGGCAGGTCGTCGACGGTGATCGATGCGCCCGGGACGGCCGGGGTGGTCACCGCGTCGCGCGATGCGGTCACCGGCTCGTCACCTCACCGGCGAAGCGTCGGGTGATGGCATCGCCGTGGGCGGGCAGGTCCTCGGCCTGGGCGAGGGTGACGACCTTGGCGGCGACGTCGCGCAGTGCTGCCTCGTCGTAGTCGATGACGTGAACACCCTTGAGGAAGGTCTGCACCGACAGGCCGGACGCGAAGCGCGCCGAACCCGAGGTCGGCAGGACGTGATTGGACCCGGCACAGTAGTCGCCGAGGCTGACCGGCGCGTAGTTGCCGACGAAGATGGCGCCGGCGTTGTGTACGCGGTCGGCGACCGCGGCGGCGTCGGCGGTCTGGATCTCGAGGTGTTCGGCCGCATAGGCGTCGACCACGGCGAGCCCGGCTTCGAGATCGTCGACGAGGACGATGCCCGACTGGGCGCCGGCCAGGGCGGTGGCCACCCGGTCGCGGTGCTTGGTCTGGGCGACCTGGTCGACGAGGGCGGCGTCGACGGCGTCGGCGAGCTCGATGGAGTCGGTGACGAGCACCGACGCGGCGAGTACGTCGTGCTCGGCCTGGCTGATCAGGTCGGCGGCGACGAGTTCGGGGACCGCGGTGGAGTCGGCGAGGATCGCGATCTCGGTGGGGCCGGCCTCGGAGTCGATGCCCACCACGCCACGACACAGTCGCTTGGCGGCGGTGACGTAGATGTTGCCCGGTCCGGTGATCAGGTCGACCGGGTCGAGCACACCGCCGGCGGTGTCGGCGGCTGCGGTGTCGACGCCACCGTAGGTGAGCAGCGCGATGCCCTGGGCACCGCCGCAGGCCCACACCTCGTCGACGCCGAGCAGCGCACAGGCGGCGAGGATGGTCGGGTGCGGCCAGCCGCCGAAGTCCTTCTGCGGCGGCGAGGCGACGACGAGCGAACCGACGCCCGCCTCCTGGGCCGGGACGACGTTCATGATCACCGACGACGGGTACACCGCGTTGCCGCCGGGAACGTACAGACCGACGCGACGGACCGGAATCCACTTCTCGCTGACCACGCCACCGTCGACCACCTGGGTGCGGCTGGTCTCGCGGCGCTGGTCGGCGTGCACGGCGCGGGCACGGGTGATGGATTCGCGCAGCGCATCGGCGACGGCCGGGTCGAGGCCGGCCAGGGCATCGGCGATGACCTGCGCCGGAACCCGCACCGAGGCGGGTTTGACGCCGTCGAACTTCTCGCCGTACTCCAGGGCGGCATCGGCACCACGCTCGGCGACCGAATGGACCACCGGCGCCACCGTGTCGAGTACGGCGTTGACGTCGGTGCCCCCGCGGGGCAGCGCACGACGCAGCTCAGCGAGCGTCGGGGTGCTACCGCGCAGGTCGGTTCGGGCGAGCATGAGTCTCTCCTGGTCTGGGTGGGGTTTTACCCTCCTAGTTTACGGGTCGGGCACCACCGGGTTTCCCACACGGTGGCGACGGCGGTTCGCGGTCTGCGACGGGAGGACTTCACCGGGTTCGTGAAGCCGTCCACAATGTGGCGTCGGACGGCGTGCGGAGGGGATGATCCGCACCGGTTCGGGGCGCTGTGCTGGTTCTGGCGCGCAGATCGATCCCCCGCGTCGACGGCAGGCAGTCCGACGGTCCGGATGCCGGACGCACCGTACGGCACCCGCCGGACGCCCATCCGCGCACGGTGGTCGACCATTTGTTCGGCCGCGGTCCGACATGGCGATTGTCGGGTCCCCGACACTCCACGAAGTGGTCGAGAACCCGACACCACGTGGACTATCCACACCGCGCACGGCACGACGCCAGGTTCTGGCAGGTCTCGATCAGACGGTCACACCGAATGCCGCCCGACGGTGTCCACGCGCCGGATGCGCTTCGGGGAGGTACGGCCCGTTGCCGGGAAAGATCTTTTCCCGCAACGTTCCCGGCCGGTAGCGATCCTGCATGATCCCGCGGCGTTCGAGTTCGGGGGCGACGTGGTCGACGAAGTCCTCGAAGGTGCCCGGCGACACCACGTACTGGACGTTCATCCCACCGACGCCGGCATCCTGCCAGGCCTCGATGTGGTCGGCGATCTGTTCCGGGGTGCCCACCACCCGCAGGTTGCCGTACCAGCGGACCAGCTCACCGATGGTGAAGCGATCGTTCGGCGACATCGCGATGAGTTGCCCGACGACGCCTTCCTTTCCTTCGGGCCGTTTGGCGATCTCACCGATCGGCTCGTTCGGGTCGAGTTGGCCGAAGTCGTATCCGAGGAAGACGCTCTGCTTGGCGAGGTGGGCGTCGATGCTCTGGAAGTCGGTGATCTCCTCCTGCAATCGCTTGGCCTCGGCCTCTGTGCTGCCGACGACGAAACCGAGGATGCCGAACAGCACCACGCTCGCCGGATCACGCCCGTGACGTGCCGCGGCGGCCCGGACGTCGGCGACGACGGGTGCGGCCTCCTGCGGACTCAACGCATTGATGAACAATGCCTCCGCGTTGCGGCCGGCGAAGTCACGTCCGCGCGCGGACACCCCGGCCTGCACGAGAAACGGTGTGCGCTGCGGCGACGGTTCACACAGATGCGGGCCGACGACGTCGTAGTAGGGCCCGGTGTGATCGATGCGATGGATCTTGGCCGGGTCGTTGTATCGGCCGGTCGCGGCGTCGGCGATGACGGCGTCGTCCTCCCAGGACGCCTCCCACAACTTGTAGACGACGTCGACGAAGTCGTCTGCGCGCGCATACCGTTCGGCGTGGTCGGGCAATCCGGCGAACCCCAGGTTGCGGCCCGCACCGGGCAGGAACGTGGTGACGATGTTCCAGGCGATCCGTCCGCGGGTGAGGTGATCGAGCGACGACATCTTGCGTGCGAACGCATACGGCGGTTCCTGCAGGATGTTCTGGGTCAGGACGAACCCCAGGTCGTCGGTGGCGTGGGCCAGGGCGGGGATCAGGGTGCCGGGATCGTTGACCGGGAACTGCATTCCACTCGAGATGGCCCGCTCGCTGCTGTCACCGAAGGTGTCGTACGGGGCGAGCACATCGGCGAAGAACAGCGTGTCGAAATGTCCACGCTCGAGCAGGCGTGCGACGTCCACCCAGTAGTCGACCGAGTTGTATTCGCGCTGACGGCTTCCCGGCCACGCCCACATCCCCTGGTCGTGATGGGAGACGGTGAACATGTTGAACGCGTTGAAGATCATCCGAGGACGTGCCACGGTCATCGCGCCTGCACGCCGACGCCGAGGACGTCGCTGCCGATGATGGTCGCCAGCACCTCGGTGGAGTGTGCCATCAGCTGCCCGGCCTGCGCATCGCGGTGATGTCGCTGGATGGGTGAGGTCTTGAGGAAGCCGGTGCCGCCACCGATCCGCACGCCGAGACCGGACACCTCCACGGCCACCTTGTTGGCGAGATACTTGGCCCGGTTCAGGTCCGGGAAGAAGGCCGGATCATGTGCATCGGCCTCACGCAATGCCTTGTCGTAGAGGGCATGTGCGGCAGTCAGTTTGATCTCGGCGTCGGCGACGGCGTGCTGGACCCACTGCTGGTGCGACAACGGTGCACCGGCGATCTCACGACCTCGAGCGTGTGCGATCAGGGCGGCGAGCGCGGCGTCGGCGATCCCCAGCGAGATGGCCGGCAGCGCCGCGGGGATCGCGGCGAAGTCGGTGGGGCCCGGAACCCGGCCGCGCTTGTCCGCGGCGAGCAGCGTGTTGTCGAAGGACACCAGCTGACTGCGGGTGGCGCGCAGGCCCAGCGTGTCCCAGATCGGCACGAAGGTCACCGAGTCGTCGGGGATGACGGCGAAGTACGCGGGCTCTCCGTCGACGCGTGCGTTGACCAGCAGGTAATCGGCGATCTCACTGCCCGAGACGAATCGCTTGGCTCCGTGCAGCGTCCAGCCTCCGTCGACCGGCTGCGCATCCTGCTGCGGGTTGAGGAAGGCGTTGCCGGTGGCGGGCTCCGACAGCGCATTGGCGAACCGGCGGCCGGCCAGGAACTCGTCGGCGAAGAACGATCCGAGGCCGTCCCGGGTCAGTTCCGCCAGTCCCACCCCGGCGCCGGTGTGCATCGCCCAGATCGTCGCGGTGGCCGGATCGCCCTGCGCGATCGCCCGCACGATGGCGCCGAATGCCCGATAGGACAGTCCCTCTCCCCCGACCGCCGCAGGCAACACCGCTGCGGTCAGCCCGGCATCGTGCAGGGCGTCGAGGTTCGCGACGTTGATCTCGGCGCGCTCGTCGTGATCGGCCGCGAGTTTCGCGAACTGCTCGGCCAGCCCGATCACGGTGTCGATGTGGCCGCGTTCGCGGTCGTCGACGGAATCGCGTGCCTCGCCGATGAATCCGACGGTCATGAGAGTGCCTCCTGTGGTTGATCTGGATGAGAGTGCTTGTCGTTCCCGGTGACCGGGGGTTTCGTGTCACCGGTGTTGCCGGAGGGTCGGGTCGCAGCCGGGGGCGGCCGGCGCCGCAGCCGGCCGCCCACCCCACGCCCGGACGCCGCGACGCAGAGGACGGCGAGGGCCACCGCATAGGGCAGTCCCTGATAGAGCTCCACCGGAAGACCCAGGTCACGGGTCTGGGCCAGCAGCGCCAGGCTGTTGAAGAACGCGAATCCCAGGGCGCCGATCACCAGTCCCCCGGGACGTCCCCGGGCGACGATCACCACTGCCAGGGCGATGAATCCGACGCCGCCGGTCATACCCGGCGAGAAGGTGCCGATGCTGCCGAGCGAGACCACCGCACCGCCGAGCCCGGCGCAGCCGCCGGCGAACACCGCTGCCGTACACAGCGTCGCCGACGGTGAGATCCCGCGGTCCCGGGCGACCTCGGGTGCCGCGCCGACCGCGGTCAGCCGCAACCCGGCGCGGGTGTTGCGCAGGAACCAGCCGACGACCACCACCAGGACCAGTGATGCGTAGAAGAACAGTCCGGCATGCGCCAGTCCCCGACCGACCAGCGGAAGGTGTTCCAGCAGCGGGAGCGTCAGGACCGGCTGGGTGGGCACCGTGCGGTTGACCGCCCCGGCCGGCGAGAGCCACTGGTAGATGAACACCGACAGCCCGGTGGTGATGGTGCCCACCGCGACGCCCACCACCACGATGTCGGCGCGGACGATCGCATGGGCGAAGCCGAGGACGCCGCCGGCGACCACGCCGGCCAGCAGGGCGAACAGCAGGCCCACCCAGACACCGCCGACACGGGCGCCGACCACCCCGGTGGCCGCACCGAGCAGCATCATGCCCTCGATGCCGACGTTGAACCCGCCGGCCCGTTCGAAGACGATCTCGCCGACACCGGCGACGATGATCGGTGCCGACAGCCCGATCGCGCCGGCGATCACCACGGTCCAGAACTCGATCGCGCTCATCCGACCGGCTCCTCGATCGGGGTCGCCGTCGGCGTGCCCGCACCGCGCGGGGTCCGACGGGCGGTGTACATCACCGTGCCGACGAGTGCGGCGGCCAGCAGCAGGATGCCCTGCGAGACGGTGCCGATCGCGGCGGGTGTGGTTCCGGTGGCGAATTGCACTCCGGCCGAGCCGGTTCCGAGTGATGCGTAGAAGACCGCGGCGATCACGATGCCGATCGGGTGGAACCGGCCGAGCACGGCGACGGCGACTGCCGAGAACCCGAGCCCCGCGGTGATGTTCGGTTCGAGGCGGCCGGTCACCCCGGCCAGTTGCACCCATCCGGCGGCACCGGCCGCAGCACCGGACACCACGAACGCGACGAGGATCGCCCGGCCGTGCCCGAGACCGGCGCGCGAGGCCAGCGCCGGCCTCGTCCGGTGCACGTCGAGCAGGAAGGCAGCGCCGGTCCGGTGGAACCACAGCCCCGCCGCGACGGCGGCGACGACCAGGAGCACCCCGGCATGCAGATGTCCGGGGACCGGGAGCAACGGCAGCATCGACGATCCCGGGATCGGAGCGCTCTGCGGACTCGAGTTGGACTGCGGATCGCGTAACGATGTCCGCAGCAGATATGCCAGCACGGCGACGGCG
Source organism: Gordonia desulfuricans NBRC 100010 (assembly GCF_001485495.1). Taxonomy (GTDB): domain Bacteria; phylum Actinomycetota; class Actinomycetes; order Mycobacteriales; family Mycobacteriaceae; genus Gordonia; species Gordonia desulfuricans. The sequence goes on along the minus strand of NZ_BCNF01000042.1, from coordinate 27,822 downwards.
ACATAGTTCATGAGCAGGGTGAACAGGATCTCGTTGACGTTCCACCGCCACTTCGCGAACGCCGGCGGGAGCGCCCACAGCACGCCGCCGACGGCACCGGCGACGACGCCGAGCACCAACGCCACCGGGTGCGGTACGGCCTCGCCGAGTCCCGATGCGACGGCGGTGGCCGCGATCGCCCCGACGATCACCTGCCCTTCGCCGCCGATGCTGATCACCCCGGTGCGCAATGCCACCGCGGCACCCAGTGCGACGAGGGTCAGGGTGGTCGCGTTCTGGATGGTCTGGGTGGCCGCATAGCTGCTGCCGAATGCGCCGTCGAACCATCCGATCAGTGCGGTGTCCAGGTAGGCGCCGGACGACAGGATCAGCGCCACGACCACTCCGACGCCACCGGCGACATACAGTGCGGCCTGGACGTGGAGACGGGACCGGGGCGCGGCGAACCGATCGGCGAGGACCCCACCGAACACGCTCATGCGGCCCCCTCGGTCACGCCCGCCATCGCCCGGCCCACCCGGGTCGGCGAGTACTGCCCGATGTCGAACTCGTCGACGATGCGTCCGCGAGAGATGACCAGGATGTGGTCGGCGAGTTCGCGGACCTCGTCGATGTCGGCGGAGATCAGCAGGATGCCGGTGCCGCGATCGGCCGCGGCGCGGATCTCGGCGCGAATGGCCACCGCGGCACGCGGATCGAGTCCCTGGGTGGGACCGTGCAGGACGGCCACCACCGGGTTCGCATCGAGTTCGCGCCCGACCACCAGCTTCTGCCGATTGCCGCCCGAGAGTGCGCCGACCCGCACCGTCGACGATGCCGGCCGCACATCGTGTCGCCGCATCAGGGTGTCGGTGAACGTGCGGATCGCCGGCCAGTCGAGAGTGCGGACCCGGGTGCGGAATCCGCCGCGCCCCAGGGTCCGCAGGATCGCCGAGTGTGCCGCGTCGGCGTCGGGTAGCAGCGCCTCGTCCCGCTCCTCGGGCACATAGGACACCGTCTCGCGCCGGGCGGCGTCGCCGGTGAGCGGCCGGTCGGCCACGCGGACGCTCCCCGTCGTCGGCGTCACCAGTCCGGCAGCGACCTCGGCGAGGATGCGTTGACCGTTGCCGCCCACCCCGACGACGCCCACGATCTCCCCGGCGTGCACGGTGATGTCCACGCCGGCAAGACCTTTGGACCCGGCGGTCCCGACCTCTGTCAGCGACAGCACCAGCGCAGTCCGGGGTGCCACCGTCCGGACCGGTTCGGTACGGTCGTCCTGTTCACCGATCATCGCCGCGACCAGACGCTCGTCGGAGATGTCGGTCATCGCCCCCGACAGCGTCACCCGTCCGCGGGTGAGAACGGTGACGTCGTCGGCCACCGCACGCACCTCGTCGATCCGATGGGTGATCAGCAGCACCGCGGTGCCGGAGTCGGCCAGCGTGCGGATGGTGTCGAACAGGGCCTCGGTCTCGTGTGGCCCGAGCGCCGAGGTCGGCTCGTCGAGCAACAGGATCCGCGCACCGCGCGCCAGTGCCATCGCCAGCTCCCCCTGTTGCCGTTGCGCGAGTTCGAGTTCGGCGACGGGCGTGTCGACCGGAATCCGCAGACCCGCACGCTCGGCGACGCCGGTCAGTTCGCGGGCGGCCCGGCCACGGTCGGCACGGAACCGGTCACCGGCCAGGATGTGGTTCTCGGCGAGGGTGAGATCACCGATCAGGCTCAGCTGTTGCATCACCGTGCCGATGCCGTGGTCGATACCGTCGCGCCGGTGGCGCAGGCGAACCGGGCCGGCATCGATCAGCACGCTTCCGGCGTCGGGATGTTCGGCGCCCGAGAGGATCTTGAGGGCGGTGGACTTGCCCGCACCGTTCTCCCCGACCAGCGCGTGGACCCGGCCCGCCCGCACCGCGAGGTCGACGTCGCACAGTGCGACCTGGTGACCGAACCGTCTGGTCACCGCACGGAGTTCGATACCGGTCACGAGATCGGCGGGATGGTGACCTTGCCACTGGCCAGATCGGCGGCCAGCTGCCGGGTCTGGGCCTCGAGGTCGGCGGGCAGTCCGGGCGCGGCGGCGACGCGGTGGTAGCCGGTGAACACCAGGCCGTGGTTGGCGATGGTCGAGGTGTAGCCGTGGTTGCCGAAGGTACCGGCCTCGACGCGGCCGACGGCCTCGGTGAGGGTCGGGGTGAAGTCCAGTGCCACCGAACCGATGTTGACCTCGGCCGCATCGGACGAGGAGGTGGCCGATGCGCCGATGGTCGCCACGCCCGCCTCCTTGGCCGCGGCGATGACACCCGAGGTGTAGCCCTCGGCGCCGGTGACGATCAGCTTGGCGCCCGCCGCGATCTGGGCCTTGGTGGCCTGATTCGCCAGCGCCGGGTCCTCCCAGCTGCCGGTGAAAACCGGCTTGAGCTCGGTGGCACCGGGATTGGTGGTCTTCAGACCCACCGAGAAGGCCTTGTAGGTGATCTCGTTGAAGGGTGCGAGTTGCCCGTCGACGACGGCGGTCGGCGACAGACCGGCCTTGCCCGCGACCCAGCCGAGCAGGTAGCCCTGCTGATCGCTGGCATAGGTCCAGGTCTCCACATTGGCCGTGGTCTTGGCGAGGATGTCGGCCGACCCGGTGGCCAGGAAGTGCGACTGCGGGAACTCCTCGGCCACCGAGAACACCGAGTTCGCGAAGTCCAGGCCCCAGCCGATGATCAGGTCGTAGCCGTCGGCGGCGTACTGGCGCAGTGCGGCCTGCGCGTCGGCATCGGTGTGCACCGACTCGCGGACCTGGGCGGTGACCTTGTCGTCCTTCTCGAGGTTGTGCACGGCGTCGGCACCGTACTGGTTGAACCCGCCGTCGTTGGCCAGGCCACCCAGGATGATCGCCACCTTCGGCGCCGACGAGGTGTCGGCCCCGCTGTCCGGTGAACATGCGGTGGCCACCATCGCGACGGCGGCGAGCAGACTCGCCAGGATTGCTCTGATCCTCATGTGCACCACGTCCTCTGGGGTTCTCGTTGCCGTCCGACGGGATGCGGGACCCGATCGCCGGCGACTTGTTGACAAGTGGACATCCTGAGAGGTCGAACCCGGAGGCGACAGAGGAAGAACCACAGTGAATCAAACGACCAGTTCGGTTTGACCTGCAGAACTCGACGATGCTAGAGGCGGCTGGCCGATGCCTCCACCTCGGTTCGCAACACCGGTTCCCAGACTTGTTGATAAGTCCGGCGATCTCGGTAGAGTCTCTGCGCATGACCAAATCCGCCGTGGCACAACGCGTCGACGAAGCCTGGATCCGCGCCCTGCCCAAGGCCGAGGTGCACATCCACCTGGAGGGGTCGCTGGGACTGGCCGATCTCCTCGGCCTGGCCAAGGCCGCAGGCGCGCAACTCCCCTTCCCGGCCGACCGGCTGTTCGGTGGGGCGACCGCCGGTGCCGGCGACGGCGCCGAGACCGGGCTGAGTTCCTTTCTGCGCTTCCTGGATTGGGGATGCGGACTGGTCGCCACACCCGAGCAGGCGTCGTCGCTGGCCTACCGGTTCGCCGCGCGCCAGACCGCATCCGGGATCCGGTACACCGATGCGATCGTCAACCCCGGACATTGGGGACAGTGGACCGATCGGGTTCCGGCGCTCTTCGCCGCCTTCGCCGACGGCTTCGACGAGGCCCGCGTCGACGGCCTGGCCGAGGTCAACACGTGCGTGTCGTTGTCCCGGGGGCAGTCCGCGTCCTCGGCCCGCGAACTGGTCGAACAGATCACCGAATCCCGGCCGCCACGGGTGGTCGCCTTGTCCATCGACGGCGACGAGCATCGGTCGGGACCGGTGAGTCACCGCTTCGCGGAGGCATTCTCGCTGGCGCGAGACCGCGGCCTGCGGCGGACGGTCCATGCCGGAGAGTCGTCGGGACCCGAGGGTGTGCGCGATGCGCTCGATCATCTGCACGCCGAACGCATCGACCACGGAATCCGGGCGGTCGAGGACCCGGCGCTCGTCGGCCGCCTGCGCGATCAGCAGATCCCGCTGGGGGTGTGTCCGCGATCGAATGTGGCACTCGGGCTGTATCCGTCCTGGGAGGTGCACCCGTTCCGGCATTTGCGCCAGGCCGGGGTCGCGGTCACGCTGAACACCGACGACCCGGCCGTCCTCGGCACCTCGCTGGAAACCGATTGGTCTGTATCGTCCCAGATCTGGGGTCTCGACCGATCCGAGCTCCGCGATCTCGCGCGGACGTCGGTGACGGCGAGCTTCGCCGACGACGATCTCACGAACCGGCTGCTCGCCGAGATCGACGCGATCGACGTCAGCGAGGCGTCGGAGAATGGCTAGCCGCACCGGTTCGGCATCCGACGACGCGGCCTCCCACGGGCGGATCACCCGGGAACTGCTGCGCCTGGCCCGCGACGCCTCCGCCGACCGGGTACCGCTGGCGGGCGAGATGGACCTGGTGGACCGCCTCCACTGCACCCGCCAGCAGCTGCGCAAGGCGATGGCGGATCTGGAACGGCAGGGCCTGCTGCGACGCCGGCAGGGCGCGGCGACCGTGGTCGACCCGCTGGCACTGCGGATGAGTGTGCGGCTCGAGGAACAGTTCGAACACACCGAACTACTCGAGCGGCTCGGCTACGAGGCCCGCGTCGAGATCGTCGCCGAGACCTGGGGTTCACTCCCCGCCGACGTCGCCGCACTCCTCGACTGCGACCCGGGCGCCCCCTGCGTGCACACCACCAAACGATGGTTCGCCGACGACCTGCCGGTGATGATCGCCACGGGGTACCTGCTCGTCCCCGACGCCGAGCCGACACGACTCGACGATTCGGTGTTCACCGCCGTCGCCCAGGCGTGGGGCGAATCGCTGGTCTGGGAGGTGGCCACCCCGGGGGCCGACGTGCTCGACGCGGAATCGGCGGCATTGCTGGACATGTCGGCCGGAGATCCGGTGATGACCCTGGAACTGATCGGGGTCGCCGCGAGCGGTCGCCGACTGTTCTACGCCTCGGAACTGCACCGCCCCGACATCGTCCGCTATTCGCTGGTGCGCACGGTCCGTCCGCCCTGGCAGGCGGGACCGTCGATGACCTCGTGACCCTTGCCAGGCGATCGGCGCACGACCTATGGTGAACGCGACCCGAACTTAAGTATGGCTACCCTAAGTCACCACGGGGATGTGACGCCGCAGGTCGCCATGGATCGCGAGAGGTGCCATGACCGCCGCCAACGCCGTCACCGATCCCGCAGACTCCGACCCGCACAGCTCCGACGCCGCCCGCCCACCGTCTGGTGAGCACACCGACGGTGGCGGAAACGCGCTGAGCGAGAAGGAGAAACAGAAGGCCGACGCCCTCGCGCTCAAGCGTCTGATGCGACCGGTCGCCGTGCCGCTGACCATCGGCCGGCTGCTCGCCGTGGTGTCCGGGGTTCTCGCCGTGGTCCCCTACATCGCCCTGGTCCAGATCGGCGGCACACTCCTCGCCGCCTCGTCCGCGGGTACCCACGTCGACGGCGACGAGATCCGGCGCTGGTTGCGAATCCTGGTGATCACCTTCGTCTTACGGCTCGCGATCTACTTCGTCGCCCTGCTGGTCACCCACCTCGCCGACATCCGGCTGGGCCACCTCATCCAGGTCCGGCTGGTGCATCGCTTCGCCAAGGTACCGCTCGCGTGGTTCACCGCCACCAACTCCGGTCGCGTACGCAAGGGCATGCAGGACGACATCGGCACCGTCCACCAGTTGATCGCCCACCAGCCGGTCGACGGGACCGCGGCCGTCGTGATGCCGGCGGCACTGATGATCTACGCCTTCGTCATCGACTGGCGCCTCGGGCTGCTCTCCATCGCCACACTGCCGCTCTACATCGGCGCGATGGCCATGTCGATGCGGGGTATGGGCGAGAAGACCGTGGAGATGGACCGTCGGCTGTCCACCGTGTCGGCGCGGATGGTCGAGTTCGTCGCGGGGATCTCCGTGGTCAAGGCATTCGGGCGGGTCGGGCGCGCCCATCGCAACTACCAGGAGTCGGCCGACGAGTTCTACGACTTCTACCTCGACTGGGTGCGGCCGCTGGTCCGCGTCTCCGCACTGGGCACCTCGTTCCTCGCCATCCCGCTCGTGTTGCTGGTCAACATCGGCGTCGGTTCGGTTCTCGTACACCACGATCAGGTGAGCACCGCCGACGTGCTCGCCACCTCGCTGATCGCCTTGCTGATCCCGTATGCGCTCGAGACGTGGATGCATTCGACGTGGAGCCGACAACTCGCCGGTGCCGCGGCCTCGCGTCTCGCCGCGCTCATCGACACCCCGATCCTGACCGAACCCGATGCCGTCCAGGCCCGGCGCCCGACGGCACACGATGTCACCTTCGAGGCGGTGCACTACTCCTACGGCAGCGGCCCGGATGCGGTGCTCGCCGTCGACGACGTCGGCTTCACCCTGCCGCAGGGCACCGTCACCGCACTCATCGGCCCGTCGGGATCGGGGAAGTCGACCATCGCGACCCTGCTCGCCCGCTTCGACGACCCCGCGTCGGGCACCATCCGGATCGGCGGCGTCGACATCACCGAGATCGACGACCTGTACTCGCAGGTGGGTATGGTCCTGCAGGATCCGCAGTTGCTGACCATCAGCATCCGCGACAACATCGCGCTCGGCAGACCGGACGCCACCGACGGGCAGATCCGCGAGGCTGCCTCCGCGGCAAGGATTCTCGACGAGATCGAAGCCCTGCCCAACGGTTTCGACACCGTCTACGGGTCGGATTCGGGACTGTCGGGCGGGCAGGCCCAACGGATCGCGATCGCCCGGGCGGTCCTGGTGGACGCCCCGATCCTGGTCCTCGACGAGGCCACCGCGCTGACCGACCCCGAGTCCGAACACCAGATCCAGCAAGCGCTCTCGACCCTGGTCCGCGGCCGGACGGTGCTGGTGATCGCCCACCGGCCGGAGGTGATCAAGGGGGTCGACCAGATCATCGTCGTCGAGTCGGGACGGGTCGTGGCCACCGGAACCCACGATGAGCTCGCCGGCCACCCGGCCTATGCCCGCATGTGGCAGCGGGCCGGCGCCGATGCCCGACTGGCCGGGACGCACCGCACCGGGTCGCGTGAGCCCGGGTCGGGCACCACAGGCCCCACGGGAACCGCCGAAGGGACACACCGATGAACCTCCCCCTGATCGACATCGTCCCGCGGATGCAGCGCATGATCTCGCATCCCGAACGCATGCGTCCGGCCATCGCCGCCGCCGTCGGGGTGGGGCTGGTCGACGGTGCCGCGCTGGCCGCCCTGCTGCCGACCATCAGCACCCTCGCCCAGGGCACCCCGGTGTGGGGCTTCGGACTGGCCGGCTGGCTGTGGATTCTGGGCATCCTGTCGGCCGCCGCATTCGGCCTGAACTACATCACCCAGTACACCAATTACGCTGTTGCACTGGACTTCCTGCGCAGCCTGCATCGACTGGTCGGCGATCAGGTGGCCCGGCAGCCGCTCGGATGGTTCGCCCGTCCGCTCGCCGGTGCACTCTCGCGGATGGTGTCCACCGAGTTGATGTCGGCGGGCGAGATCTTTGCGCACATGTTCGGTCCGCTGGTGTCGCGACGGACCGCGACGGTGGTGATCGTCGTCGCCGCCTGGTTCTGGGATCCGTTGCTCGGCCTGGTGCTGACCATCTCGATCCCGGTCTTCGTGCTCATCACCCTCGCCTCGACCGCCCTGATGCGTCGGGGCCGCGAGATGCACGAACCCACGGAGAACGCGCTCGCCAACCAGGTGGTGGAGTACGTCCAGTGCCAGGGCGCGATCCGCTCGTGCGGCCGCAGCGACGACTTCGGACCGCTCGACGACGCACTCGCGGCGGCCCACACGGCCAAGACCCGAGCACTGTGGATCGAGACCGTCGGATTGCTGCTCAGCGGAATGGTCACCCAGGGTGTGATCGTCGTGCTCATCACGCTGACCGGATCGCTCGCCATCGACGGGTCGCTGCAACCGATCCCGGCGCTGGCCTTCATCAGTCTGGCATTGCGCTTCACCTCCACGCTGTCGGAGATCACCACCGGGGCGATGGCCCTGGAGTCTCGCCGGCCACTGCTCGATCAGCTCGACGGGGTCCTGACCGCGGTACCGCTGCCCGAACCCGAGGACGCCGCCGCGTTGCCCGCACCGGGGACGGTGGAATTCGTCGACGTGGGCTTCACCTACTCGCCGGCGAGCCCACCGATGCTCCACGATGTGTCGTTCACGGTCGAGGCGGGCACGATGGTCGCCCTCGTCGGCCCGTCCGGAAGCGGGAAGTCCACCATCGCGCGGGCGATCTGCCGCTTCTACGACGTCGCCGGCGGCCAGGTCCTCGTCGGCGGCCGTCCGGTCACCGAGCAGACCACCGAACAGCTGATGGCCCAGTTGTCGATGGTGTTCCAGGACGTCTACCTCTTCGACGACACCCTCGAGGCCAATGTCGCCGTCGGCCGGGCCGATGCCACCCCCGGCGAGATCCGTGCCGCCGCGGACATCGCCGGCGTCACCGAGATCGCCGAGCGGCTTCCCGACGGATGGTCGGCCCGGGTCGGCGAGGGCGGACGCGGCCTCTCCGGTGGCGAGCGGCAACGCGTTGCGATCGCCCGGGCGCTGCTCAAGGACGCACCGATCGTCGTCCTCGACGAGGCGACATCGGCTCTCGACGTGGAGAACGAGGCGAACATCGTGGCCGCGGTGGAGAAACTGCGGGAGCGGGCGACGGTCGTGGTGATCGCCCACCGGCTCGCCACCATCGCGCGCGCGGACACGATCATCGCCCTCGACGCCACCGGAGGGATCGAGGCGCAGGGCACCCATGCCGAACTGCTCGAGGCCGACGGGACCTATGCGCGATTCTGGCATCGGCTGCAGAGCGCGCAGGGCTGGCAGCTGACCGAAGCCGGCCGGTAGCCCCGGACTCGAAACCATCACGAAGGCCTAACGTTCCGCCATACCCCGGTTCACAGCAACCCCACAGGCCACCGATAATCGCCAACCATGGCGCGATTTCGGAGAGCGTGTACGCGAGCAGTGATCGCCGTGGCCGCGGCGGCAGCGACCATCCTGGCGGTACCGGCCACATCGGCGCGGGCCGATGTGGTGTCGGTCCAGGAGGTGTCACCCACCGAGACGGTGGTGCTGGTGCACTCCCCCTCGATGAACCGGGTGATCCGAAACCAGGTCCTGCATCTGCCCGGTAAACCCGTCGCCCCGGTCTTCTACATGCTGCCCGGCGCAGGCGGCGCCGAGGACGGGGTGTCGTGGTATCACCACGGCGGTGTCCGGCCGTTCTTCGCCGGCAAACGTGTCAACGTCGTCCTGCCGATCGGTGGCAGGTTCTCCATGTTCACCGACTGGCAGCACGACGACCCCGTCCTGGGCCGCAACAAATGGCAGACCTACATCAACCACGAACTGCCCGCGGCGATCGCCAAGGTCTTCCGCACCACCGGTGCGAATGCGATCAGCGGCGTGTCGATGTCGGCGGGACCGGCCGTCGACCTGGCCACCCGGGCACCGCAGCGCTACCGGGCCGTCGCCGCCTACAGCGGCTGTCCCACAACCGGATTCCCGCTCGGTGTACTGACCAACACGATGGTGGTGGCCCGCGGCGGCGGCAACGTGCTCAACATGTGGGGGCCGCCCGGTGCACCGGCATGGGCGGCACACGACCCGATCGTCAACGCGAACCGATTGCGCGGCAAGGCGATCTACCTCGGCTCGGCGACGGGTGTGCCGGGCCCGGTGGATCGTCTGGGTCCACTGGAGCTGCCCGGCGCGCTGATCGGCGGCCTGCCCGTGGAGTCGGTGGCCAGTGGGTGCAATGCAGCACTGTCGGCGCGTCTGGCGTCGCTGGGCATCGCCCACCACCTCGACATCCGGCCTCTCGGTTCCCATTCATGGGGCCTGTTCGCGGCGGAACTACGCGCATCGTGGCCGATGATCGCGCGGGCGATCGGGGCGTGAGAGAACGGCCGGCACCACCCGCGACAGTCCGCCCGCCCCACCGAGGACACCCGACCGACCCACACGGCCTGCACCGTCCGACCTGCAGACATATGAAACGCGTCGTACCGCATCGGCATGTCACGCCCCGCAGTTCCGCGACCGACAGGTCGTCCGGGTGACACCGGCGTCGACGTCCTACTGGACACGGGTGAGCGACGCCGACATCACCTGGTTCCTCACGGTCCAGACCCTCGCGGCCGCCGTGTGCGTACCGCTACTGTCCCAGCTCGGTGACATGTACGGGCACCGGCCGATGCTGGGATCTCGATGATCGCGGTCACCGTCGGCGTGCTCGTCATCGGCTCGAGGACCGGCAGTGCCGGCCCCGGACCGAACCCGACGACACGGCGGCCCGGCCGCGGCGCCCTACTCGACCGTGTCGAGCCCCAGGTCCAGGACGGTGACGCTGTGGGTGAGCGCACCCACGGCGAGGTAGTCGACGCCGGTGCGCGCATAGTCGGCGGCGACCTCGAGGGCGAGGCCACCCGAGCTCTCGAGTTTGGTCTCCGGCGACCGCGCGTTGCGGCGCTGGACGGCCATCTGGGTCTCCCACGGCTCGAAGTTGTCGAGCAACACCAGCTGCGGGGACAACGCCAGGACCTCGTCGAGCTGTTCCAGCGAGTCCACCTCGACCTCCACCGGCAGCCCCGGTGCCGCAGCGCGCACCGCCTGCAGTGCGGCACCGACCGAACCCGCGGCCGCGACATGGTTGTCCTTGATCAGTGCCGCATCGCCGAGACCCATGCGGTGATTGACGCCACCGCCGGCCCGCACGGCGTACTTCTGCAGATACCGCATGCCCGGCAAGGTCTTTCGCGAGTCACGAATCCTGGCGTCGGTGCCGTCGACCGCGGCGACCCACGCCGCGGTCGCGGTGGCGACACCCGACAGATGGCAGATCAGGTTCAGCGCGGTGCGCTCGGCGGTCAGCAGTGCGGCCGTCGGTGCATGCACGGCCAGCACCACATCCCCCGGGGCGACGGGGGTTCCGTCGGCGATCGCCGCGGTCACCTGATACCGGTCGGCACCGATCACCTCGTCGAACACCGCACGCACCACCGGCACGCCGGCGATCACGCCATGTGCCCGGCTGACGATCGCGGCGTCCACCGTCGCGTCGGCGGGAACCGTTGCGGCCGTGGTCACGTCGGGCCCGTACCGCAGGTCCTCGTCGAGCGCGGTGCGGATCAGCGCCCGCACCTCGTCGGTGACGGCCAGATCGAGATCCCCGGTCGCCGCTTCCTGCCCCACGAAGGTCGCGTTCATCGGTGCGCTCACTCCCCCGAACCGGGGTTGCCGATGGAGATCATGCGCTCGACGCTCTGGCGGGCGCGGGCGGCGACGTCGTCGGCGACGAACACCTCGTCGCGTCCCTCGCGCAGGGCACGCAGCAGCGCGGCCGGGGTGATCATCTTCATGTAGGGGCACGACGCACGGTCGTTGACCGCCTGGAAGTCGATGCCGGGGGCGGCCTTGCGTAGCTGGTGCAGCATGCCGATCTCGGTGGCCACCAGGACCTGCTTGGCGCCGGTCTCGCGGGCGGCGTCGATCATGCCGCCGGTGGACAGGATCTTGACCCGGTCGTCGGGCACCGCACCCTCACCGGCGAGGTACAGCGCCGAGGTGGCGCAACCGCATTCGGGGTGGATGAACAGGTCGGCGTCGGGGTGGGCGGCGGCCTGCTCGGTGAGCTCGTCACCGTTGATACCGGCGTGGACGTGGCATTCACCGGCCCAGATGTGGATGTTGTCGCGCCCGGTCTCGCGCTTGACGTGCGCGCCGAGGAACTGATCCGGCAGGAACAGCACGTCGCGGTCGGGATCGATCGAGGCGACGACGTCGACGGCGTTCGACGAGGTGCAGCAGATGTCGGTGAGACCCTTGACCTCGGCGGTGGTGTTCACATACGAGACCACCATGGCGTCGGGGAACTCGTCCTTCCAGGCGCGCAGCTCGTCGGCGGTGATCGAATCGGCCAGCGAGCAGCCGGCGCGGGCGTCCGGGATCAGGACGCGCTTGTCCGGGCTGAGGATCTTGGCGGTCTCGGCCATGAAGTGCACACCGCAGAACACGATCTCGTCGGAGTCGACCTCGGCGGCGATCCGCGACAGTGCCAGGGAGTCGCCGACGTGATCGGCCACGTCCTGGATGGCCGGGAGCTCGTAGTTGTGCGCGAGCAGGGTGGCATTGCGGGCCTTGGCGAGCCTGCGGACCTCCTCGGCCCACTCGAGGGTGGGTTCGACGCCGGTGAAACCGCCGGGGCCGTCGATCCACTGCATGTCCGCCGCAGCCGAAGCAGTCGATTCGGTCACCGCGGGTCGGTCGCTGGTGATGCTCATCTGGAGAACTCCTCTGTCCTGCCGCTCTGCGGCCTGCGCACGGCACGGGCTGTGTACCGGCGGCGGGTTTTCGACTGCTGATCGAAAACCTGCAGTCATCGTAACACCGGTCACTCTGCGGGCATTCCAAGCCCATTCCAAGTAGTCCACTACTCGTTTGATCCACCGTTGTACTCCGTAGCGTTCTGATCAGCCGAAACACCAGCGTCATCCCCGTCAACCAACGACTTCAGGAGTCCGACATCATGACCGCAAGCCTCGGTACCGCCACCGGAAACTCCGCGCAGCCCATGCCGCCGATCGCGCCGCGGAGCCCCATCCCCGGCCGTCGGAGCTACTCCACGCCCCTGCAGGCGGTACGCCGCCGCCAGGAGGCCCTCGAACGTCTCGCCGCACGACCGGTGATGCCCCCGCGTCGGGTCGAACCGATCGCCGTCATCGCCTCCCCGCGACCCGAGCCCCGCACCCTTCCGGTGCCGCTGACCACCCGTGAGGTCGAGGTGCTGCGGACCTGGCTGCTGGTCGACTCCAAGGCCGATGTCGCCTCGCGGCTGAACATCTCGGTGGGCACGGTCAACACCCACCTCGCCCGCATCCGCACCAAGTACGCCGACGCCGGTCGCGCCGCCCGTACCAAGGCGTCGCTGGTCGCCCGCGCGATCCAGGACGGCCTGGTCACCCTCGAGGAACTGTGAGCCGGCGACCCGCCGCGCGAACCGGCCGACACACCGTCGGAACGGCGGCGGGGTGCCCCTAGAATCGTCGGCATGCCGACGCCTCCCGAACCCTCCGACCCCGGGACGCCGGCCGTGCGTGTCGAGCTGCCGTCGCGTGTCGAGGCGCCGTTACGTGTCGAGGCGCCCATGCGCGTCGAGGTTCTCTGTGTGGTCTTCCAGGTCCGCGAGGCCGAACCCGACGGCGCGCCCGCACTCTCGGTGCTGCTCACCCACGGCGACCACACCGCACCGTGGACACTGCCCGGCGGCGACATCGGTGACGACGAGGACCTGTCGGTGACCGGACTCCGCCTGCTCGCCGAGAAGATGGACGTCCGCACCGTCGCGCACCTCGAACAGCTGGAGGTGTTCTCCGCCCCCGACCGCGTCCCGGGCGTGCGGACCATCGCCTCGACCTATCTGGGGCTGGTGCCCTCCGACGCCGCGACGGACCTGCCCAGCGGTGCGGCCTGGCATCGGGTGGACGATCTGGAGGCCGACGATCTGGCCTTCGACCATGCGGCGATCATCGAGGCCGGCCGACATCGGCTGGCCGCCAAACTCTCCTACACCAACATCGCCTTCGCGCTGGCCCCGTCGCGGTTCGCGATGTCGGAGCTGTCGGAGGTGTACGGCGCCGCCCTGGGCTACCGCGTCGACACCACCAACCTGCTGCGCATCCTCAGCCGCCGCGGCGTGGTGGTCGCGACCGGGTTGCTCGGTCGTACCGGCCGTTCGGGTGGCCGTCCCCCGTCGCTCTACGCCTTCGCCGACAAGGCGCTGCGCGTGACCGACGAGTTCGCGACGCTCAAACCCCCGATGTGACGGCCTGCGTGTCGCCGACCGCCGGCCACTGCGGCTGATCACCGACACCGAGGTCGCCGTCGCGCTGCGCCAGCGCACACACCAGATAGACCAGCGTCGCGAAGAGCGGCGCGCAGATCAGCAACACCCACGGCCCACTGGGACCCTGCCGCACCGACTGGTCGAGCCACAGGTCCGGGACCACCCGGAAGGTCTGCCCCACCGCGACGTCGGTGGGCCCGGCCAGATGCCAGTCGGCGATCTGGGTGCCGACCCAACCCGCGACACCGGTTCCGACGATCGTCGACGCCAGCGTGACCCCGTATCCGGGCAGTCCACGCCACCCGCGGGCCGCCGACCACGAGACGCCGGCGGCGATCGCCCCGAATGCACACATGATCAGGCAGAACGCGGCGACACCGGCGAACTCCTCACCGAGCTGGGCACCGGAGACCGACGCGCCGTCGGCCGCACGGACCCCCGACATCGCCGGGGTCACCACCGCCCACACCGCACCGGCGATCACCCCGAGCAGCAGCGTCACCGCCGCCACCGCGACCAGGGTCGACGGGGTGCGGTGAGCCGGCCGGACGGTCCGCGGCGGCGCCATCGGCACCGGGGTCATCGGGGCCATCGGGTTCTGCGCGGCCGGGGATTCGGGGATCGGTGCCGAGGACCCCGGCTCGTGATGCCCCGGTTGCCCGGGTACCGGTTGCGGCCGGCCGGATCCGTGCGGTGCCGGAGGACCGGCGGGATCGGTCATCGTCGGCCCAGTTCGGTGGAGTCGACGGTGCCGTGCCGGGAACACCGGGCATCCCAGCCGTCCGGGCGCACCTGCACCACCATCCGCCGGCCGCACTGCCCACAGAACCGCGGCGGTTCCAGTCCGAGCCGCGCCGCGGTCGGCACCGCATCCGGCGACTGCAGTTCCAGCTCGATCCCGGTGTAGACCCCGTATCGGCACGGCTGATCCAGCGGACCGGGGACCATCAGGTCTCCCCCGGCGTCGGATCGGTTCGTCATCGCAACTCCCACCCCTGCGAGCCTAGCCACCTCTGTGCTCCGCTCGTCAGATGCTGTCGTTGAGTGCCTTGATCGGCATCGACAGATCGGAGAGCAGATCGAGGTCGTCCTCGGCGGGACGGCCGAGCGTGGTGAGGTAGTTGCCGACGATGACCGCGTTGATCCCACCGAGGATGCCCTGCTTGGCGCCCAGATCTCCGAGGGTGATCTCGCGGCCACCGGCGAAGCGCAGGATGGTTCGCGGCAGCGCGAGCCGGAACGCGGCCACCGACTTCAGTGCCTCCGACGCCGGCAGCACGTCGAGGTCGCCGAACGGGGTGCCCGGTCGCGGGTTGAGGAAGTTCAGCGGCACCTCGTCGGGATCGAGGCCGGCGAGGTCGGCGGCGAACTCGGCACGCTGCTCGAGCGACTCACCCATGCCGAGGATGCCGCCGCAGCAGACCTCCATACCCGCGTCGCGGACCATACGCAGGGTGTCCCACCGCTCCTCCCAGGTGTGGGTGGTGACGACGTTGGGGAAGTGGCTGCGCGCGGTCTCCAGGTTGTGGTTGTAGCGGTGTACGCCCATGTCGCGCAGCTGGTCGACCTGTTCCTGGGTCAACATGCCCAGGCTGCAGGCGATCTGGATGTCGACCTCGTTGCGGATGGCCTCGATACCCGCGGCGACCTGGCTCAGCAGGCGCTTGTCGGGTCCGCGGACGGCGGCGACGATGCAGAACTCGGTGGCACCGGTCTTGGCGGTCTGCTTGGCCGCCTCCACCAGAGACGGGATGTCGATCCACGCGCTGCGCACCGGCGAGGCGAACAGGCCCGACTGTGAACAGAAGTGGCAATCCTCCGGGCAGCCACCGGTTTTGAGCGAGATGATGCCCTCCACCTCGACCTCCGGACCACACCAGCGCATCCGCACGTCGTGGGCGAGCTGCAGCAGTTCGGTGAGCCGCTCGTCGGGCAGGCGCAGCACGGTGAGCACCTGCTCCTGGCTGAGCCCCTCCCCACGCTCGAGGACCTGCTCGCGGGCGATCGCGAGGATGTCGGCCGCGCCGGTCTGGACAGCGCCGGTCGGGACAGCGGCGGTCGGGACAGCGGCGGTCGGGACAGCGGCGGTCGGGACAGCGGCGGTCGGGGTGGTCGCGGTGCGCGGGTCCACGGGTGCCTGGGTCATGCGAGAACTCCTTGGTGGGTGCTGTTCGATGTCTCGAAGTCATTGGGGCGCAGTCCGATCAGCCAGTCCGGGTCGAACCAGCTCGCGGCGTCGAGGCGGAACCGGCCGGCAGACAGACGGCCGGCACCGTCGGGGATCACGCCGACCACCGGGACCCCGGTGAGCCGGGGCAGGTCGTCGCGGTTGCAGCGGGTCGCGAGATCCGGCTGCTCCGGCCAGGCGCCGATCACCAGACCTGCGGGCCGCAGTCCCGCGGCACGGATCGCGGCGACGGTCAGTTCGGCGTGGTTGAGGGCCCCGAGCCCGGCCTGCACGACGACGAGGACCGCGGCACTCAGTGCGGCCGCCACGTCGAGGATGGTGTGGTCGGGAGCCAGCCGCACGAGCGCGCCACCGGCCCCCTCGACCAGGGTGAGATCATGGCGTCCGGCGAAAGCGGCGATACGCGAATGCATCTCGTGCGGGTCGGCCGGGGCGACACCGGCCACGCGGGCGGCGGTCTCGGGTGCGAGCGGATCGGGATAGCGGATGCATTCCAGGGTCGGCAGCGGACCGGTGAGCGCGGTGACCGTCGCGAGATCGCCCGGCTCGCCGTCGAGCACACCGGTCTGGGCCGGCTTGCACACCGCGACGTCCAGGCGCGGGGCGAGTGCGGCCGCCAGGGCCGCGGTGACGATGGTCTTGCCGATGTCGGTGGACGTACCGGTGACGACCAGGGATCGGGCGCTCATCGGGCACCCACCCGACGCAATGCCGCGAGGACCACGTCGGCGGCGCGATCGACGTCGTCGGCGGTCAGGTCGGCCCGCATGGTCAGACGCAACCGCGAGGTACCGGCGGGCACCGACGGCGGCCGGAAGCAGCCGACCAGCACACCCTGCTCGCGACAGGCGGCCGCCGCAGCGACCGCCGGCTGCGGCTCGCCGACGACGATCGAGAGCACCGCCGACACCTCGGGCGTCCCGTCGACTCGACGCGGCAGTTCGATATCGCACCGCTCGGCCATGTGGATGACGTTGCGGCGCAGACGGTTCGGCATCTCCGGGTCGGTCCGCAGCAGGCCGAGGGCGGCGCGGGCACCGCCGACGGCGGCCGGGGCGAGCCCGGTGTCGAAGATGAACGGGCGGGCGCGGTCGACGAGATGGCCGCGCAACACCTGCGGCCCGAGCACGATGCCACCCTGGGCGCCCAGGGACTTGGATGCGACGGTGGTGACCACCAGGTCGGGCGCCCCGGACAGGCCGGCCTCGGCGATCACGCCACGTCCTCCCGGCCCACGCACGCCGAGACCGTGGGCCTCGTCGACCAGCAGGGCCGCACCGTGGGCGCGGGCGGCGGCATAGAGTTCGGCGACCGGTGCCGCGGCGCCGTCGACACTGTAGATGGAGTCGGAGACGACCAGGGCGCGGTCCTCGGTGCGCTCGGCCAGGGCTGCGGCGACGGCCTCGTGATCGCCCCGGTCGACCACCACCACCCGGGCCCGCGACAACCGGCAGCCGTCGATCAGCGATGCGTGGGTGCCGGTGTCGCTGACGATGAGGTCACCCCGCCCGACCAGCGCGGTGATGGCACCGACGTTGCCGAGGTAACCCGACGAGAACATCAGGGCCGCAGGGAAACCCAGGAAGTCGGCGATCTCGCGCTCGAAGTCGACGTGTTCGGCGGTGGTGCCGGCGACGAGCCGCGAGGCGGTGGCCCCCGCACCCCAGCGGTCGAGGGTCAGATGTGCCCCGGCGACGACGGCCGGATGGGTGGACAGGCCGAGATAGTCGTTGGAGGCCAGGTTCAGCAGTTCCTGCCCCTCGCGGCGGACCACCGGCTCGCGGTGCAGACCCGCGGCGAGGGTGGCCGCGGCGGCCTCGTGCAGCCAGTCGAGGGCGACGGGCCCGTCGCCGGTCATCGGGCCCGCGGCACCGGGATGCCCGATCTGGTCGTCACCGGTCGCGCGTGCGCGCCCGTCGGTCTGGGTGATGGTCACAGGGGTCCTCCCACCGGAATCGCGACACAGGCCTCGGCGGCGGCACGCATACCGCTTGTGAGGGTGTCGATCTCGTCGTCGGAACAGATGTAGGGCGGCATGGCGTAGACGAGGTTGCGGAACGGCCGCAACCACACGCCGGCGTCGACCGCCGCGGCCGTGGCCGCCCGCATGTCGACCGGGGAGTCGAGCTCGATCACACCGATCGCCCCGAACACGCGGACGTCGGCGACGCCGTCGACACCGCGCAACGGACCCAGTCCGCGTTCGAGGCCGGCCCCGATCCGCGCGACCCGGTGCGCCCACGGGCCGTCGAGCAGGAGCTCGGTGGAGGCCACGGCGATCGCACAGGCCAGCGGATTGGCCATGAACGTGGGGCCGTGCGCCAGTCCCCCGGCCTCGCCGGCGCTGATCACCGCGGCGACGTCGTCGGTGCACAGGGTGGCCGCGAGGCTCAGGTATCCGCCGGTCAGCGCTTTGCCCACGCACATGATGTCGGGGTCGACGCTGGCGTGCGCGGCGGCGAACAGGGTGCCGGTACGGCCGAAGCCGGTGGCGATCTCGTCGAAGATCAGCAGCACGTCCTGCTCGTCGCAGATCCGCCGGAGTTCGCGCAGGTACTGCGGATCGTGGAAGCGCATCCCCCCGGCGCCCTGCACGACGGGTTCGACGATGATCGCGGCGAGCTCGTCGCGGTGGGCGATCACCTCGGCCTCGAGGGCCGCCAAGTAGTCGGGCCGGAAGTCGGCGGGCGGCGCGTCGACGAAGACCTGCCGGGTGAGCACGTCGGTCCACAAGGCGTGCATGCCGCCGTCGGGGTCGCACACGCTCATCGGGGCGAAGGTGTCGCCGTGGTAACCACCGCGCCAGGTGAGCATCCGTGTGCGTCCGGGTCGGCCGCGGCCACGCCAGTACTGCACCGCCATCTTGATCGCGACCTCGACCGACACCGACCCGGAATCGCAGAAGAAGACCTTGTTCAGGGGTGCAGGGGTGATCTCGACGAGCAACCGGGCCAGCCGCGCCGCCGGTTCATGGGTGAGGCCACCGAACATGACGTGACTCATCGCGTCGAGCTGCCGATGGGCGGCGGCGTCGAGCACCGGGTTGCCGTAGCCGTGGATCGCCGCCCACCAGGAACTCATCCCGTCGATCAGCTCGCGGCCGTCGGCGGTGCGCAGGCGCACACCGTGTGCGGAGGCGATCACGAGCGGTTCGGTGGGTGCCGGGAACGCCCCGTAGGGATGCCAGATGTGCGCGGCATCGACGGCACTGATGCTGGCGTGGTCCACGGCGGTGATCCTTCGGTCGAACCGGGCGGCCGGAGAACGGGCTCCGTACCGGGGGCTGATGCGGTGTGGGTGTCGTCACCATCCCGCTGCCTGAACACCGTACAGGAAAACTCCTGAACGGTGTACAGGTGGTGCTGTGGCGCCACTCCGGGCGCCGCGTTCCCGGACCCGATCGATGCCGCGGCCACCGGTGACCGGCTCGGGTGCTCGCCGGGCGATGCCGCACGACCACTACCCTGGGCCCCGTGAGCAACAGCCGAGCCGACATCCTCGCGGCCGCCCGTGGAGTGCTCACCCGGCACTCCCTCGCCGACCTCACGATGCGTCGGCTCGCCGCGGAGGTCAGGGTCCGGCCCAACGCGCTGTACTGGCACTTCCCCAACAAACAGACCCTGCTGGCCGCCCTGGCCGACGACATCCTCGCCTCGGTTCCCGGCCCCGACCCGGCCCTGCCGTGGGACCGGCAACTCGCCGACCTCGCCACCGGCATCCGCGCCGCCCTGCTCGCCGTGCCCGACAGCGCCGAGGTGGTCTCCTCCAGCTGGGCGTCGGGCCTGTCAGACAAGGCCGTCGCCGATGTCATCACCGCGGTCGCCGTCGCCGGTGGCCTGACAGACCGGGACGCGCAGGCGATCACCACCGCGATCTGTCAGCTGGTCATCGGCCTGACCATCGAGGAACAGACCCGCGCACAGATGGAACGGCTCGGCGTGATCGGTCCCTCGGGCCGCGACTTCGGCGCCGAGTTCGCCGACGGTCTGGACGTGATCCTCGACGGCGCGCGGCATCGTGCCGCCGCCATCGACGCGTGACCCGGTAGCCTCTGCGGCAGGGCTTTCGCGCGTCGGGTGGCGAGCCGTCGGTGACCCGATGCCGACCCACGGACCCGACGATCCCTCACGGAAGACGCTTCTCCCCCTGTGGCCACCACCCGAACCCCCACCTCCGACCGCACGGTCGTGACGCCTGCCGCCACGCCCGCGTATCGCACCGATCTCGACGGTCTGCGTGGTATCGCGATCACCCTGGTCGCCTGCTTCCACATCTGGTTCGGCCGGGTCTCCGGCGGTGTCGACGTCTTCCTCACCCTGTCCGGCTACTTCTTCATCGGTTCGTTGCTGCGCCACGCCGTGCACAGCCAGTCGGTCCGCGTCTCCTACTGGGACACGATCAACCCGTGGCCACGGCTGAAACGCCTGCTCAAACGCCTGCTCCCGGCCTTGTTCACGGTGCTCGTGGCGGTACTGGTGCTCACCGTGGTGGTGCTGCCGCAGACGCGGTGGGCCAACACCGGACACGAGCTGATCGCCAGCGGCCTCTACTACCAGAACTGGTATCTGGCGCTGAACTCCCAGGACTACCTGGCGGCGAGCTCGGCGAACAGTCCACTGCAACACATCTGGTCGATGTCGGTGCAGGGCCAGTTCTTCGTCGGCATGCTGCTGGCCGCGGTGATCGTCGCCGCCCTGATCAAGCTGATCGCCACCGTCTTCGCACCGATCGCCCGTCCCACCGTGATCCGGGTGATCGTGGGCGTCTCGCTGCTCGGGCTCGCCGCGCTCTCGTTCTACTGGGCGCACATGCGGATGGAGGTCAACCAGCAGTGGAACTACTACGACACCCTGTCCCGCCTGTGGGAACCGCTGGCCGGCGGCCTGCTGGCGGTGTGGATGCCGTCATGGCGGGTGCCGCGCTGGATTCGTAACTCCGCGACCGTCGTCGCCCTCGCCCTGATCGTGACCTGCGGCTGGTGGATCGACGGCGTCGACGCCTACCCCGGCCCCTGGGCCCTCGTACCCGTCGGGGCGACGGTGCTGATCATCTGGTCCGGTGCGGTGGCCGCCGAACGCGCCGGGCGGGGCAGGCACGCGCAGCAGGACACCTCGCTGCCGGCGGTCAACCGGATGCTCGCCTCCACCGGTCCGGTGTGGCTGGGCACCATCGCCTACGCCCTCTACCTGTGGCACTGGCCGCTGCTGATCTTCTACCTGAGCTGGCGGGACAAGAACCACGCGAACTTCGTCGAGGGGGTGGTGCTGCTCGCCGCGTCCATCGGCCTCGCCTGGCTGACCAAACGCTACGTCGAGGACCCGCTCCGCAACGGCGAGGCCCCCACCCTGCCCAGACCCCTGGTCGGATGGTCACGGCGTCGATGGTTCGGCTACACCTCGCTGGTCACCACGATCCTGGTGGTCGCGAGCATCGTCGGCGTGGCCGGCATCCAGGTCTGGCAGCGGCATGTCACCACCCTCGCCGTCGACACCAAGAACCTCGATCCCCGCGAGTTCCCGGGCGCGCGGGCACTGCTGGACAACGCACCGGTGCCGGCGCTCGACCCGCAACCCACCCCGCTGGCGGTGATCAAGGATTTCCCCGAGACATCCACCGACGGGTACATGAGCGACTTCGAGGATCCGCGTATCCACGTCGGCATCTACGGTGATCCGGCCGCCTCACGGACCATCGCGCTGGCCGGCGGATCGCACGCCGAGATGTGGATCAGCGCGCTCAACCTGCTGGGCCAGCGGTACCACTTCAAGGTCAAGACCTACCTGAAGATGGGTTGTCCGCTGTCCACCGATCCGGTGCCACGGCAGAACGGCGTGCCCTATCCGCAGTGCCACGACTGGGTCGAACGGGTGATCCCGATGATCATCTCCGACAAACCCGACGCGGTGTTCACCAACTCCACACGACCGCGCGACGACGGGCCCGGCGACTGGACGCCCACCGACTACACCCCGATCTTCGAACGGTTCACCGGTGCCGGTATCCCGGTGCTCGGAATCCGGGACACCCCGTGGCCGCACAACGCGCAGGGCCTGATCGACACCCCAACCTGTCTGGCCGAGGGGGGTACCGCCGAATCGTGCGGCACCCAGCGCTGGGCGGCGCTGTCGGCGACCGATCCGGCCGCCGCATACGCCGAGACCAATCCGCTGTTCCACGCACTGGACCTGTCCAACGGCGTGTGCACCCCCGACCTGTGTCCCGCGATCGTCGGCAACATCATCGTCTACAAGGACTGGCATCACCTCAGCGCCACCTACGTCCGCAGCCTCACCGACGGACTCGGTGCGCAGATGGGCCGGGCGATGCCGTGGACCGTCGGCGCCCAGCCCTGACCCGACCGGTCGCCGAACCGACTGCGACGCCGATCACGCCGGTACGGCCGGGACGCCTGTCCGAGATGTAGACCTGCGGTTTCGCCGCTAGGGTCGACACATGAACACAGGACGGCGCGCATGACCGTACCGCCCACCGCAGACGACCGGTCCACGGGCGAGGCGCCACTCGATCCCGCCGGCCTCGCCGGCACCCCCGCAGCCGGTGGTGCCGCGCCGCGACCCGGTGTGCACGCACCGCATCCGCTCCCGGTGTGGCCGGGCCAGGCCTATCCCCTCGGCGCGACGTATGACGGTGCGGGAACGAACTTCTCACTGTTCTCCGAGGTCGCCGAGAAGGTCGAGCTGTGCCTGATCGAGCCGGACGGCAGCGAACAGCGGATCCCGCTCGAGGAGGTCGACGGCTACTGCTGGCACTGCTACCTGCCGGGGATCGGACCGGGTCAGTTCTACGGGTACCGGGTCCACGGACCGTTCGACCCGTCGCAGGGGCTGCGATGTGATCCCAGCAAGCTGCTGCTCGACCCCTACGGCAAGGCCTTCTACGGGGATTTCGATCCCGACCCGTCGCTGTTCTCGTACCCGATGACCGCCGACGACGATCCTTCTGTACCCGAACCCTCTGCGCCCGATTCCTCTGCGCCCGAACCCTCTGCGCCCGATCCCGATGGCGCACCGCAGGATCCGGTCGCGGCCGCCGATCCCGACACCGACGGGGCCGCCGACGACGTCGATGTGTCCGCCACCTCGGTCGAGGCCACCGGCACGGAGGTCGACGCCGGCACGGTGGTCGACGCCGAGGTCGACGGCGAGATCGCGTCGATGTCCACCGTATCGTCGGATGCCGTCGACCCCTCCGTCCCCGAGAGCTCACCCGATTCCGTTGGCGCCGAGCCCATCTCATCCGACCACATCGCCCTGACCATCGCCGCGGCCGCATCCGACCCCGACGGCCTCGTCGTCGATGCCGAGAGCCGACCCGCCGACACGGCCGACGAGGCAGATGAGACCGGAACCTCCCTCGACCCCGATCCGGACGAGACCGGCGAAGAGATCTTCGAGGAGCCGGAATCGCCGTTCCCGGACGATCACCGGCAGGTCGACCCCGAACCGTCATCGGCCATGCCACAGCTCGATTCGCGCCACCACACGATGCTGTCGGTGGTGATCAACCCGTTCTTCGACTGGCAGAACGATCGTCCGCCGCGCCTGCCCTATCACCAGACGGTGATCTACGAGGCCCACGTCAAGGGCATGACCGCCACCCACCCCGACATCCCCGAGCACCTGCGCGGAACATATGCCGGACTGTGCCATCCGGTGATCATCGACCATCTGAAGTCGTTGGGTGTCACCGCCATCGAACTGATGCCGGTGCATCAGTTCATGAACGACTTCGTGCTGCGGGAGAAGGGCCTGCAGAACTACTGGGGCTACAACACCTTCGGGTTCTTCGCCCCGCATGCCGAGTACGCGGCCGCCTACAACCACCAGCCGGGCAGTGCCGTCACCGAGTTCAAGGCAATGGTACGGGCGTTCCACAAGGCCGGGATCGAGGTCATCCTCGACGTCGTCTACAACCACACCGCCGAGGGCAACCACATGGGCCCGACGATCAGCTTCCGCGGTATCGACAACAAGGCGTACTACCGCGTCGTCGACGGCGATCCCGCGATGTACATGGACTACACCGGAACCGGCAACAGTCTCAACGGCAGGCATCCGCACACCCTGCAGCTGATCATGGACTCGCTGCGCTACTGGGTGCTGGAGATGCACGTCGACGGATTCCGGTTCGATCTGGCCTCGACCCTGGCCCGCGAACTCCACGACGTCGACCGGTTGTCGGCGTTCTTCGATCTGGTGCAACAGGATCCGGTGGTCAGCCAGGTGAAGCTGATCGCCGAGCCGTGGGACGTGGGCGAGGGGGGCTACCAGGTGGGCAACTTCCCGCCGCTGTGGACCGAGTGGAACGGGAAGTACCGAGACACCGTCCGCGACTACTGGCGTGGTGAGCCGGCCACGCTGGGCGAGTTCGCCTCTCGACTCACCGGGTCGTCGGATCTGTACGAGGCCACCGGGCGCCGGCCGTCGGCGAGCATCAACTTCGTCATCGCCCACGACGGCTTCACCTTGCGGGATCTGGTGTCCTACAACGAGAAGCACAATCTGGCCAACGGTGAGGACAACCGCGACGGCGAGAGTCACAACCGGTCCTGGAACTGCGGCGTGGAAGGACCCACCGACGATCCGGAGATCCTCACGCTGCGAGCCCGCCAGCAACGCAACATCCTGGCCACGCTGTTCCTGTCGCAGGGCACACCGATGCTCGCCCACGGCGACGAGATCGGCCGGACCCAGCTCGGCAACAACAACGTCTACTGCCAGGACTCCGAATTGGCCTGGATGGATTGGACACTGGCGGAGAAGAACGCCGACCTGCTGGCCTTCACCCGGCGTGCCATCGCCCTGCGTACCGAGCATCCGGTGTTCCGACGGCGCCGGTTCTTCGCCGGGAAGCCGATCCGGTGGGGACATCAGGCACTCGACATCGCCTGGCTCACCCCCTCCGGCGCGGAGATGACCACCGCCGACTGGGACAGCGGCTTCGGCAAGTCGCTGGCGGTGTTCCTCAACGGGGCCGGGATCGCCGAGAGCGACGACCGCGGCGAGAAGGTGATCGACGACAGCTTCCTGATCTGCTTCAACGCCCACTACGAGAGCATCGACTTCCGGCTGCCCCCCACCGGATACGGCCTCGAATGGGAAGGCGTCCTCGACACCGCCGACGCCACCGGCCATTCCGCGGTCACCTCCGCGGTGTCGGGGTCGGTGTTGTCGGTGCGGGAACGGTCACTGCTGGTCCTGCGCAAGAGGGCCTGACATGATGATCCGACCGGAGCCGATCGCGACCTATCGGGCGCAGCTGACCCCGGACTTCGGGTTCGCCGACGTCATCGACACACTCGATCACATTGCCGCACTCGGGGTCTCGCATCTCTATCTGTCTCCGATCGGAACGGCGATGCCCGGCTCCACACACGGGTACGACTGGGTCCCCCCACCCGGGGTGGCGTCGGCGCTCGGCGGACGTGACGGTCTGCGTGTCCTCCGGTCGGCGGCCCGCGAGCGCGGCCTCGGACTGGTGATCGACATCGTGCCCAACCACACCGGCGTCGCCGAGGTCCTGCGCAATCCGTGGTTCGCCGACCTGCTGCAACACGGTCCCGGTTCGCGGTACGCCGCATTCTTCGACGCCGACTTCTCCGTCGACAACGGATGCGACGGCGCCCTGGCACTTCCGGTCCTCGCCTCCGACGGCGATCTGGGCCCGCTCACCGTCGACACCCGCGGTGTCCTGCGGTACCACGACCACGCCTTCCCCACCGCCCCCGGCACCCTCGGCGGCACACCGCAGGAGGTCCACGCGCGCCAGCACTATCGGCTCGTCCCCTGGGATTCGGGGATGATCGGCTACCGCCGGTTCTTCACCATCGACCAGCTCGCCGGGCTACGGCAGGAGGACCCGACGGTCTACGACGCCACCCATGCGTGGTTGCGCGACCTCGTCGAGGCCGACCTGATCGACGGTGTGCGCGTGGATCATCCCGACGGACTGTGGGATCCGGTGGACTACCTCGGCCGGTTGCGCGGCGATCTCGGCACCGACCGCCTGCTGTGGATCGAGAAGATCCTCGCCGCCGACGAACCACTCGAACCCGCACTGCCGGTCGACGGCACCACCGGATACGACCAGATGCGGATCATCGACGCCCTGTTCACCGCGCCGTCGGGGATCGTCGAGTTGTCGGAGATCCACGAACACACCACCGGCATCCCCGGTGATGCCGGCTGGCTCCGCGACAGCGAGCACAACCGCAAACTGAGCACCCTCACCGAGATGTTCCCGGCCGAGCATCGTCGCCTGGTGCGCGCCGTCACCCACTCCGACCCGAGTGCCGACATCGCCGCCGTCACCGCGGCGACCGCCGAGCTGATCGCCGGCCTGGGCGTGTATCGCGCCGACTATCCGTCGCTGCGGCCACGCCTGGAGGCCACCGCCGCACGCATCGCCGAACGGCGACCCGACCTGGCCGACGCACTCGCGACGATCGTGACCGCGACCACCAACCCGGGGTCGGCGGCCACCGCTCGGCTCGCCCAGACCTGTGGGGCGGTCACCGCCAAGAGCGTCGAGGACAGCCTGTTCTACCGCACGGCGCGACTGGTGTCGGCGCAGGAGGTGGGCTCCGATCCGGCCGACCCGACCTTGCCGTTGCGGGATTTCCACGCCCACAATGTGGTCCGCGCCGCCGACTGGCCCCGTGCGATGACTGCGGCGTCGACCCACGACACCAAGCGCGGTGAGGACGTACGCGCCCGGATCGCCCTGCTCGCCCAGGTGCCCGAACGCTGGTCACAGCTGGTGCGCCAGGTGTGGGCGGCCGCACCGCCGCCCGACCACCTGACCGGATACTTCCTGCTACAGAATGTCATCGGCGTGTGGCCCGTCGAGTTCGGCCGTCCGGTGGCCGTCGACGACGCGCTGCGCGAGCGGCTGTGCGCGTACGCACGCAAGGCAGCACGTGAATCCGGCCTGCGGACGTCGTGGATCGATGTGGACACCGAGTTCGAAGCCGCGCTCGACGCCTGGGTTCACACCCTCACCACCGCGCCGGTCTCGACACCGATCGACGCCTTCGTCGCCCGGATCGCGAGCGCCTGGGAGCAGGAGGCGTTGGCCCGCAAGGCGATCGGCCTACTCGGACCCGGGGTTCCCGACATCTATCAGGGCACCGAATGGTTCGAGGACTCGCTGGTCGACCCGGACAACCGTCGGCCGGTGGACTACGACCGCTCCGTCGATCACCCGAAGACACGACTCGTCGCCGCCGCACTCGGGGTACGCGCCACCTACCCGGAGGCCTTCGGCCCAGGAGGCGACTACCGGCCCATCCACGCCGACGGCACCGCCGCCGACCACATCATCGCGTTCGCCCGCGGCGTCGTCGGCGAGGCCCCGTCGGTGGTGATGATCACCGCACGGTTCACCCACAGCCTGCTCGAGGCCGACGCGGCCGCCACCACCGTGACCCTGCCGCCCGGTTCGTGGGTCGACGTCCTCGACGACAACACCCACAGTGGCACGGTGGATGTGGCGACCCTACGGGCCCACCACCCGGTGGCGATCTTGCGTCGCGCGTGATCGGTGCCGCCGGAGGTGGTTGCGGACACACTCGTCTCACCGGGTTTCGACACGGGTCCTCGCCTAACGGCTCGGTCCCGGCTCAACCATCCAAGAATAGTGCGCCAGTTGATGGTTGAGCCGAATGCCCAAACCAAACCATCCAAACTCGCTGCACCCGTTGATGGTTGAG
>NZ_BCNF01000041.1 GCF_001485495.1 Gordonia desulfuricans NBRC 100010 | reverse complement strand
TCCGCCGGCCGACGTCGGAAAGCAACCACCCACACCGGGTCACCAGGTTTCGACACGGGTCCTCGCCTAACGGCTCGGTCCCGGCTCAACCATCCAAGAATAGTGCGCCAGTTGATGGTTGAGCCGCACTCCAAACCCCAACCATCCACAGATGGTGCGACAGCGGCTCTCTCAGCCGGCCGGCGTAGGCTCCGGTGCCGGGGTCGTCGTGGGGGCAGCGGACTGTCCTTGACCGGGCAGCGATTGCGACGGATCGACGATGCCGCTCTTGGTGGATCCGGGCGGGCCGCTGAACTCCGACACCAACCACTGACCGTCGACCTTGCTCAGGTCGAGCATGAAGATCATCAGTCGGGTCTCGCCGTTGGGCACATTGGCACTCTTGGCGGTGACCTCGGCCATCACCGTCGTCTTGGCGGTGTCGTCGTCGACGGACTCCACCGACGACGAGACGATCTTGGATGTCGCCTCGATCGCGAGGGCCTGGCTGTTCTGTTCGGTGTCCGCGCGGTCCTGCTCGAGCCGTTTGCGCAGATCACCCGTCGACAACGGCCCCAGGATCTCCTTGTACTTGTCGGTGTTTCCCGGATTGATGGTGGTGACCAGCCGGGTCACGAAGTCCTCCGACACCTGCTTCGAATCGTCGAACGCCGACTGCCTCTGATCTCCTTGGTAGACCAGCCAGCCGAGCACGGCGACGGCGACGACGAGGGCGATCACCACGATGGCACCGAGCGCGCGCCGCAGCGAGCGACCCGACAGCGTGATGGAGAACTCCCGCCCCTCCTTCTTCGTCACCGGTGCGGGTTCGGGCTCGTCTGCCTGCGTCCCGGCCCGTGCCCGGGCACGACCGCTCTTGGACAGCGGCACGGCCTTCTCGGCCTTCTTCTCGGGCATGTCACCGGTGGCCGCGTCACCGCTGTCCGGGACGTCGACGGTGTTCTCCGTCCCGTTGTCGACGTTCTCGATGTCGGCGGTGTCGGTGCTGTCGGTGTCTTTGTCGTCCACAGTTGTCATCTCAGAGAATTCCTCGCCGCTACTTGTCGAGTGGGACCGTGCGCGCATTCGGGTCGTAGTTCGGCGGTGGTCCGGCAGTGTCGTCCCCCGCCGGTCTCGGCGCATTGGCCGACCCCCGGACCTGCTGGTTGGGGTCTTCGGTCACACAGTACAGATTGGTCGGGATGGTGAGCTCCAGGATCTTGGTCGGTCGGGTCGGAGTGATCGGATAGTCGCAGTACGGGCGCGGATAGATCGCGCCGAACGCCCACCACGCACCGTCGTGGAACATGGTGAGGCTCTTGATGGATGCGTCCCGGATCGACGGCAGCAGATTCACGATCGCGGGGGCCCGCAATGCACCCTGGCGGGCGATGTCGACGAACTGTCCCAGCACATCGGTCACCGGATCGCGTATCTCGTTGAGCGAACCGGTCAGGCTGGTCAGCTGCGCGGGCCCCTTGCCGAGCAACGTGCGCAGTTCCCGGTCGGCGGCGACCGCGGCATTGACCACATTGCTCATGGCGGTGACGGTGCCACCGAAATCCGGTTGGATGTCGGCGGTGGTCTTCAGGATGGTTCCGGTCTCCTGGATCAGCTTGGTGGTCTGCGGCAGCACCCGGTACAGGTCGGCGAAGATCGTCCCGCCGGCGTCGAAGAGCGCCTTGAGGTCGTTGGTCTCGCTGTCGGGGTTGAGCGCGATGTCGAGGTTGTCGACGATCACCGTCAGCTTCTCCGGTGGGATCTGGTCCACCACACCGAGCGTCGTCTCCAGCAGCTCCGGGAACGGTGTGGTCACCGACGTCTGGTTGACGTTGATGGTGTCGCCGTCGGCGAGATAGGGGCCGTCGGCGGTCGGCGGCTGGAAGTCGACGTACTGCTCACCGGCCGCCGACAACCCGAGGGCCGCGACGATGGTGTTGCGGTTGATCTTCACGTGGTCGTCGATGGAGACCTTCACCTCCACCGACTGCGGACGCACCTGGATCGAGTCGACGTCGCCGACCCGTGCACCCCGCAACGTGACCGGCGAGGTGTCCTGCAGTCCTCCCGAGATCGGGAACTGGATCGTCAGCTGGTAATGCCCCTGGAACGGCTGCCACCGCAACGCCCCGAACGTCAGATAGGACAGCCCCAGCAGCATCACCAGGACGAGCGCGAGATTACCCAATCCCACCGAGTGCTTGCGCATCCATCCGAACACCCCACTCATCCGCAGCACCCCCGTGTCCCGGTGAGCCGTGCGAGCAGCCGGGTGAGCGTCTGCTGCAACGACCGACCACCTGCATCCAGATCCTGGAGTTCGGGAAGCCTGCTGGCCGAATCGAATCCGGCGCCCGGATTCAGGTAGTAGACCTTCGCCGACAACGATGCCGCGCTCGAGTTGGTGGACTTGACCCACTTCGGGGTGAGCTCGACGAGATTGTCCGAGAGCGCCCCCAGCGTGTTGACCCCGGAGTCGAGCTCGTCGAGCAGCGACGCCAGATGTCCGATCATCTCGATCAGGTTCTGCTTGTCGTTGCGCAGGAAGTCGTTGGTGGCCGCGGTGACCCGGTTGGTCTTGTCCAGGGTGGTCAGGATCAGCTGGATCTGGCCGTTGATGGTGTTGAATGCCGGCGCCAGCTTGTTGATCGCCGCCATGATCTGCGCCCGCCCGTCGGCGAACTGCCCGGTGAGCACCCGGGTGTTACGCATCGCGGTGTCGACCTCGGCCGAGTTCTGGTTGAGCTTGGTGATCGCCGTGGTCAGCCCGTCGATCGCGCCACCGAGCTGGGTGCCGCTGTCCGGCCCCGCAGACACCGCGGCACTGAGTTCGGTGATGATCTGCTGGGTGGAGCCGAGCGATCCGCTGTCGACGAACCCGCTCATGCTGACCAGCAGGTCCTCCACGGTGGCCGCCGCCGAGGTCGGTCCGGTCAGCGTGTCGCCGTCGGCCAGGTAGCCGTCGGTCGGTCGGTTCGGTGGCAGCAGTGCGACGAACACGTCACCCAGCGGCGTCGCCTGCCGCAGTTCGGCCCCGGTGCCCGCCGGTACCCGCGACGAGGTGGAGACCCGCATCGTCACGATCGCCTTGTAGTTCTCCGCCCGGATCTCGGTGACCTCGCCGACGTCGGAGCCGAACAGTTTCACCTTGGCCCGCGACGGCAGGTTCAGGGCGTTCTCGAACGACGCGGTCAGCTTGATGGTCTCCCCCAGGTTGCCCGGTGCAGGCAACGGGATCTGCTCGACGGTCAGTCCGGGCACCACACCACACCCCGACACCGCGAGCATCGACCCGACGATCAGTGTCAGCAGCGCCTTGCGCATCCGCATGCCCCCGATCATTTGCTCAGCTCCAACAGTGCGGAGAACACACCCAGGTCCGGCCCGAAATCGGCGAGTTGCCCGGTCTCACAACCGTTCTTCTGCAGGTTGATCGTCCGGCAGAACTGCGACAGCAGCTGGTTGTCGAGCAGCGACTTGTCCAGCAGCACCTGCGCCCGCCACGCGCCCTGCTCCGCCGACACCGAGTTCGACAGGTTCTGGAACAGCAACGGTCCGACGTCGATGGTCTCGACCACCTGCCTCGAGTAGTCACTCAGGTTCTCGGCGAGCGCGGCGAGCCGTCCGGTGGACGACCCGATGGCAGAACTGTTGTTGTGCAGGAACTCCGAGGTGTTGAGCAGCGTCTGGTTGAGGTCGGCGAGGGTGGCGACCAGACCGGGTGACTGCCTGCCCAGCATCTCGCTGACCTGGTTCAGCGACGACGAGAACGCCTTCATCTTGGGGTAGTTGGCGGTCAGTGCCGCGGTCAGCGACTGCACCGACTTCACGATCTCGACGATCCCGTCGCCGTTGCCTGCCACCACCTGTGAGGCGCTGCCGAGCTGGTTGATGGCCTCCTGCAGCCGTTCCCCGTTGCCGCCGGTGATCCCGGCGGTGATGTCGATCATGTCGGCGACCGGGCCCTCCCCCGGCGCATCCCCCGACAACGACACCATGAGGTTGTCGACGGCGTCGAACAGGTCGCCCACCGACACCGGGCTCATTCCCTCGTTCTGCATCACCGCGCCGTCCTCGAGCCGTGCCCCACCGGAGTAGGCGGGGGTGAGCTCGATGTGCCGGGTGGTGACGATCGAGGTGTTGACGATCGCGGCCGTGGCGTCGGCGGGTACCGGGACGTCCTTGTCGAGGGTGAAGGTGACCTTGACGCGGTTGCCCTGCGGCTCGATCTTGGTGATCTGCCCCACCGGCATACCCAGCACCGCAACGTCGTTGGTGGTGTGCAGGCCTGCCACGTTCGGGAAGAACACCGACACCTCGATGGCCTGTCCGGCCGCGGCTTTCCATCCGGCCGGGATCAGCGAGCATCCCGACAGCAGACCGACGGCCAGCAGCACCAGGACCGCGGGGGCCCAGATGCGGCGGCGTCGGAGCACGGCGGCGTCGGTGCCCGCAGTGGTCGCCGATTCGGTCGTCGAGGTCAGCATCCGTCCACCACCCGGGCCAGGCACAGCCAGTTGTCGGGGAAGATCCCCCACGGCAGATATCCGTTGGCGTACGGTCCGTCGCCGAGGATGTTGTTGGTCAGACGTGCGGTCACCGGCAGGATCTCCAGCAGCTTGCGCAGGTTCGCACGGTTCTTCTCCAGGCCCTGACTGATCGTGTTGAGGTTGGCCATGATCGGCGCGAACTGATTGCCGTTCTCGGCCGCGAGGGCCTTCGCCTGCTCGGTGAGCGCGGCGATCCCGTCGAGCAGCTTGGTCACCAGCGACTCACGGGCGACGATCTTCTGGGTGAGCTGTGCCCCCTGTCCGACGATCACCGCGAGCTGGGTCTGCGAGTCGTTGACGATCGAGGTGACGGTACGGGTGTCGATCACCAGCTGGTTGATCTGGTCGCGACGGCTGGTGATGATGTCCGACATCCGGGTCAGCGCGTCGAGGGTGGGTTTGGTCACCGCCGGGGCCCCGGCGAGCTGGCGGTTCAGTGCTCGCACACTCTGCGACAGCTCGGCGTCGTCGATGCCCTCGAGGATCGGGGTGCCCTTCTCGATGGTCTTCTGCAGGTCGTAGGGCACCCGGGTCTCGGAGATCACGTCGCCGGGTGCCGGATCGGGTGAGTTCCCCAGGGACACATCGACATACCGCTGCCCGAGCAGGGTGGACAGCTTGATCTCGGCGGAGCCGTTGGAGGTGACGTCGACGTCGCGGTCGACCTTCATGGTCATGTGGACGTGGTTGCCCTGCAGCTCGGTCGCGGCGACCTTCCCGACGTCGATACCGGCCACACGCACCTTGTCGCCGGGACGGATGCCGCCGGCCTGCGCGAAATCGGCGGTGTAGGTCTTCTTGCCGAGGTCGGCCTCGGCGAGCGCGGTGACGCCGAGCACCAGCGCGACGATCACGACAGCACCCACCAGGCCGTACCAGAGTCGGCGGTTGCCGTCGAAGCTGCGACGCAGACGTGACCTCATCGGCACACCACCGAATGCTTGGTGCCGCCGATCTTGTTGATGATCCCCGGCGGGAACAACACGTCACCGATCGCGATGTCGAGATCGCACGCGTAGATGTTCAGGTAGGCCCCCTCGCCGAGCACCATCGGGAAATGTCCGAGGAAGATCGGCAGGTCGATGGCCATCCGGTCGAGCTTGGCGCCGTTGCCGATCAGTTTGGCGGTGGCCTGGTCGGCCGAGGTCGCCGCCTGGGCCAGGTCACCGCGGGTCTGGCTGAGCACGTCGGCGAACCCGGCTGCGGTGTCGCCGATCTGGCTGACGGCCTGACCGAACTGCGCCGAATGTGCGTTGAGACTCTCGACGACCTGCTTGACCGAGTCGATGAGCGTGCCGACCTGGTCGCCCTGCCGGGACAGGTCACGCATCACGCTGCTCAGGTTGTCGATGATCGCCCCGATCACCACATCGCGATCGGCCATGTCCGAGGCCATCTTTCCCACCTGGGCCACGGTGTTGCTCAACGACACGGTGTCACCCTGGAAGGCCTGCAGCAATCCGTTGGACAGGTCGTTGACCTGCTCGGGGGTGAGCGTGTCGAACACCGGCTGGAACCCGGCGAGCAGTTTGGTGACGTCGAAGGAATCCTCCGACGGCTGTTGCAGACTCGATCCGGCCGACAACGGCTGCGCATCACCGTCGGCGAGGCTCAACGCGAGGTAGCGCTGGCCGATCAGGTTCTGGTAGCGGATCGCGGCCTGCGTGGTGGTGTACATGGGCTGGTT
Source organism: Gordonia desulfuricans NBRC 100010 (assembly GCF_001485495.1). Taxonomy (GTDB): domain Bacteria; phylum Actinomycetota; class Actinomycetes; order Mycobacteriales; family Mycobacteriaceae; genus Gordonia; species Gordonia desulfuricans. The sequence goes on along the minus strand of NZ_BCNF01000041.1, from coordinate 35,215 downwards.
GTCCTGCACCTCGAACGACACCTTGGCCTTGCCGCCGTCGAGTTCGATCGCCTGGACGCGACCCACCCGCACCCCGGCCATGCGGACGTCGTCGCCGACGGCGAGGCCGGATGCGTCGGAGAAGGTGGTGCTGAACCCCGTGGTCTCGCCCGACACCGACCGTTCCAGCGTCGAGTAGATGACGTAGGTCAACAGCAGCGCCACGACGGCGAACAGGGAGAACCCGATCAGCGGTTTGCGGATCGTGGCGTGACCGGCGCTCATCGTCCCCCTCCGTTCGGCCCGGCGGGTGCGGTCTGGGTGGGTGCGGTCTGGGTGGGTGCGGTCTGGGTGGGCGCGGTCTGGGTGGGTGTCACCGACTGGACCAGCGGGCCGAGCATCAGGGTGTCGGCGGCCGACGGCTTGCGGTTGAGCGCGGTCTGCAGGGTCTGGTTGTCGGTGCCGGTGGTGACCGATCCGGCCGGGCGGGCGGCGTTGCGCCGCATCCCGTCCTGCGGGTACACCAGCAGCGGTCCGGAGCTGGTGGGTCCGGTTCCGGTGCCCGGTCCGACGCAGCCGGGGCCGCGCAGCTGACCGTAGGGGCCGCCGTTGTAGACCGGGCAGTTCTGCCGGGTGTAGCGCTGGAAGGCGCTGAAGCTGACGCCGATGTTGAGCTGGGCGTGCCCGTTGACACCGGTGAACACGGTGAGCACCTTGGCCGCGAGGTTATTCAGCGCGGTCAGCGCCTGTGGCAGCGCACCCTCGTGGTAGACGGCCGCACCGAGCATCGTGTTGGCGTCGGCGACGACGCGTTTGCCCGCGTCACCGTTGGCGGCGAACAGTGCCTGCACCTCGTCGGTGACGCTCTGCGCCGCCGACAGCAGTGCGGTCAGCGAGTCCCGGTTCTCGGCGATCGTCATGGCCGGGATGACGCTGCGGCCGAGCGTGTCGAGCAGTTGCGGCGACGACTGGGCCAGTCCGCGTACCGAGTTGTTGAAGTTGTCGAAACCCGACGGCGCACCGGGCGGGAACTGGTCGTTGATCGTCTTGAAGTACTGGTCGAGGACCCCGACGAACATGCCGAACACCTGACCGCCACCGTTGAGGGCGTCGGCGATGGTGCCCAGGACCGCGGCGAGCTGTTCCGGGGGCACCGCGTTGAGCAGGGTGCGGAGCTGATTCTGGGCGTCCTGCAGTTTGACCGTCTCCAGAGTGCGGTCGGCGGGGATGGTGGCCCCCGATTCCAGGTGCTGCTGCGCCGGATCGCCCGGCTGGACCAGCTCGACGGAGTTGACGCCGAACAGGTTCGACGGGACGGTGCGGGCGGTGACATTGGCCGGGATACCGTCTGCCTGGCCGGGCAGGATGTCCATGTCGACCTGCCGCAACGCCTGCCCACCGGTGCCGGATTGACCGTCGGCCAGTCGCACGCCGGTGACCTGCCCGACGATCAGGCCGTTGTAGCGGACGTCGGCGCCGTCGTTGAGGCCGTCGCCGACGTCGGTGAGCTGCGAGTCCACCGAGACGGTCTGGGTGAACACGCCCTGATAGCGCATGAACAGCAACACGAACAGGATCGCCAGGGCGATCACGAAGGCCAGGCCGCGCAGCACATAGGCCAGCAGCGACGGGTTGGCGCCATCGGTGGAGATCTGCATGCCGCCCCCTAACCCGAGATCTTGATGCCGGGTGATGTTCCCCAGAACACCAGCGTCATGATCAGATTCGCGAAGACGATCACGATGATCGCCAGCCGGATCGCGTGGCCGGCCGCCACTCCCACTCCTTCGGGACCGCCGGAGGCGAAGTACCCGTAGTAGCACTGGATGAAGGTGGTCAGCAGGACGAACACGATCACCTTGAGGAAGGAGAACAGCATGTCCGGCGAGACCAGGAAGGAATGGAAGTAGTTCAGGTAGTTGCCGTTGCCCTGCCCGCTCTGCAGCTGGAACATGATCTGGCAGGCGAGGTAGTTCGCGGCCAGCGACACCGAGTACAGCGGCACGATCGCGAGGACGGCCGCCGACATCCGGGTGGTCACCAGGTACGGCAGCGGGCGGATGGCGATGGACTCGAGCGCGTCGATCTCCTCGCTGATCCGCATGGACCCGAGCTGGGCGGTGAACCGGCATCCGGACTGGGCGGTGAACGCCGTCGCCGCCAGCAGCGGAGCGATCTCGCGGGTGGTGGCGAACGCCGACAGCGCTCCGGTCACCGGGTCCATACCGAGCAGGTGCAGGGCGGTGAACCCCTCGATGCCGACGGTCGCGCCGCCCATGACCCCGAGGATCACCATGACACCGACGGTGCCGCCACCCACGACGATCGCGCCGTTACCCCAGGCCACGTCGGCGAGCAGACGCCAGACTTCCTTGCGGTAGTGGGTGAATGCGATGGGCACCGCGCCGATCGACCGCACCAGGAAGGTGATCAGGTGACCCATCTGGGCAAGGCCGTCACGTGGGGCGCGGTAGACGCCCTTGGCCGCCTCGACCGGGCGCAGCAGCGGCGGTACGTAGCGTGATGCGGTCATCTCACACCACCTTCGTCGGGACGAGGATCGCGAACAGCTGGGTCAGGACCACGTTGACGGTGAACAGCAGGAGCACCGAGTTGACGACGGCGGCGTTCACCGAGTTCGCCACACCCGCGGGCCCACCACGGGTGTTGAGGCCGCGGTCGCAGGCGACGATGGCCACGATCGCACCGAATATCACCGATTTGATCAGGGCGAACAACAGATCCGACACCGAGGCGAACGCCGCGAAGGTGCCGGTGTAACTGCCTGGTGTGCCGCCCTGGAAGTAGACGTTGAAGACGTAGCCGGTGATGAATCCGACGAAGCAGACGAAGCCGCAGAGCAGGAAGCTGACGACCATGGTGGCCAGCAGGCGCGGTGAGATGAGGCGCTGCACCGGGTTGACGCCCATCACCTTCATCGCGTCGATCTCGTCGCGGATCGTGCGGGAGCCGAGGTCGGCGGCGATCGCCGAGCCCACCGCGCCGGCCAGCAGCAGTGAGGTGACCAGCGGGGCGCCCTGGCGGATCACACCGAGCCCGGTGGCCGCGCCGGAGAACGACGTCGCGCCGATCTGGCCGGCGATGTTGCTGACCTGGATCGAGACGATCACCCCGATCGGGATGGCGACCAGCAGGGTCGGGAACACCGAGGTGCTCGACATGAAGGCACATTGACGGATGAACTCGCCGAACGGGAATCGTCGTTTGACGATGTCCTCGATCAGGACCTTGAAGACCTCGACGAACATCGCCAGCTGACGACCGAATGTCTCGAAGCTGGCGACCACGTGCTCACGGAACCAGGTGGTCGCCGCGTTCGGCTTCCCCCGGCCCTTTGCCGCGGCCCCATCCCCCGGAGCCTCCACGTCAGTACTCAATCCCCAACCCTGCGTCTCTCAACCATCGCGTCGCCCCCCTGGCAGGCCTGGTCGCCAGTAATATACCGCACCGCCTTAGTCTCTTATGGCATGGGTCACACCCGGTGTGGCCTGCAGTTCTCCCATCGCGAACCTAAGGTGAGGACGATGAGCGAACCACAGGATGGTCGCCTCCCGGCGAGGGACCACACCCGATCAGGTGACGCCACGATAACCATCGCGGAGAAGCAATCGGGGCAGAAACGCCCGACTCGTTGCGACACCGCGCCGACACGTCCGTTCCGTCCGCCTCGCACGCTCGACGAGGTGCGTGTCTGGGCGCCGAGCGCGCAGCGCTTGCACCTCGTCGTCGACACCCCGAACCTGACCGGACGATCCACTGTGGCGATGCTCCCCGACGACGAACCCGGTTGGTATCGACCCGATCCCGGCGCACTCGCCGCGCTCGGCGTCGTCGACGGCCCGGGACTGCGGTACGGATTCGTGATGGCGGGTGTCGACGATCCGGTACCCGACCCGCGGTCGGCGCGACTGCCCGAAGGGATTCACGGACTGTCGGCGCTGTTCACCGTCGACGACGCGGTGTGGCACGACGCGCACTGGGCCGGCCGTGACGTGCGGGGTGCGGTGATCTACGAGCTGCACATCGGAACCTTCACTCCCGACGGCACATTCGACGCCGCGATCGCACACCTCGACGACCTGGTGGATCTGGGCGTCGACCTGGTCGAACCGCTTCCGGTCAACGCGTTCAACGGAACCCACAACTGGGGCTATGACGGGGTCGGCTGGTATGCCGTGCAGGAGACCTATGGCGGCCCGGAGGCATTCGCCCGTTTCGTCGACGCATGCCATGTCCGCGGGCTGGGTGTGGTGCTCGACGTGGTGTACAACCATCTCGGACCGTCGGGCAATCACCTGTCGAAGTTCGGTCCGTATCTCGGGGGTTCGACCGGGTGGGGGGCATCGCTCAATCTCGACGGACCCGATTCCGACGAAGTGCGACGGTTCATCGTCGAGAACGCGCTACGGTGGTTCGACGAATTCCACGTCGACGCACTGCGTCTGGACGCGGTACATGCGCTGGTCGACCATCGAGCGGTGCATCTGCTCGAGGCCCTGGCCGAGGCGACGGATGCGCTGTCGGCGGAGGTGGGCCGTCCGCTGTCGCTGATCGCCGAGAGCGATCTGAACGATCCACGCCTGTTCACCCCGCGCGAGGCCGGCGGTTACGGACTCACCGCGCAATGGGACGACGACATCCATCACGTGATCCACACCGCGGTGTCGGGGGAACGACAGGGCTACTACGCCGACTTCGGAAGCCTGGAATCGTTGTCGAAGGTGTTGCGCGGAGGGTTCTTCCACGACGGGACGTATTCGTCGTTCCGCGGTCGCCACCACGGCCGCCCGATCCCGCCGACCCTACCCACCACCGCCCTGCTCGCCTACACCTGCGATCACGATCAGATCGGCAACCGCGCGATCGGCGACCGGCCGACCGCCTACCTCGATGCCGGGCAGATCGCGATCAAGGCCGCCCTGGTGCTGCTCTCCCCCTTCACCCCGATGCTGTTCATGGGTGAGGAGTGGGCGGCGCGAACCCCGTTCCAGTACTTCACGTCCCACCCTGAGCCCGAGCTCGGGCAGGCCACTGCCCGAGGACGCAAGGCCGAGTTCGCCGCCCACGGCTGGGACGCCGACGACATCCCCGACCCCCAGGATCCGCAGACCTTCCTGCGATCGAAGCTGGACTGGTCGGAACGGGAACTCCCCGAGCACGCCGCGATGCTCGCGTTCTACCGCGATCTGATCTCCCTGCGCAAGACCGAACCGGCGTTCGCCGGAGTGGACTTCGGTTCCACCACGACGCAGTTCGACGAGGATGCCCGGTGGTTCGCGATGTTCCGTGGCCGATGGGCGGTGGTGTGCAACCTCGGAGAGGACGCTGTCGACGTCGGCGGGGTGTCGGTGTCGGCGGTACGGCTCGGCTGGGGCGAGTACGACGTGACACCGGGAGGACTCCGGCTGGGCGGACATTCGGTGGCGATCGGTCCCCGACGTCCGACTGCGTGAGCGTTGGCCCGTTCCCGGTGGTTGCCGACATCGTCGTCTCACCGGGTTTCGACACGGGTCCTCGCCTATCGGCTCGGTCCCGGCTCAACCACCAAAAAGGTTACCGCCGTTCGCATCTCACCTGATTCAACAGACGATCAGGCTACTCACCCACCAAAACGATCACCGCCGTTCACATCTCGCCTGATCCAACACACGATCAGCCGGCTCAACCACCAAAGCAATCACCGCCGTACACATCTCACCAAACCGACGACGGCTGAGCCGACGCGGAGCGCAGCGACAAGTCGAGTCGAAACCCCCGCAACCCGACCCACCGGGTTTCGACACGGGTCCTCGCCTATCGGCTCGGTCCCGGCTCAACCACCAAAAAGGTTACCGCCGTTCGCATCTCACCTGATTCAACAGACGATCAGCCGGCTCAACCACCAAAGTGGTCACCGCCGTTCGGATCTCGTCTTTTCCTACAGACCACCAATGATTGCCGACATCCCGGTGGGTCGGATCAGGTCAGGTAGCGGTACTCCGGCGAATCCGACTTCAGCTGAACGCAATCGAGGCGTGAGTGGTCCATCCGGTCGAGCAGGCCGGGCAGACCGTCACGACTGCCGAGCTGGATGCCGACCAGGGCGGCACCGGTCTCGCGGTTGTTGCGCTTGACGTACTCGAACAGGGTGATGTCGTCGTCGGGGCCGAGGACCTCGTTGAGGAAACGTCGCAGGGCGCCGGGCTCCTGCGGGAAGTCGACCAGGAAATAGTGCTTGAGCCCCTGATGCACCAGCGACCGTTCGATGATCTCGCCGTAACGGGAGACGTCGTTGTTGCCACCGGAGACCAGGCACACCACGGTCGCGTCGTCGGGCAGCTTGAGCTGCGACAGGCCGGTGACGGCGAGTGCACCCGCGGGCTCGGCGATGATGCCCTCGTTCTGGTACAGCTCGAGCATCGTGGTGCAGATGGCGCCCTCGTCGACGTGGGTGATGTGTGCGGCGCCGGCGGGCAGGGCCACCGGCTCGTCCGGAAGGACCCGGGTGTCCGCAGTCGCCGACAGTGTCTCCAGGATCGGATGGGCGGTGACCGACGAGCCCAGTCCTGCCATCACGCCGTGACCGAGGCCACCGATGCGCTTGACGGCTGCGCCGTCGACGAAGGGATCGATGTCGTCGAGGGTGATCGGACTGCCGGAGACCAGGGCCGCGGCGAGTGAGATGGCACCGGTCGGCTCCACGCCGACGATGGTGACCTCGGGGCTCAGGGCCCGCAGGTAGGTGGCCATGCCGGCCAGGCAACCGCCACCACCGACAGGGGCGATCACCACGTCGGGTACCCGACCGAGCTGATCGACGATCTCGCGGGCGATGGTGCCCTGTCCGGCCGCCGTGCGCGGGTCGTCGAAGGCGTGGATCCAGGTGGCACCGGTGCGCAGGACATCGGCCTGGGCCGCGGCCGCGGCCGCGTCATAGGTGTCGCCGACAGCGATCAGTTCGACGAATTCACCGCCGTGCCAGCGGATACGGTCCCGCTTCTGCTTCGGGGTGGTGGTCGGCACATAGATCCGGCCGTGCACCTCCATCACCCGGCAGGCGAAGGCCACACCCTGTGCGTGGTTGCCGGCGCTGGCGGCGACCACGCCACGTGCGCATTCTTCCTCCGACAACTGCGCCATCACGTTGTACGCGCCGCGGATCTTGTAGGACCGGACCGACTGCAGATCCTCCCGCTTGAGGTAGACCTGGGCGCCCACGTCCCGGCTGATTCGCGGCGCCGCCTCGAGGGGGGTGCATGCCACCGCCGGGGCAATCCGCTCGGCGGCCGCGTCGATGGCGGCGGCGTTCAGTGCGGAACCCGGGACGGAAGTAGTGGTGGCATGCTGCGTATTCACGACATCCATGGTCTCACCGTCGCCGCAGACGGCCACTTCCGGGGCGAGCCCGGAAGGAGACCTTCCCGCAGGCCACGCACGCGCCTACACTCCCCAGTGTCGGATATCACAGTCTCGGTCATCACAGTGCCAGCCGTCCGGGTCCACCCCCGGATGACGGTTCGGAGCCTCGCATGACATCTCACCGTCGTACCGCAGCCCTACGCATCGCCGTGCTCACCGGCATCGGGGCACTGGCCGTCACCCTGATCGGGGCGGTCGGGGGCGCCCCGGCCTCGGCCGCATCGTGCGGTGCCGCACCGCCTCCGCGCCTGGTCGGCACGGTGCCCGGAGCGGCCCTGGAAGGCCTCACCGTCGACGCGGCCGGGGCGGCCTACACCACCGATCTGCTCAGTGGTCGGGTGTTCCGGCTGGCCGCGCCCGGTGCGCCGGCGGTCCCGATCGCCCGGGTCCCCTCCGGCGGGGCCGGCGCATTGGCGTGGGCTCCGGACGGCACCCTGCTCGTCGGCTACGGTGCCGATGCCCGTGTCGCGGCCGGTGACGTGATCCGCGGCGGGGCGATCGCCCGCCTGAACGTGCGGACCGGGAACCTGCGGCCGTGGGTGGGTGGCCTGTCGGCCGCCAACGGTATGGATGTCGCCGCAAACGGAGATGTCTATGCCACCAACGACTTCGGCACACTGATCGGACGGGTGTCACCCGGCGGACAGGTGAATGCGGCGTGGGGGACGCTGCCGAGCGCCAATGGCGCGGTACTCGGTCGTGGAGACCGGTTCCTGTACGTGTCGCGGACGTTCGTCAACCCCGGGGTCAGCCGGATCTCGACCGCGAATCCGCGGGTGGTGCAGAGTCTGCTCACCCTCGGCGGCGCCGATGTGACGGCGGCGCCCGACGGGCTGACACTCGATTCACGGGACCGCCCGGTGGTGCCGTTCAACGCCGACGGCCGGATCGTGCGGATCACCGGACCGGGCCGCTACTGCGTGCTCGCACAGGGTCTGGCGTCCTCGAGCGTGCTGAGTTATGGCCGCGGCGGCTCGGGCTTCTCGGCGGGACGGTTGTTCCGCGCCGGATTCGACGGACGGATCTACGAGATCCCGGCCGGATGGGACCGCGATGCAGTGGCGGCCTTCCCGGCGCGGTAACGCTCACCCCACCAGACCAGCAGCAGGGTCAGTCCCGACAGCCAGGCGGTGGCCTCGATCGAGGTGAACACCGCCAGCGACACCACGGCGACGACGAGCGCGGCGACCACCGCGTGCAGCTTGTAGACCGGCCACGCGACACCGCCGATCTCGCGGGTCGGCAGCACCGATCGACGGACGACGGTGGTCGGCTCGATCATCGCGGTCATCACGCACCCCCAGGGCATCGGTGGTTTCGTCTGGCGTGCCGACCACTCTACCGCACTGCGAAGAGAAATGTTCGGGGTACCGAAACCTTGTCCGACGGGGTGGTGAAACCCCAGTTCAGGTGGTGCGACCTCCGGGGCGGCCGGCTCAGGTCAGACAGCTCGGCCCGAGCAGCGCCTTGAGGTCGCCCATCAGTGCCGAACTCGGTGTGACCCGCAACGACTCGGTCAGCCGCAGCAGCGTCGACCGCTCGTCGCTGACCAGGTTGACGTGGACGTCGGCGGTCCCGGGATGACGGGTGAGGACCTGCTTGAGGGCCTGCACCCGGTCGGGGGTACACATCCGTGCCGGGAGCGTCAGCGACACCGGTTTGGACGCTCCGGCGGCCGCGAGATCGGGTACCGCGAGATCGTTGGCACTGATCATCATCGAGTCGTCACGCATGTTCACGCGTGCCTTGACAAGGACGATGTTGTCGGGGGCGATGTCCATGCCGTAGGCGGTGAACGCCCGCGGGAAGAAGTACACCTCCACCCCACCGACCATGTCCTCGAGGGTGACCGCGGCCCACGGCTCGCCCTTCTTGTTCACCCGCCGGGTGACCGAGGAGATGATGCCGCCGATGGTGATCTGCGCGCCGTCGGAGATGTTGCCTTCCAGCAGCTGGGTGATCGAGGTGTCGGTCAGCGCGGCGATCGCATGCTCCACACCGGCCAGCGGATGCCCGGACACGTACAGGCCGAGCATCTCCCGTTCCAGGGTCAGCTTGTGTTTGGTGTCCCATTCCTGATCGGGCACCTTGACCGCGAACACCTCGGCCAGCCCGGGATCGGCGGCGTCGTCCCCGCCGCCGAACAGGTCGAACTGCCCGACGGCCTCGGCCTTCTTGGTGCCGATCACCGATTCGATGGCCTCGGTGTGGATCAGGAACAGGCCCTTGCGCGGGTGGTCGAGCGAGTCGAAGGCACCGGCCTTGATCAGCGACTCGGTGACCTTCTTGTTGCAGGCGGTGACGTCGATCTTGTTCAGGTAGTCGGAGAAACTGGTGAACTTCCCCTTCTCCGAGCGCGCCTCGATGATCGAACCGACCACACCGGAACCGACGTTGCGGATCGCCGCCAGACCGAAGCGGATGTCGGGGCCGACGGCGGCGAAGTTGCGCTGCGACTCGTTGACGTCGGGCGGCAGCACCGTGATCCCGAGCTTGCGGCAGTCGGCGAGGTAGATCGCCGCCTTGTCCTTGTCGTCGCCGACCGAGGTGAGCAGACCGGCCATGTACTCGGCCGGGAAGTTGGCCTTGAGGTAGGCGGTCCAGAAGGAGACCAGACCGTAGCCGGCCGCGTGCGACTTGTTGAACGCGTATCCGGCGAACGGGAGGACGGTGTCCCACAGCGCGGTGATCGCGGCCTGCGAGAACCCGTTGTCGCGCATGCCGTCGGCGAAGCCGTCATAGGCCTCGTCGAGGATCTCCTTCTTCTTCTTGCCCATCGCGCGGCGCAGCAGGTCGGCCTGTCCGAGCGAGTACCCGGCCACCTTCTGCGCGATCTGCATGATCTGCTCTTGGTAGACGATCAGACCGTAGGTCTCGGCCAGGATCTCCTTGAGCGGCTCTTCGAGCTCGGGGTGGATCGGCCGGATGTCCTGCAGACCGTTCTTGCGCTTGGCGTAGTCGGTGTGCGCGTTCACACCCATCGGACCCGGCCGGTACAGCGCGAGCACGGCGACGATGTCCTCGAACCCGGTGGGCTGCATCATCTTCAGCAGGTCACGCATGGCCGCGCCGTCGAGCTGGAACACACCGAGGGTGTCGCCGCGGGCGAGCAGTTCGTAGGTCTTGGGGTCCTCGAGCGGCAGCGTGTCGAGGTCGAGGTCGATGCCCCGGTTGATCTTGATGTTCTCCAGCGCGTCACCGATGACGGTGAGGTTGCGCAGACCCAGGAAGTCCATCTTCAGCAGGCCGATGGCCTCACACGACGGATAGTCCCAGCCGGTGATGATCGCGCCGTCCTGGGCACGTTTCCACACCGGGATGGCGTCGGTCAGCGGCTCCGACGACATGATCACCGCACATGCGTGGACACCCGCGTTGCGGATCAGTCCCTCGAGCCCGAGCGCGGTGTCGTAGATCTTCTTGACGTCCGGATCGGTCTCGATCAGCGTGCGGACCTCGGCGGCCTCGCCGAACCGCTCGTGCTCGGGATCGGTGATCCCCCAGACCGGGATGTCCTTGGCCATGATGGGCGGCGGCAGCGCCTTGGTGATGCGGTCGGCGATGGCGAAGCCGGGCTGGCCGAACTGGACTCGGGCGGAGTCCTTGATCGCGGCCTTGGTCTTGATGGTGCCGAAGGTGATGACCTGGGCGACCTTCTCGGTGCCCCACCGCTCGGTGGCATAGCGCACCATCTCACCGCGGCGGCGATCGTCGAAGTCGATGTCGATATCGGGCATCGACACACGCTCGGGGTTGAGGAACCGCTCGAACAGCAGACCGTGCGGGATCGGGTCGATGTTGGTGATGCCCAACGCCCATGCGACCAGCGAACCGGCCGCCGAACCACGACCCGGACCGACCCGGATGCCCACCTCGAGGGCGTGCCGGATGAGGTCACCGACGACGAGGAAGTATGCCGGGAAACCCATCTGGATGATGACGTCGAGCTCGTAGTTGGCGCGCTGGAGGTAGTTCTCCGGCGGGCCGCCGGGGAATCGCCGGTTCAGTCCTGCGGCGACCTCCTTGCGCAACCACGTCTGCTGGGTCTCGCCGTCGGGGACCGGGAAGATCGGCATCCGGTCGCGGTGGGTGAACACATCGGCGTAGGACTCGATACGCTCGGCGATCTCCAGCGTGGAATCGCAGGCACCGGGGATCTCGTTGTCCCACAGCTCGCGCATCTCGGCGGCGGACTTCAGGAAGTAGCCGTCACCGTCGAACTTGAACCGGGTGGGATCGGAGAGGGTCTTGCCGGTCTGCACACACAGCAGCGCCTCGTGGGCGGCGGCGTGCTCCCGGGTGACGTAGTGGCAGTCGTTGGTGGCCAGCGGCTTGATGCCGAGCTGTCGGCCGATGTCGAGCAGGCCGTCACGCACCCGGCGTTCGATCTCCAGGCCGTGTTCCATCACCTCGAGGTAGAAGTTCTCCGGGCCGAAGATCTCCTGCCACTTGGCGGCGGCCTCGAGGGCCTCGCGCTCGTGGCCCAGCCGCAGCCGGGTCTGCACCTCCCCCGACGGGCAGCCCGTGGTGGCGATGATGCCCTCGGAGTGGTGGGCGATCAGATCGGCGTCCATCCGGGCCCACTTGCCCAGCTGGCCCTCGATGGAGGCGAGCGAGGACAGCTTGAACAGGTTGCGCAGGCCGGTCGCGTTGGCGGCGACCATCGTCATGTGGGTGTAGGCACCCGAACCGGAGACGTCGTCGCCCTTCTGGTCGCGGGTACCCCACTGCACACGCTTGGTGTTGAACCGCGACTCCGGGGCGATGTAGGCCTCGATACCGATGATCGGGGTGATGTCGTTCTTGACCGCGGTGTTGTAGAACTCGCTCGCACCGAACATGTTGCCGTGGTCGGTCATGCCGATGGCGGTCATGCCCAATCGTTTGGCCTCGGCGAACAGCGGCGACACCTTGGCGGCGCCGTCGAGCATCGAGTACTCGGTGTGATTGTGCAGGTGAACAAACGAATCGGCCACGGACGCCTCTCACCTCGAACGGTGTGGAACGGATAGAACAAGTCGAACGGAGATCTCGGACGGCCCCGGGCGCGACCACGGATGCGGCCGGTCGGGGACGAACTGCATCAACTCTAGGCGCTCGGTACGACAGGATCGGGCGGGCGCGCCCGGGTGTGCCCGGAGTGACGGATGGTATGCCGGACGCACCGACCGGCAGAACTGCGCCTACCCCTCCCGCAGCACGTCGAGCGCGTGCTGCAGATCACGCGGGTAGCGGCTGACGAACTCCACGCGACGGCCGTCGGCGGGATGGGCGAAGCCCAGCGAATGCGCGTGCAGCCACTGCCGTTCCAGACCCAGTCGCTTCGCCAGGTTCGGGTCGGCACCGTAGGTCATGTCGCCGCAGCAGGGATGGTGCAGCGCCGAGAAGTGCACGCGGATCTGGTGGGTGCGGCCGGTCTCGAGGTGGATGTCGAGCAACGAGGCCGCCGCGAACATCTCCAGGGTGTCGTAGTGGGTGATGCTCGGCTTGCCGTTGGCGGTCACCGCGAACTTCCAGTCGTTGCCGCGGTGCCGTCCGATCGGCGCGTCGATCGTGCCCTCCGGCGGATCGAGATGACCCTGCACCAGGGCGTGGTAGCCCTTGTCCACCTCGCGGTATTTGAAAGCACGCTTGAGCAGCGAATACGCACGCTCGGACACCGCGAGCACCATCACCCCGGAGGTGCCGACGTCGAGCCGCGAGACGATGCCCTGCCGTTCGGCGGCACCCGAGGTGGAGATCCGGTAGCCGGCCGCCTCGAGCGCCCCGACCACGGTGGGACCCGACCAGCCCAGGGACGGGTGGGCGGCCACACCGACCGGCTTGTCGACGACGATGATGTCGGAGTCGTGGTAGATCACCTCGAGGTCCTCGACCGGGGTCGGTTCCACCCGCAGCGGCTCGGCCGGCGCGGGCAGTAGCACGTCCAGCCAGCTCCCGGCGGCGAGTTTGTGCGACTTGTCCACCGACACGCCGTCGACGGTGATGTCGCCGTCGTCGGCCAGGCGCGCGGCCACCGTGCGGGACAGGCCCAGGATGCGGGCGACGCCGGCGTCCAGGCGCATGCCGTCGACGCCGTCGGGCACCGGCAGTGACCGTGACTCACGCATCGCGGTCACTCTCCTTCGAGGTCGGGTTCGGGGCTTCGGTCGCGGTGGCCGGTTCGGGCTCACGGTCGTGGCGCGCGGCCCACCCGGAGCGGCTGCCGTCGTAGTCGAAACCGAGCAGCGACAACACCACCAGCAGGATCGCGCCGCACACCACCGCGGAGTCGGCGATGTTGAACACCGGCCACCAGCCCACCGAGATGAAGTCGACGACGTGGCCGCGCAGCACCCCGGGGGAACGGAAGATGCGGTCGACCAGATTACCCAGGGCACCGCCGAGGACCAGACCCAGGCCCAGCATCCACCACCCCGAGCGGAGTCGGCTGCTGTACCGGATGATCACCGCGATCACCGCGAGCACGATCAGGGTGAGCACCCAGGTGTAGCCCTCCGCCATCGAGAACGCCGCTCCGGAGTTGCGCACCATCCGCAAGGTGACCACATCACCGATGATGTGGATCGGGTCCCCCGGGACGATGGTCTCGACCGCCCAGGTCTTGGTCAGTATGTCCAGCACCACGACGGTCCCGGCGATCGCCGCCAGCACCAGCAGGACCGGCCTCCGCTTCCGGGCGCCCGCCGGCTGCGGTGTCTCACTCATCGCTGCATCATCCACGTGACCATCATCCCTGACGCGTGCAATACGCTTGATCGCTGTGCCCGTGACCGCCGATCTCCCCGGTTCTGTCCCCCCTCCGACGCCGCACCGTCCGACGCGTCACCGCCACCTGTCCACCGCGATCGGGGCCGGCCTGACGACCACCGCGCTGCTGCTCGCCGGCTGCGGGTCCGGCGGCGAGAGCACCCCGACGGCGTCGTCGGTGGCCGCTCCGACGACGGGATGTGCGGCGCAGCCCGCCGCCGCGAACGCGACCGCGATCGGTCTGCCCTCGGCGTCGGTGACCCTCACCGGCGCCGGTGCCGAACCGCGCCGGGTGGCCGCGGCCGCCCCGGACCGGACCGCCCCGCAACAGGTGACCCTCACCACTTCCTCCACCGAGGAGTCGGTGTCGGCGGCCACCACGCGGACCGTCGAGATGCCGCTCACCGCGCGATTCGACTGCACCTCGGACACCGAGCTCGACCTGACCCTGGGCACCCCCACCTCACCCGACCCGACGCTGCGCCGGCAGCTGGCCGCCGCGGCGGGCAGCACCGGCGCGCTCTCGTTCGGTCCCGGGCTGGCGCCGCTGTCGTTGCGACTCGCCCCCACCGACGCGTCCTCGTCGGAGGCCCGTAGTGCGATCGAGCAGTCCCTCGTCCAGGCCCTGCACGATGCGATCACCGTGCCGGTCGACGCGATCGGGGTGGGCGCCACCTGGCGCACCGAACGGACCATCGCGTCGGCGGCGACGGTCGTACAGACCGTCGAGGCACGCCTGACCGCATGGGACGGCAACCGGCTGACCATCGCGTTCACCGCCGAGGAGTCCCCGGTGAACTCGATCTTCACCATCCCCGGCGGCGATGCCACGCTGACCATCGCCCGCTACTCCTACACCGGCTCCGGCGAGGTCACCCTGGACCTCACGCGCGGGCTGCCGGTCGGCGGGCAGGCCACCTACACCGGCGCGCGGGAACTCGTCGGTGCCGGCGACCAGTCGCTGCTGCAGAAACTCGGGTTCACCCTCACCTGGCGGTGACCGGTGCCCGGCTCCCGTCACGCGGGCCGGGCATCTCCCGAAGACGACGAAACCGGTGGTCACCGGCCCGGTGAGGGCCGATGACCACCGGTCGTGGTCTTCGATGCCGGAGTACGGCGGTCAGTTCGTCGCCGAGGTCGACTTCTTGGTCGTCGTCGACGAGGTCGGGCACATCGCGCTCTCGATGCCGTTACCGGTGACCAGCGGGCACACGGTGCTGCTCGCCAGCTTCCATCGGCCGCCGTCGTAGACGATCTGTGCGTCGAACGGGGTCGGCGGGTTGTCGGGCAGCTTGATCTGCACCTTGACGGTGGCCTTGTTGGGACCGTCCGCGATCACCGGGCCGAGGATCTTGTAGGTGACGCCCGGGTTGTCCTCACGCGCCTTGACCAGCTTGTCGAAGATGTCGGGGTCCTTCTGGGAGCCCTGCACCAGCTGGGTCTTCTGCGCGTTCGGCACGTCCGGATCGAGCGCGGTGTCGAGCATGGTGTTCAGCTGCGCGACGGTCGGCAGGACCTTGGGGTCGGTGACGTCGGCAGCTCCGGCCGCACCCGACGTGGAGGCTGCGCTGGAGGTCTGCGGGACGGTCGGGACGTCGTCGGAACTGTCACCACCACAGGCTGCGACACCCATCATCACCGCTGCGGCCAACGTGACCGCGCCTACGATCTTCGGAAACTTCAACGATCTCCCTCACTGTCTTCACACAACTGACTACACACCCGGAGGTGCTGCGACCGGGGCCGGTCGGAACTCTCACCACTATGCCAAACGGCACCGGGGACGACCGCGGGACACATGGACGTCGCGGGCACCCTCGGGCAGCGGTTGACGGGACGGAAACGGTTGACGAGACCCCCGGGTTCCCGGAAATCTTGTCAGGCATGTCACCCACGGCCCCGAAACGCATCGTCGTCATCACGACCGGCGGGACGATCGCCTCGCGGACCACCGCCGACGGCGCGGTGCCCGTGCTGTCGGCGTCGGAACTGCTCTCCGACGGGACCGAGGCACCCGATTCGCCCGACGTGGAGTCGGTGGACCTGATGTCGGTGGACTCGTCGTCGCTGACCCCGTCGGATCAGTTCCGGATCGTGACGGCGATCGCCGACACCCTCACCGACCCGGGGGTCGACGGTGTGGTGGTCACCCACGGCACCGACACCATGGAGGAGACCGCCTTTCTCGCGGATCTGTTCGCGGGCGATCGGCGTCCGGTGATCTTCACCGGTGCGGCCTACCCCTCGGATTCGCCGCATTCCGACGGACCGGCCAATCTCGACGATGCGATCCGGCTGGCCGCCGATCCGGCATCGCGGGGTCGCGGGGTGCAGATCATGATGGCCGGCACCGCCCTCGCCGCCCGGGGTGCGTTCAAGGCGCAGACCGCCGGCGCCGAGGCCTTCGACACCGTCCACGACGGGCTGCCGCGACCGTTGCTGACCGGGCCGGTCCCGGTGGGGCATCCGGCCCGGGTGGATGCCTACACGCTCTATCCCGGGGTGTCGCCGGGTCTGATCGCCGCGTCGGTGGCGCAGAACGCGGCCGGGATCGTCCTGGCCGGGACCGGATCGGGCAATGCCCATCCCGACATCACCGCCGAGGTCAGCCTGGCCCGGCAACGCGGGGTGGTCGTGGTGCTCACCACCCGTGTCCCCTTCGGCCCGGTGGCCGCAACCTATGGCGGCGGGGGCGGTGCGGTCGATCTGGAGCGTGCCGGGGCGGTGGTGTCGCGCTGGCTGCGCGCACCGCAGGCCCGGATCGCGTTGCTGGCATTGCTGTCCACCGGATGCGACGCCGCCGAGGTCGCGGACTTCTTCTCCGCATCCGATCCCCGCGAACGCTGATCCGCGCGGGCACCGAACCGTCCTAGTCGTCCGGCGCCGACACCCAATCCAGCGAATCGAGCGGGTCACCGGCCCGCAGATCCGGGTCGTCCTCGGCGAAGGTCCGCGCGAAACCCGGCCCGGTCGAACGGGTCTCGAAGCGAACGGTGACCCTGCCGTGGCCGCTCCCCTGCACCCAGCCGTGTCCGTGTTCGGGATGGCGCACGTCCGCGCCGGTGGCCCACCGGTTCTCCGGCGATCCACCCACCTGCTGCGCGCCGATCAGGCGGCCGTCGGGACGGGTGGCGTCGGGTGCAGCGGTGTCGGGTGCGGTCGGTGAGGACGTGACCGCCGATGCCGCATCGGCGTCCGGGTCCTCGTCGAACAGGGCATACTGCTCGACCGCGCTGAGCCCCGAGTAGCCGACGCCGACCAGCCGCACCGGACCGATCTCGAGCGGATCGAGGGCCATCCGGAGTGCCAGCGCCGCAAGCACATCGAGATCGGCGGTCGCCGTGGGCAGGGTGGAACTCCGGGTCAGGACCGACATGTCGGATCGCTTGAGTTTGAGCACCACGGTGCGGGCCGCGCGACCGTCGGCGACGAGTCGGCGGTGCGCGTCGGCGGCGGCCTTCTCGATGGCCGGACGCAATCCGGCCAGGTCGACGATGTCACGCTGAAAGGTCGACTCGGCCGAGATCTGTTTGGCCGCAGCACGTTCGGTGACCGGACGGTCATCGACCCCCTGTGCCAGCCGGTGCAACGCCGGACCGACCGTGGCACCGAGCAGGGAGGCCACCTCGACATCGCTGAGGGCGGCGAACTCGCCGATCGTGTTCACGCCGATGCGCGCGAGCCGATCCCCCGACACTGGCCCGATCCCCCACAGCTTGCGGACGGGCAGCCCATGCAGGAAGGCGAGCTCCCGGCTCGGCGGGATGACCATCACCCCATCGGGTTTGGCCATCCCGGAGGCGATCTTGGCGATCTGCTTACCGGAACCGAAACCCACCGACGCGGCGAGGCCCACTTCGTCGCGGATGTGTCCGCGCAGGTCCTCGGCGAACGCCTCGGCGTCGGCGGCGGTCGCGCCGACGAGTTCGGCCGGTTCGGCGAATGCCTCGTCGAAGGACAGCATCTCGATCACGCCGACCACCGATCGCACCCGGGCGAAGATCCGCTCACTCACCGCGCGATACACCGCACCGCGCGGCGGGAGCACCACCGCCTGCGCGCCGACGAGTCGACGGGCCTGATGCATCGGCATCGCCGACCGGGCACCGAAGACCCGGGCCTCGTAACTGGCGCCGGCCACCACCCCACGGCCACCGAGACCGCCGACGAGGACCGGCCGTCCGGTCAGGGTCGGCCGGGTCAGCTGTTCCACCGACGCGAAGAAGGCGTCCATGTCCAGGTGCATCACCCAGCGGGCACTCGACTCGGTCGGTGCGGAGGGGACTTCGGGTGACACGACGACATCCTAGGTGGGCCGTCCGCGGGGTGGACGTGGCGGGCGGACTCGCGCGGGCCGGCAGGGGCGCCGGCGGCACGGTTCGCCGGTTCGTCGCAGATCGTGGGGGTCAGTCGATACGGAACACCGGGATCTGGGGTGCGTAGCGGGCGAGATCGTCGGGGCCCGCGTCGGCGCCCATCCCCTCCGGCAGGAATCGCTTGACCTCCCACCCCCATGCCTTCAGGTAGGCGGCGATCACGGCCGGGCGGTCGGCGACGTCCACCTCGACCAGGCGCACCGACCGGCCACGTCGTCCACGTCGGAGTTCGGCGGTGGGTTCGACGCGCACATTGCGCACCCATTGGCTGTTGCCGCGCGGTGACACGAGGTACTCGGTGCCGTCGACGACCAGCGGGTTGACCGGGACCCGTTGCGGTTGACCGGACTTTCGTCCCGTGACGGTCAGGGTCTGGGCGCCGGCCAGGTTGACGCCGTGGTCGACCAGCCATCGGGCGAGGCGATTGAAGGTGGTGTCGAACCCCTGGGGCGGTCGGTAGTGGGTGGTGTTCACGGGATCTCCTCGTCGGTTCCAGGTATTAGAGAGCACTGCTCTCGTTTCGATCATGCACCGATCGTCCGAGGATTTCAAGAGCACCGCTCTCCGATGTGGCAGGATGCGTGTGATGACCCGCCGACCCCCCACCCGCGCCGAGAACCGCGAGGCCATGGAGACCGAGATCCGTCGTCTCGCCCGTGAGCACCTGCGCAGCCACGGTGCCGCCGGATTGTCCCTACGGGCGATCGCGCGCGATCTGGGCGTGGTGTCGTCGGCGGTCTATCGATACGTCCCCAGTCGCGACGAACTGCTCACCACGCTGCTGGTGGAGGGTTACACCGACCTCGCCGATGCGGTCGAGGCCCGGATCGACGAGGTCGACCCCGCCGACCACCGGGCCCGCATCGTGGCCGGGGCGACCGCCGTCCGCGCCTGGGGTGTCGGCGACACCGCACGATGGACGCTCCTGTACGGCAGCCCGGTACCCGGCTACGCCGCCCCACCCGAGCGCACCGTCGGACCGGGCACCCGCGTGCAGGCACGACTGCTCCACGAGATCGCCGACGCCGAGGCCGCCCGGGCGCTCCGTCCCGCCGCGCTCGTCACCGCACCACCGGCGGGCTTCATGAGGGGCGCACGGTCGGAGTTCGGACTGTCCATCTCCGACGAGGCACTGACCGCCGCGGTCACCTTGTGGTCGACCATCGTCGGCATGGTGAGTCTGGAGATCTTCGGCCAGTACGGACCGGACCTCGACGATGCGGACGCCCTGTTCGCCGCTCAACTGGGGACGGTGCTCACCACGCTGTTCGGATGAGATGTGTGTACCCACGACGTCGTCGACGCCCGGTCAATGAGAACAGGCGCCCGGTCAACGGAAACCAGTGCCCAGTCAACGAGAACGGGTGCCCGGTGAACGGAATCTGGTGCCCGGTCAACGGAAACGGGCGCCCGGTCAACGGAAAGTAGCGCCCGGTCAACGGAAACGGACGCCCGGTCAACGGAAACGGGCGCCCAGTCGACGGAAACTGGTGCCCGGTCAACGGAAATCGGCATGCGAGGACGGAGTCGGCACCGCTCGTCGTCGTGATCCGGCGAGACGGCTGCCGCATCGCCTCCGAGATGGCCACCACCCGACCCGGACGGCTCACTGCACCAGCTGATCAGCGAGGCCGGTCGTGGGCGGTGACCGGCGTCCGGGCGGTGCAGGTGAGCCGGTACGGGGCCGGACGCAGTGTTCCGCGTTCGCGCATCTCCGGGGCCGAACGCGCATCGTCGGCAGGATCGGCGAAGGCCAGGTCGAAGGCGTCGGCGAGCCGCGAGATCATCAGCGCCGACTCCTGCATCGCGAAGGCCCGACCGATGCACGCTCGCGGTCCGGTGCCGAACGGTGTGAAGAAGCGATCGGGGAACTCCCGCAAGGCCTTCGCCTCCCAGCGGTCCGGCCGGAAGGTGGCGGCGTCGTCTCCCCAGACGTCGGTGTCGCGCTGCGACGACAACGCATGCACCAGCACGGTGTGGCCCGCCGGGATGTCGTAGCCACCCAGTTGCTGGTCGACGCGTGCGGTGCGGAAGTAGGCGGGCACCGCCGGCCACAGCCGCAGCGCCTCGTTGAGCACCGACCGCGTGAACTTCATACCCGCCACCCCGGCGTAGTCGAATCCACGCATCCCGGCCTCGGCCCGCACCCGGGCGGCGAGGTCGGGATGACGGGCCAGGTACCACACCACCGTCTCCAGCAGCGCCGCCGTCGTCTCGTGACCGGCGACCAGGAAGGTCAGCACCTGATCGCGAATGTTGTCGTGCGGCAACATCTCTCCGGTCTCCGGGTCGGCGGAGTTCAGCATCAGCCCGAGCAGGTCGTCTCGCTCGGGTTCGCGTCCGGCGACCCGGTCGGCGACGATCCCGTCGACGTAGTCGCGCACCCGGTCGAGGCCACCGGCGAACGAACGTCGTTGCCATGCACCACGGATCGGGCCGATGACGGGGAGGTCGTTGGACGACTCCGACGCCCACGACAGCACCGTGGCCAGGGTCTGGAGCAGATCGGCCACCTCCGGCTGCGGGCCCGCCTCGGAGAACAGCCCGAGATCGCGCGAGAACCCGGCGCGAGCGATCACCTCCAGCGTCGCATCGGTCATCGCCCGGTGGACGTCGACCACCGTGTCCGCCGTCCACGACGCGACCAGATCGTCGGCCACCGACGTCATCGCCTCGTGATAGACGCGCAGTGCACCCTGCGCGAAACCCGGGTCGAGGATGTGACGGGCCTGCGCCCACAACGGATCCCGGGTTCGCGCGGTGAACAGTCCGGAACCGGTGATCTCGCGGAACTTCAACGTCGGACCGGCCAGGGCCCGCGCCCACCGCTGCTCGTCGTTGCATTCGGCGGCCAGCCGGCCACCCGCGACGATCGTCAGGTGGATGTCGAGCAGTTTGCGCTCGTAGATCGGTCCGAGGGTCTTGGCCAGCTCCATCTCGTGGAGGGTGGGCCGGCGGCGATCGGCGCCGAAGATGTCACCGAGCACGGGCACGCGGGGACCGGGATGGGGAAACCGGGTGTCGAGCTACACCCGGTCATCCTGCCATCTCGGTCCCGCGTCGGTGAATCAGCGCGTGAACCGGCAGATCACCGCCGGTCGGTGCGGGCGATGTCGACGGTGACGCCGTCACCGAGTTCGATCGCGCCGACAGCCGCGGCGTCGGCGGAGATCACCTCGAAGTCGACGGCCAGCACCTCACCGGCGATCAGCCCGGCGTGGGTCCGCGCCCACTCGACCCGCTCGGCCGGGACGACCATCCGGACCTCGATCCGGTCGGACACGTCCAGGCCCAGATAGCGACGGGCATCCTGCAGTTCGCGGACACGGTCCTTGGCCCAGCCCTCGGCCTCGAGCTCCGGGGTCACGGTGATGTCGAGGACCACCAGACCGCCACCGCCGGGCAGCTCCGCGGTGGACTCGGGTGACTCGGCGACCAGCTTGCGGGTGTACTCCCCCTCCTGCAGGTCGATGCCGTCGGCACTGACCACCTCGGTACCGTCGGCAGCGGTGCGCATCTCCCAGTTGCCGGCCTTGACCGCCTTGATCACCCGCTGGACGTCCTTGCCCAGACGCGGACCGGCCGCACGTGCGTTGACGACCAGTTCGTTGCGACCGTAGGCGGCGGTGTCGGTCGACAGGGTCACCGACTTCACGTTCATCTCGTCGGCGACGAGGTCGGTGTAGGGACGCAGCAGTTCGGCCCGCGGGGACGCCACGGTCAGCCCCGGCAGGGGCAGCCGCACGCGCAGCTGGTTGGCCTTGCGCACACTCGACGCGGTGGAGCACACCGCCTGCACCTGGTCCATCGCCGCCACCAGATCCGGGTCGGCCGGCAGGTCCGACGCCGCAGGCCAGTCGGTGATGTGCACCGACCGACCGCCGGTCAGGCCACGCCAGATCGCCTCGGTGGCCAGCGGCAGCAGCGGGGCGGCCAGCCGTGCCGACACCTCGAGCACCGTGTAGAGGGTGTCGAAGGCATCCGGGTCGTCGTTCTGACCGGACCAGAACCGGGCGCGCGAACGGCGCACATACCAGTTGGTCAGCGACTCGACGAACTCCCGGAACGACTCGCACGCACCGGCGATGTCGTAGACGTCGAGCGCCTCGGTCATCTCGTCGCGCGTGACGGCCAGCTTGGCCAGGATGTAGCGGTCGAGCACATTGGTCGAGTCGGTCCGCCAGGTGGCCGGCTTGTCCGCGTACAGCTGCAAGAAGCTGTAGGCGTTCCACAGTGGCAGCAGCGCCTGCCGCACGCCTTCACGGATGCCACGCTCGGTGACCACCAGGTTGCCGCCGCGCAGGATCGGCGAGGCCATCAGGAACCACCGCATGGCATCGCTGCCGTCGCGGTCGAAGACCTCGTTGACGTCCGGGTAGTTGCGCTTGGACTTGCTCATCTTCTGGCCGTCGTTGCCCAGCACGATGCCGTGTGCGGCAACGGTCTTGAACGCGGGCCGGTCGAACAGCGCGGTCGCCAGGACGTGCAGGTTGTAGAACCAGCCGCGGGTCTGCCCGTTGTACTCGACGATGAAGTCGCCCGGATTGTGCGGCAGCACACCGCTGTTCGGGTCACCGTCGAACCAGTCGGCGTTCTCGAACGGGTAGTGCACCTGGGCATACGGCATCGAGCCGGACTCGAACCAGCAGTCGAGCACCTCGGGTACCCGACGCATCGTCGAGCGTCCGGTCGGGTCGTCGGGGTTCGGCCGGGTCAGCTCGTCGATGTAGGGACGGTGCAGGTTGTCCGGGCGCACCCCGAAGTCCCGCTCGAGGTCGTCGAGCGAGCCGTACACGTCGGTGCGCGGGTACTCCGGGTCGTCGGAGACCCACACCGGGATGGGCGCACCCCAGTACCGGTTGCGGCTGATGTTCCAGTCGCGGGCACCCTCGAGCCACTTGCCGAACTGGCCGTCGCGGATGTGCGACGGCGCCCAGGTGATCTGCTTGTTGAGCTCGATCATCCGGTCCTTGATCGGATCGACCGCCACGAACCACGACGGCACCGCCATGTAGATCAGCGGCTGCCCCGACCGCCACGAGTGCGGGTAGGAGTGCTCGATGGTCTCGTGGCGCAGGATGCGGCCCGCGGCCTTGAGGTCCTTGATGATCACCGGGTTGGCGTCGAAGACCATCAGGCCCTCGTACGGCGGCACCAGCGAGGTGAACCGGCCACCCGGGTCGAGCGGCTGCACCACCTCGATGCCGTTGGCGGTCGCGACATCCATGTCCTCTTCACCGAAAGCCGGTGCGAGGTGGACGATTCCGGTGCCGCTGTCGGTGGTGACGTAGTCGGCGGTCAGGATCCGGTGGGCGTTGGGGTGCCCGACGAAGAAGTCGAACGGCGGGGTGTAGGTCAGCCCCGCGAGGTCGGCACCGACGTAGGTGGCCACCTCGGTGACCTCACCGAGTTCCTTGGCGTAGGCGCCGACGAGTGCCTGCGCCAGCAGGTATCCGACACCTTCTTCGGTGCGGACGTGGGCGTAGGTCACCCCGGGATGGACCGCGATCGCGAGGTTCGACGGCAGGGTCCACGGCGTGGTGGTCCAGATCAGGGCGTTGACCCCGTCGAGACCGGCCAGCGGGCCGTCGGCCGGCGCACTCAGCGGCATGGTGACGGTGACCGCCGGGTCCTGACGCATCCGGTAGGCGTCGTCGAGCTTGGACTCCTGGTTGCTCAGCGGGGTCTGCTCGTACCAGGAGTACGGCAGCACCCGGTAGCCCTGGTAGATCAGTCCCTTGTCCCAGAGCCGCCGGAACGCCCACATGACGGACTCCATGAAGTCGAGGTCGAGTGTCTTGTAGTCGTTGTCGAAGTCGACCCACCGGGCCTGGCGGGTGACGTAGTCACGCCACTCGCCGGTGTAGCGCAGCACCGAGTCGCGGCAGAAGTCGTTGAACTTCTCCACGCCCATCTTCTCGATCTCACCCTTGTCGGTGATACCGAGCTGCCGCTCCGCCTCCAGCTCGGCAGGCAATCCGTGGGTGTCCCAACCGAATCGGCGCTCGACGCGCTTGCCACGCATGGTCTGGTACCGCGGTACCACATCCTTGACGTAACCGGTCAGGAGGTGGCCGTAGTGCGGCAGTCCGTTCGCGAACGGCGGGCCGTCGTAGAAGACGAACTCCTCGGCGTCGGCACGGTTGGTGATGGACGCGGTGAAGGTCTGGTCGGCGTCCCAGTACGCGAGCACCTTCTGCTCGACGTCGGGGAACGACGGTGCACCGTGGCCGTCGCCGCCGGTCATGTCGATCACCGGGTACGCGCGGGACGCGCCGCTTCCGGCGTCGGGGTGGGAGCGGGTGGACTCGTCGCTCATCGTGGGGACTCCTCGTGCCATGTGACCACTGTGCTGGGTTCGCCAGATGTCGGGTCACCACTGTGTTCGGCACGGGGACGCGACGATCACTCGGCGCGCGGTACCACCCCGTTTGCATCGGCAGGCCGATGCCTCTCGGGATCTCCGCCGATCAACGGGTGATCGACGCGATCGTCGGCTGTGACGGGCCGACCCGCCCGGTTCTAGTGAGCATCCACGGTGGTGGACGCCGTTCTTCCGGGTGCTCCCCGGTGATGGCCGGATCAACGCGTTGTCCAGTGTAACGATGCCGGACCCGCCGACACCACTTCGCCCCCGGAGCAGACGTCGCCCCGATACCCTCCGAGGCTCTGGCCGAGCCGCGATGGCCACCGGGATCGGACCACTCCCTACTGGGTGGGCGGTCGCCACTCCGGATCGAGCGGGTCGATCTTGCGCGGCGGCTGCTGCGGCCCCGGTGGACGCTGGGGCGCACGAGGCGGCTGACCGCCCGGACCGTTCTGGGCCGGACCGGCCTGACCCCGACTGTTCTGGCCCGGACCGGCTTGACCCGGACCGTTCTGGGCCGGACCGTTCTGGGCCGGACCGTTTTGGGGCCGGGGCTGCGAACCGGGCGCCGGTGGCATCGGCTGCCGTGGCGGCGGCGATCCGGGCGCAGGCCCGGGCCGGTACACCGGCTGCTGTCCCGTGCGCGGGACGTCGCCGGCACCCACCGAACGGAGGTAGTCGGCGTACCCACCGCCGGTGTTCGGCGTCTGGGCAGGTCGCGTACCCGCCGGATTCTGCGCACCCGGCGCCCCCGGTGGGGCGGTCGGCTGCACCGGACGGGACACCGGGGCGGACTGCGTCGCCCCGGTCGATTCCGGCGCGACCTGAGGGTTGGGTCCCGATTGTGGTTCGACGACGCCCTGCCACAGCGCTTGTCGTTCCTGCTCCGGTGAGACCCGGACGTCTTCCCCGGCGTCCGGTTCGATCGCGCCGTCGTCGGCACCATCGTTCGTCTCGTCGACATCGCCGTCATGGTCGGCAGGGCCGAAGCCGAAGCCGCCACCGGAGTCGGCAGGAGCGTCAGCCCCGCGTCGCGAGGAGCGCACGATGTCGGCGACCAGGAAGATCAGACCGACCAGGCACACCACGATGCAGGCGACAGCCAGCCACACGGTTCCCGTGACCAGGCCGACCACGAGCAGGACAAACCCGATGAGGGTGGCCGCAAGGGCCAGAATCAGCACGTCATCCGCTTACTCGACGGCTCAGCTCTGCGAGTAGCTGCTGAAACCGCCGTTGCCCGGATCCGTGGAGAAGGACTGGTCCGCAGGACGTCCGTTCTCCACCGGCGCGGCACTACCCCGCTGCTGCAGCTCCTCGAGCTGCGACTCGAGGTAGGTCTTGAGCCGGGTGCGGTATTCACGCTCGTAGATCTTGAGCTGCTCGATGCGACCTTCGAGAACACCACGCTGCTGGTTGATGGTGCCCATGATCTCGGCATGCTTGCGCTCGGCGTCGCTCTGCAGGGCGTCGGCGCGTTCCTGCGCCTGACGGACCTGGGCCTCCGAACGGGTCTGCGCGTCGGCGAGGATCGCCTCCGACCGCTGACGGGCGTCGGTCAGCATCGCCTCGGACTTGCTCTGCGCCTCGGCGACCATCGAGTCCGCACGCTGGCGGGCATCGGTGAGCAGGGTGTCGGCCTCCTGGCGCGACGACGAGGTCAGCCGGTCGGCGGTCTCCTGGGCCAGGCCGAGCACCTTGGCGGCACGGACATGGGCATCCTCGTCGGGAACGGCCGGTGCCACGGGAGCAGCCGGCGGGGCGACGGGCTCGGTGGGCTGCGCGATCGGGAAGACCTGGGTGTGGTCCTCGGAAGGCGCCGGACCGGCCTGCGCACCCGACTTGGCGGCGGCGAGTTCCCCTTCGAGCTCCTCG
This sequence comes from Gordonia desulfuricans NBRC 100010, assembly GCF_001485495.1. GTDB lineage: Bacteria > Actinomycetota > Actinomycetes > Mycobacteriales > Mycobacteriaceae > Gordonia > Gordonia desulfuricans. The sequence continues at coordinate 8,449 of NZ_BCNF01000041.1, read as the reverse complement.
ATCCGCTGCTTCAGATCCGAGTTCTCATCGATCAAACGGGCGAGCTCCGCTTCGACGAAGTCGAGGAACTGGTCGACCTCGTCCTCGTTGTAGCCGCGCTTACCGATAGGCGGTTTGCTGAACGCGACGTTGTGCACATCAGCTGGTGTCAGCCGCATGTCGGTTCCCCTCAATGTCGTTCGAGCTTCTCTACTTGTTGGCAGTCGATCTCAGGTGACGAGAACGCCATCCAGTACAGACTGTCACTGATCATTCATACCAGTCAAAATCCGTAACTGGAGTTCCATCCTGTCACATCCGAACCGTTTGCGGCAGTCCGTCGATGTCGTCCTGCAATCAAACGGTCACTCAACTATGACATCCCGACGGCACTGTGCGGGTCAATCGGTGCGCGGATTCCGACCCACCTTCCTTTGACTCCCGGTGATCGGAGTTCCGGCTCGCAGTGATCGGGTTTCTCTTCACCCGCGCCCCGACCCGCCGGAGGACTCCTCACATCAGACCGAGGGCTCTCACATCAGGCCGAGCGCCGAGACCGCCGCACCGGCGCGGAAGGAATTGACCACCTGCATCGCGATGATCACGACGATCATCACGATCATCAGCGAGAGATCCAGACGAACCGGGCCCAGCGGGATGGGCGGGAGGATCCGGCGCAACAGCTTGATCGGCGGATCGGACAGCGTGAACACGATCTCGATGATCACCACCACGATGCCGGTGGGACGCCAGTCCCGCGCGAAGGTCCGCACCAACTCCACCACGAGCCGCGCCAGCAGCAGGAGCCAATACACGAACAGGACGTAGTAGATGATTTCGAAGAGCATTGCCACATCTCAAGAGTGCCTGACAGCCGACACCCGCGGCGGCACCGGTACCCACTACCGGCGCCGACCGCGGGTGCGCTGTGTTCGGACTGACGAACGAACCCGGATCGGGGTGCGTTCAGGACTGGTTGTAGAAGCCGGTCTCGGCGATCTTGCGCCGGTCCTCGGCCGAGACGTCGATGTCGGCCGGTGACAGCAGGAAGACCTTGGTGGCGACCTTGTCGAACGAGCCGCGCAGGGCGAAGGCCAGCCCTGCGGCGAAGTCGACGAGGCGCTTGGCGTCGTCGTTGCTCATGTTGACCAGGTCCATGATCACCGGGTTGCCGTCACGGAAACGCTCGCCGATGGTGCGGGCCTCGCTGTAGTCGGACGGACGCAAGGTGGTGATCTTGTGCAGCGGACCGTCGGCGAACACTCGTTCCAGCTCCCCATGCTCTGCATTGATCGATCGCGGTGCCGAGGCGGCCCGCAGGGTGGCACTGCTCGAACGCTGCAACGGCTCGAGGCGTGCGACCGGCCGCACCCGCTCGGGGCCCGCATCTGCACCGTGACGACCACCGGCGTAGGTGTACTCGGGAGCACCGGCGTACTCGTGTCCGTAGGAGCCGCCGCCGTAGCGACGCTCGTCGGCATAGCCCTGATCGGCGTCGCGGTAACCGGCCTCCGCGTAGCCCTCGGGCGCATATCCCTCCGATGCGTACCCCTCGCGGTACCCGCCGTCGCGGTACGAGGCATCCCCGTCCCGGTACGAGCCGTCGCCGTAGTACTCGTCGCGGTAGGCGCGCTCGCGGGCGGCCGCACCGCGCACCGGGCCAGGACCCGGCTCGTCGAGGTAGTCGTCCTCGTACTCGCTCGGAGGCACCATGCCGAAATACGCCTTGAATTTCTGCATCGTGGTCATGTGCGGGCCTCTCTGTCGTCCGACGCTCTAGAGCGGTGTTGCAGCTGTTGCCGGTGTGTGAGTTGTTCTCGGTGGTTCTGCTGTGACCAATGTGATTACTGAGAGAGTATCGGCCGCGATCCCATGATCGCGGTACCGACACGCACACATGTCGACCCGTACTCGACGGCGACTTCCATATCGCCGGACATGCCCGCCGACAGCCCGTCCGCCTCCGGATACCGCTCGAGGAACCCCGCACGGATACGCGCGAGCTCGGCCATCCAGTGCTGCGGCTCGCCGGACAAGGGCGTGATGGCCATCAGGCCGCGCAGCCGCAACCCCGCGGAGCCGGCGACCTGCTCGGCCAGCACCGGCAGCGCCTCCTCCACCACACCGCCCCGCTCCGGATCGCCGTCCAGGCTGACCTGCACGAACACGCCGAGCGGGTCGGACCGCTCACCGGCTTCGAGGGCCGCCGACGCCGAGCGGGCGAGGGCATCGACCAGTCGGTCACGATCCACCGAGTGCACCGAACGGGCCCAGCGCGCGACCGTGCGGGCCTTCTTGGTCTGCACCGTCCCGATCATGTCGAAGACGGCACCGGAGGCGGTGACCTCGTCGGCGATCTCGGCGATCTTGCGACTGGCCTCCGGTTCCCGCGATTCGCCGAACTCCCGCTCCCCCAGCCCGATGAGGCGGGAAACGTCACCGGCCGGGAAGAACTTCGTCACCACCAGCAGTTCCACGTCACCGGGGGCACGGCCCGCGGCGTCGACCGCAGCGGCCAATCGGTCCCGCACGGCGCCGAGCCGTTGCGCGAGCTCGGTGGTCCGGGCATCGGTCACGGTTGCGGCGTCCCCTCCGGATCGGTTCCGGCCCGGCCGGTCTCCGGGTCGATCCAGATGACCGACGCGAGCCGGCCGGTGGGGGCCTGCCTGCGGTGGCTGAACAGCGCGCCGTCGGTGATGGTGCAGCGCGGATCCACCGCGACCGCACCCACACCGGCGGCCAGCAGTTGCCGCCGGAGTCCGGCACGCAGATCCAGGCCCGCGGTCCCCTGACGGGTACGGCAGGCACTGCCCGGCAGATGTTCCTCGACGTCACGCTGCATGGCGTCGGGCACCTCGTAGCGTTCGCCGCTCGCGGCCGGTCCCAGGAAGGCACCGATCCGTTCGGGTCGGGCACCGAGTCCGATCATGACGCGCAGGACCGCAGGCACGATGCCGATCCGGGCACCCACCCGGCCGGCGTGCACCCCGGCGATCACACCCGCCTCGTCGTCGCTGAGCAGCACCGGCACACAGTCCGCCGACAGCACCGCCAGCGCCAGTCCCGGGGTGGTGGTGACCAGGGCATCGGTGGCCGGCAGCGTGATCCACCCGTCCTTGCGGGGTGCGGTCTGCGCCGTGGTGTCGTCGACGACGGTCACGTTACGGCTGTGGATCTGTTCCATCCAGATGACCGAGTCGTCGGGCAGACCGATCTGACTCGCCAGCCGGGACCGGTTGGCCCCCACCGCGGCCGGATCGTCGCCGACATGATCACCGAGGTTGAACGAGTCGTACGGCGCACGGGACACACCACCGGCCCGGGTGGTGATCACCCGGCGCGTGCGGGCGGCGGGTTCCGCCCCGTCCGCACCGGTGGTCGATTCCGTGCCGCCCGGGGTGCGTTCGGAGCGGGTCATCTCAGCGCTTCATGAACGACGGGACGTCGACGTCGTCGTCGTCGATGGTCACGCTGTTGCGGCGCGGCCGCTCCGGCGCGGCCTCGGCGGCGAACGGATCGCCCTTGCCGGCCGGCATGTCACCGAACAGCGGATCGTTCTTCGGCGCGGCCGCGACCGAGCCGGCCTGCCCGGCACCGACCTTGCCCGGACCGGCGGCGGCCGCCGGGGCGTCGGCACGCTTGCGCGGGCTGCCGCCGTCGAAGCCGGCCGCGATGACGGTGACACGGACCTCGTCGCCGAGGTTGTCGTCGATCACGGTGCCGAAGATGATGTTGGCGTCCTCGTGGGCCGCCTCCTGGACCTGCGTCGCCGCATTGTGGATCTCGAACAGACCCAGGTCGCTGCCGCCGGCGATGGAGATGAGCACGCCGCGCGCACCCTCCATGGACGCCTCGAGCAGTGGCGAGTTGATGGCCGACTCGGCGGCCTTGCGGGCGCGCTCCTCGCCGCGGGCCGAACCGATACCCATCAGGGCACTGCCGGCGTCGCTCATCACTCCCTTGACGTCGGCGAAGTCGACGTTGATCAGACCGGGGGTGGTGATCAGGTCGGTGATGCCCTGGACACCGTTGAGGAGCACCTCGTCGGCGCTGCGGAAGGCGTCCATCAGGCTCACCTGGGCGTCGCCGAGCTGCAGCAGCCGGTCGTTGGGGATGACGATCAGGGTGTCGCAGGACTCGCGCAGCGCGGTGATGCCGGCCTCGGCCTGGTTGCCGCGCCGCTTGCCCTCGAAGGCGAACGGACGGGTGACCACACCGACGGTCAGCGCGCCGAGCTTGCGGGCGATGGACGCGACGACCGGTGCACCGCCGGTGCCGGTGCCGCCACCCTCACCGGCGGTCACGAAGACCATGTCGGCGCCCTTGAGGAGCTCCTCGATCTCGTCGCGGGCGTCCTCGGCGGCCCGGCGACCCACCTCGGGGTCGGCGCCGGCACCGAGACCGCGGGTCGAGTCACGACCGACGTCGAGCTTGACGTCGGCATCGCTCATCAGCAACGCCTGGGCGTCGGTGTTGATCGCGATGAACTCGACACCCTTGAGTCCCTGCTCGATCATGCGGTTCACGGCATTGACGCCGCCGCCGCCGATGCCGACGACCTTGATCACGGCCAGGTAGTTGTGCGGTGGCGTCATGACGCTCGCCTTCCTTGTCGTTCGAAAAAACCCTAAACCTCAACCATAGATATAGAGTTATGTCAAGTACTTGATGTTGGGTTTCAAGCTATGCACCCATACCCCGCTGGGCCAGCAACGCCCTCGGCGTGTCGCCAAGTCGTGTCCACGCTGTTGCCGAAAATGCCCGTCGCGACCCGAAAAACGCGCGCGACGGCACAGGAAAGCGTGGGAAGACGCCGCCGAAAGCATTTCCGGAAAAGTGCACACCGTCATTTGTACGCCGGGAAATTGGGGCTCGACACGTTGTACTCGGTTGCCTTGCGCGTCAACAGGTATTCCAGGGTGCGCGCTTTCTCCGCCCCCTGCGAGTCGTCACCCCACACCACGGTGCGATTCCCGGTGAGCCCGAACTCGATTCCCACCGGCGACGACGCGTTCACCGTCTTCACCAGAACCTTGATGTCGACCGGCAGCCCGGCGACCACCCCGAGCGCGGCCTTGGTGGTGGGGTCGGCGGGACCCGGTGTGGCCGTGTGGAACACCGGCAGCTTCTTGATCTCCGGTGGCGCCGACTGCGCGTTGTAGGTGAGGTAGCCGACGCCGAACCGGTCGAGTACGTGCAGCTTGTCGCCCTCGGTCACCACCGCCACCGGGGTGCGCTCGACGATGCCGATCTCCAGTGTCGACGGATAACCCCGTTGCACGCGAGCCGATTCCACCGACGGGATGTCGGCGACCCGCCGCGCCACCGCCTCGGTGTCGACCTGCAGCAGCGGGGTCCCCTGCGCGACGTCGGCCGCACCGAGGATGGTCATCCCGGGAATCGTGTGGTTGCCCGTGATCTCGGTGTTGCGCACCGACATCAGCGGGGTGAGATAGGCGACCAGCACCAGCGCCACCACGATGACCACCGTGGTGACGGTGCCCACCAGGATGCGCGTCCGGCGGCGCTGCGGCACCAGCCTCATCAGATGTCCCCGACGATGCTTTCGTCCGACGCGCGATCGGCCAACGCAGCAAGGATTTCCGGGCCCTGCATGGTGATGTCACCGGCACCGAGGGTGAGCACGATGTCCCCCGGCCGGGCCACCGCGGCCAGCAGCGCGGCGAGTGCGGACAGATCCGCCGCGAAATGCCCCGGCGTCGTGAGATGATCGACGATCAGTGCGCCGCTGACGCCCGGGATCGGTTCTTCCCGTGCGCCGTAGACGTCGGCCACCACCACCTCGTCGGCCAGGCTCAGCGATGCCGCGAACTCCTCGGCGAATTCCTTTGTCCGCGAGTACAGATGCGGCTGGAACACCGCGATGACACGAGGTCCGGTATCGGCCCCGTCCGGGTCTCGCGCCTCGACCATCGCCCGTGCGGCGGTCAGCACCGCGGCGACCTCGGTGGGATGGTGGGCGTAGTCGTCGTACACCTCCACGCCGTCGGCGCGGCCCTTGAACTCGAACCGGCGGCGCACCCCGCCGAAGGCCTCGATCCCGGCGACCACCTCGGCCAGCTCGCCGCCGGCCCGGACCGCACCGATCGTCGCACCGATGGCATTGCGCGCCATGTGGATTCCGGGGATGGTCAGTTTCAGGGTGATCGTGGAGTCCGGATCGGCCGGATCGGCGAGCGGGTCACCGAACCGCACCACCACGTGCGAACCACCGGCCACCGGAGACCAGTCGACGAGCGTCGCGGCCATCCGGACGCCCGCGGGCACCTCGGCCTCGGGCGCGCCGTAACCGAGGACCGCCACCCCGCGCTCGGCGAGCGGTCCGGCGCTGCGTGCGGCAAGCGCCGCTGCCCCGGGGTCGTCGAGGCACACCACCAGGGTGCCGCCGGGCCGGATCCGGTCGACGAAGTCGTCGAAGACGGCCACGTACTTCTCGACGGTGCCGAAGAAATCGAGGTGATCGGCCTCCACATTGGTCACCACCACCACGTCCGGCCGGTATTCGAGCAGCGAACCGTCGCTCTCGTCGGCCTCGGCGACGAAGACCTCACCGCTGCCGTGGTGGGCATTGGTGCCGGACTCGTTGAGTTCACCGCCGATCGCGAACGACGGGTCGAGGCCGCCGTGCTGCAGCGCCACCACCGCCATCGACGTGGTGGAGGTCTTTCCGTGTGTGCCGGCGACCAGCAGCGTGCGGTATCCGGCCATCAGCTCGGCGAGCACCCGGGGCCGCAGCAGCACCGGGATCCCACGGGAGCGGGCCGCGACGAGTTCGGGGTTGGTCTTCGGGATCGCGGCGTGGGTGGTGACCACCACCGACGGCCCGCCCGGGATCTGGTCGAGCGCCGACGGCGAGTGCCCGATCTGGATGTGGGCCCCGCGGGTACGCAGCGCGAGGATGCCGCGGCCGGACTTGGCATCCGAGCCCGACACCTGGCCGCCGCGCGACAGCAGGATGCGCGCCAGACCCGACATCCCTGCGCCACCGATGCCCACCATGTGGACCCGGCGCAGGTGTTCGGGCAGGTCCCCGACGTGCTCCTGGGTCATCGTCGACTCCCCCGCCGGCGCCGGTGACCGGCGTGGAACTTCTCGGCGAGCTCCAATGCGGTCTGGGCGACCTCGGTCGCCGCGTCGCGGTGGCCGGTGCCCGAGGCGGCCACCGACATCGCGGCGAGCCGCTCGGTGTCGGCGAGCATCGCCGGCACCTCCCGGGCCACCCAGTCGCTGGTGATGTCGTCGTTGTCGACGAGGACGCCGCCACCGGCCTCCACCACCGGCAGGGCGTTGAGCCGCTGTTCGCCGTTGCCGTGCGGCAGCGGGACGTACACCGCGGGCAGGCCGGTCGCCGACACCTCGGCGACGGTCATCGCACCCGAACGGCACATCACCAGATCGGCGGCCGCATACGCCAGGTCCATCCGCTTGAGGTAGCCGACACCGCAGTACGGGGGCGCATCCGGCGGGGACACCGGTGCGATCGAGTTCTTGGGGCCGTAGGCGTGCAGCACCCCGATCCCGGCACGTCCGAGGGCGTCGGCGGCACCGGCGACGGCGTCGTTGAGCTGCTGGGCGCCCTGCGATCCGCCGAACACCAGCAGCGTCGGGGCCTGTTCGTCGAGGCCGAAGTAGTGCCGGGCCTTGGCGCGCAGCGCGGGCCGGTCGAGTTCGGTGATCTGGCCACGCACCGGGATGCCCACGACCCGGGCGTTCTCCAGGCCCGAGCCGTCGACGGCGGCGAGGACGGCGTCGGCGAAGCGGGCACCGACCTTGTTGGCGATGCCGGCACTCGCATTGGCCTCGTGGATCACGATCGGCAGCCGGCGGCGGGCGCGCAGATGACTCTGCGCGGCGAGGTAGGCGGGAATGGACACGTAGCCGCCGAAGCCGATCACCACGTCGGCGTCGACAGCGGCGAGGACCCGCCGGGTCGCCATCACCGAGCGGGCCAGCCGCATCGGGGTGCGGGCCAGTTCGAGTCCGGGTTTGCGGGGCAGCGGCACCGGCGGGATCAGCGACAACTCGTAGCCGCGTTCAGGGACCAGCGTGGTCTCCAGACCGCGGGTGGTGCCCAATGCGGTGATCCGCGCATGCGGGGCCAGTCGGCGCACGGCGTCGGCGACGGCCAGTGCGGGTTCGATGTGTCCGGCGGTTCCGCCGCCTGCGACCACCACCGACAGCGGCCGGCCGTCGGTGTCGTCGCCCGGTGCCGAGTTCACGGTTTCTGCCTTCCCTGCTGCCGAGTTCACCGGCACTCCACTTTCTCCGCCACCCGTGGGCGGCATTGTCGATCACTCACCTGTGCGGCGGCCTGCCGGCCGTTCACCAACCGCCACGGGAGCGGCCCGGGTCGGTACCCCGGCCCCGTCCGGAGCGGCCCGGGTCGGACCGCCGTTGGTCCTGGCCGCCGGGGTCCCGGACGGCCCGGGAACCGGGCCGGTAACCGCGC
>NZ_BCNF01000040.1 GCF_001485495.1 Gordonia desulfuricans NBRC 100010 | reverse complement strand
GGAGTACCGAACGCGTGGGCGCCGGACGTGTGGGCGCCGGACGTGGCGGTGCCGGTCGTGTGGGCCCTGGCCGGGTGGCCTGTGCCGATGCGGTGGTGGTCCCGGTGCGCGGGACCGCGGTGTCGTCGGTCCATCGTCGGCGTCGCGCCACCGCGGTGGCGGTCATGACCGGTGTCGCACTGGCGATGCTGGTGTGGATCGTCGCGATCGTCGGCTCGGACTATCAGCGCGCCGCCGTCCCGTCCCCGGTCTCCACCCAGGTCGTGCACGTGCGGGCGGGGGAGTCGCTCGGGTCGATCGCCGCCCGGGTGGCCCCGGACATGCCGAGCCGGGTGGTGATCGACGAGATCGTCGAGCTCAACGACATGGCGGGCAGCGGCCTGCAGGTCGGGCAAGCACTGCTGACGCCGCGCTACCGCTGACCGGTGGGACGGTATTGTCGTTGTATGCGCTGCCCGTTCTGCAGAAACGAAGACACCAAGGTCATCGACTCGCGTGTCGCCGACGAGGGGCAGGCGATCCGTAGACGGCGGTCGTGCAGTTCCTGTGGTCGCCGCTTCTCCACCGTGGAGACCGCCGTGCTCGCCGTGGTGAAACGCAATGGCGTCACCGAACCGTTCAGCCGGGAGAAGGTCATGCGCGGTGTGCGCCGGGCCTGCCAGGGACGCCACGTCGACGAGGACGATCTCGCCCAGCTCGCCCAGCAGGTCGAGGAGGCGGTCCGCGCCTCCGGTGCCGCCGAGATCCCCAGCAACGAGGTCGGTCTCGCCATCCTCAAACCCCTGCGCGACCTCGACGAGGTCGCCTACCTGCGCTTCGCGTCGGTCTACCGGTCGTTCGACTCGCTGGAGGACTTCCAGCGCGAGATCGACGACCTGCGCGACGACGAGCACTCCCGGCACGGGGAGGCCGTCGGCGTCAACGGGGCCGTCTCAGCCGAGACGGTCAAGGGTTCGTAGCGCGCGCTTCTCCGACACCGGATATCGCGTGCCCAGCCGCTGGGCGAACAACCCCACCCGTAGTTCCTCGACCATCCAGTGGGCCTGCTCGTTGACCCGGTCGCGGCGGGGTGCGGGGACCTGGTCGAGGCGCTGATTCCATCGTGCGATCACCCGGTCGACGCTGGCCATCGCGTCGTGATCGCGCGCCGCAGATCCGGGCAACTGCTCCAGTCGCGAGCGTGCCGCGGCCAGATACCGCGGCAGATCCTCGAGATGGGTGCGCGGCGTGGACAGCACGAATCCGTCGAAGATCAGGTTCTCCAGCTGTTCGGCGACATCGTCGGCCGGGACCTGCCCGGAGTGGGTGTCCATCTCGCGACGCAGTGGCGCCACCTCCCGAAGCGCATCGACGGCCAGCCGCAGATAGTCCGGGGCGGCCGCGATCACCTGCGACCGCAAGCCCGACACGAGTTTCTCGAACGCTGCCGGGTCGCGCACCGCGACAGCCGCATCCGCCGACACGAGATCGCGGATGGCCCGCCGGGTGCAGTCGGCGAACAGCTGCGCCGATTCACGATAGGGGTTCTGGCTCAACGCGAGTCGGCCCGCCGGATCGAGCCCCGACGACGCCTTGGCGCTCAGCGGCGCGATCGCGGCGTCGAGCAGGACGATCACCGCGGGCAGATGCAGGCGTGCCGCCTCGTCGGACGATGCCGCCGTGGTGACCTCCACCCCGTCGGGACTGCCCGGATCGCCGACGACCCGCAGCGTCGGATAGCGGGTCAGTTGCTGCCCGGCGACACGGACGGTCTCACTGGCGGCGAGTGTGCCGATCCCGTCGGCGGTCCACCGCGTGTGCCGGGCAGTCGACGAGGTGGCGGCCGGAGACGCTGTGGCACCGCTCAATTCGGCCAGCGAGTCGGCCCGCGCGGTGATCTTCCCGGCCGGGTCGGCGAGGGCGAAATGCATCCGCAGGTGCGCCGGGATGCGGTCGGTGTCGAAGTCCTCGGGCCGGACCCGGTGCCGGGTGATCTCGGCGAGCTCACGGGCCAGACCACGCGTCAGGGGCTCCGAGCGTGGCTTGAGGCGGGAGAGGGCCAATGACGCGAAGCGCTGCGCCGGTGCCATCGTCTTGCGCAGCTGTTTGGGCAGTGTCTTGACCAGCTCGGTGGCCAGCTCCTCGCGCATCCCCGGGACCAGCCAGTCGAAGCCGGCGTTGCGGATGTGGGGCAGCAGCGGAGCCGGGATGACCACCGTGACACCGTCGTCGGCGGCGCCCGGCTCGAACCGGTAACGCAGCTCCAGCCGGGTGTCGCCCTGTGCCCAGATGCCGGGGTAGTCGGTGTCGGCGACGGCGATGTCGGCCGCCACGTCCTCGGGGGTGAGGTCGAGCAGCTCCGGGGTGGCCCGGCGGGCGGTCTTCCACCACGAGTCGAAATGCCGGGCCGAGGTCACCTCGGCCGGCACCCGCTGATCGTAGAACTCGAACAACTGGTCCTCGGAGATCACGACGTCGCGGCGCCGTGCGCGGTGCTCGACGTCGGCGGCCTCCTCGAGGAGTGCTCGATTCCGTTGGAAGAAGGCGTGATCGGTGTGCCAGTCACCCTCGACGAGCGCATGGCGCAGGAAGAGATCGCGTGCGGTCACCGGGTCGACGGGCCCGTAGTCGACGCGACGCTTGGCGACCAGTGGCACTCCGTAGAGGGTCACCCGCTCGTAGGCCATCGCCGCGCCGCGCTTGTTCGACCAGTGCGGCTCGCTGTAGGTGCGTTTGACCAGATCGCCGGCCAGGCGCTCGGCCCACAGCGGATCGATCGAGGCCACGGTGTGCGCGAACAGCCGTGAGGTCTCGATGATCTCGGCGGCCATCATGAACGCCGGCGGCTTCTTCGACAGCGGGGAGCCGGGGAAGATCAGCAGTGTGGTGTTGCGGGCGCCGGTGAACTCGCGGCCCTCGGTGTTGCGGGCGGCGATGTTGCCGAGCAGACCGGCCAGGATCGCCCGGTGGATCGCATCGGGATTCTGCTCGGTCTCGGGGATCCCCCACCCGAGATCGTCGACGATGCCGCGCAACTGCCGGTGCAGGTCCTGCCATTCCCGGATACGCAGATAGTGCAGGAACTCGCGCTCGCAGGTGCGACGGAACTGATTGCCCGACAACTGTGTGCGCTGCTCGTTCAGGTGGCGCCACAGTGCCAGGTAGCCGAGGAAGTCCGAGCCGGGCACCACGAACCGGCGGTGCGAGGCGTCGGCGGCCTCCCGGTGTTCGGCCGGCCGTTCCCGCACATCCGGGATCGACAGTGCCGCCGCGATCACCAGCACGTGGTCGAGGCAGCCTTCCTCGTGGGCGCCGACCAGCATGCGGGCGATCCGCGGGTCCACCGGGATGCGGGCCATCGAACGGCCCACCTTGGTCAGCCGAGGACCCCGCGACTCCTCGCCGGTGTCCGTGCCGTCCCGGGTGCTCCGGTCGTCTCCCGATCTCTTGCCGTCTCCCGTGCTCTTGTCATCTCCCGGGGTCTTCCCGGCCGGGACGATCGCGCCGAGTTCGGTGAGCACCGCCATGCCGTCGCGCACCGAGCGTGCGTCCGGCGGCTGGACGAAGGGGAACTCCGCGATGTCGCCGAGCCGCAGCGATGCCATCTGCAGGATCACCGATGCGAGGTTGGCGCGCAGGATCTCCGGGTCGGTGAACGCGGGCCGGGAATCGAAGTCGGTCTCGGAGTACAGCCGGATGCAGACGCCGGGGGCGACACGGCCGCAGCGGCCGGCACGCTGACGCGCACTGGCCTGCGACACCGGTTCCACCGGCAGGCGCAGCACCTTGGTGCGGGTGGCGTAGCGGGAGATGCGGGCGGTGCCCGAGTCGATCACGTACCGGATGCCCGGCACCGTCAGCGAGGTCTCGGCGACGTTGGTGGACAACACGATCCGACGGCCATCCGACGGTGCGAAGACCTTGTGCTGGTCGGCGATGGACAGGCGCGCGTACAGCGGCACCACCTCGGCCCCGGCGGTGACGCGGCGTGACAGCGTGGCCGCAGCCTCACGGATGTCACGCTCGGTGGGCAGGAACACCAGGATGTCGCCGCGTCCGTGGGCTCCCCACAGCTCGCCGATCGCGGCGTCGATGCCCTGGAACAGGTCGAGGTCGGCGTGCTCGCCACCGCCCTCCTCGCTGCCCGAGTCGGCGCCGTCGCGCAACGACAGCGGGCGGTACCGGACCTCCACCGGGTAGGTCCGGCCGGACACCTCGAGCACCGGGACCTGGGTGGTCGCGGTGGTGAAATGCCGTGCGAACCGGTCGGGTTCGATGGTCGCCGAGGTGATGATCACCTTGAGGTCGGGACGCCGCGGCAGCAGCCGGTGCAGATAGCCGAGGATGAAGTCGATGTTCAGGCTGCGCTCGTGCGCCTCGTCGATGATGAGCGTGTCGTAGTAGCGCAGCATCGGATCCGAGGCGATCTCGCGCAGCAGGATGCCGTCGGTCATCACCTTGACCAGGGTGTCGGCGCCGGAGCGGTCGCTGAACCGGACGGAGTAGCCGATCGCGTCGCCGATGTCGGTGTGGGTCTCCTCGGCGATCCGGCGGGCCACCGAGCTGGCCGCGATCCGACGCGGCTGTGTGTGGCCGATCGCGCCGCGTACGCCACGCCCGAGTTCGAGGCAGATCTTGGGCAGCTGGGTGGTCTTGCCCGACCCGGTCTCGCCGGCGATCACGACGACCTGGTGGGCGGCGATGGCCGCGGCGATCTCCTCGCGGGCGTCGGAGACGGGCAGCTCCGGCGGGAACTCCAGGACCGGCACCGCGGCGCGGCGGGCGGCGATCCGCTTCTCCGCGGCGGTCACCGCGCGTTCGAGACCGGCGATCTTGTCGGCGGCGGGGGAGCGGCCGAGCTTGTCCAGCCGCCGACGCAGGGTGTGTTCGTCGGCGAGGGTCACGGTGCCGATGCGGTCGCGAAGACCCCGCCGGTCGAACGGTGTGCGTCGGGTATGCGGTGCGGGGTCCTGGTGATTCGGGACCCCGCGATCCGGTTCGGTTCCTGCTGATCCCATGATGGTGTCCAGGATATGGGACCGGGTGGTCCCGGCCCCGCGTCGCCCGGCGGGCCCCGGCATGATGGAGCCATGGCTGGTTCGCTGTGGCATGGGTTCGCGGATATGGGTGCGGTGTCGTCGACGGGACCGTGCGTCCTGACATACGGCAAGGGCACCCGCGTCTGGGACGTCGAGGGCAATGAGTATCTGGATGCGACCGCGGGTCTGTGGTTCGCCAACGTCGGTCACGGGCGCACCGAGATCGGCGACGCGGTGGCGACGCAGCTCGGGCGGCTGGCGCACTACTCGGGGTTCGGTGATCTGACCGCCGATGTGACCGATGCGCTCGCCGACCGTCTCGCGGGATTCGCGCCGGTACCCGGCTCCAAGATCTTCTTCACCTCCGGCGGCAGCGACTCGGTGGACACCGCCGCCAAGCTCGCCCGCCGATACTGGGTGGAGCGCGGACGCCCCGAGAAGACGCTGCTCGTGGGACGCACCAAGGCCTATCACGGCATGCACGTGGCCGGGACATCCCTCGCCGGGATCCCGGTCAACCACGAGGGCTACGGCGAACTCATGCACGACACCCTGACCGTCGACTGGGACGACGCCAAGAGTCTGCTCGGGCTGATCGAGCGGGTCGGTGCCGACCGCGTCGCGGCGTTCTTCTGTGAGCCGATCATCGGTGCCGGCGGGGTCTATCTGCCCCCGGCCGGATATCTCGCCGAGGTCCGTCAGATCTGCCGCGATCACGACGTGCTGTTCGTCGTCGACGAGGTGGTCACCGGATTCGGCCGGATCGGTGGGGACAGCTGGTTCGCGTCGACCCGTTTCGATCTTCAGCCGGATCTGATGACCACGGCCAAGGGGCTGACGTCGGGGTACGTGCCGATGGGTGCGGTGTTCATCGCCCCGCACATCGCCGAGCCGTTCTTCGGCGGCGGGGTGTGGTGGCGCCATGGCTACACCTACGGCGGCCACGCGGGTGCGGCCGCGGCGGCGATGGCCAATCTCGACATCATCGAACGGGAGGGGTTGCTCGCCGAGGCGAGTCGCCTGGAGTCGGATCTGGCGGCGGCGCTGGCACCGCTGGCCGATCTGGACTCGGTGGCCGAGGTGCGCACCGGTCTGGGCGCGGTGAGCGCGGTGCAGCTGGCCGATCCGTCACGGGGACCGGAGATGGTCCTGGCCCTGCGCCGGCACGGCGTCAGCGGACGCGCGGCGGGCCAGGGGGCACTGCAGATCTCGCCCGCGTTCGTGATGACCACCGAGGAGACCGGCGAGCTCGCCGACCGGATGCGCGCCGCCCTGTCCTGAGTCGGGCCCGGTCGCGAGTCGGGTCCGGTCGCGAGTCGCGACCGGACCCGAGGTCGTGACCC
>NZ_BCNF01000039.1 GCF_001485495.1 Gordonia desulfuricans NBRC 100010 | reverse complement strand
GTCGGGTCCGGTCGCGAGTCGCGACCGGACCCGAGGTCGTGACCCGAGCCGGGCGGTAACGGCAGAAAAGCACCGCGCCCGGTGTCCGGGTTCTCCGGGTACCGGGCGCGGTGCTGTGCGGTGTGGCGGGGGATCAGGCTCCGGCCAGCACCTCGGTGGTCGAGATGGCCTGGCCGACGCCGGCGACGATCGAGGCGACCTTGAGGGCCTCGAGGATCGCCTCACGGTCGACGCCCGCCTCGCGCAGGGTGTTCTCGTGTGCGGCGACGCAGTGTCCACAGCCGTTGATCGAGGAGACCGCGAACGACCACAGCTCGAAGGCGGCCTTGTCGACGCCGGGGTTGCCGATGATGTTCATCCGCAGGCCCGGACGCAGGTCGTCGTACTTGCCGTCGAGGAAGCCGCGGCCACGGTAGAACACGTTGTTCATACCCATGATCGACGCGGCGCCCAGTGCGGCGTTGTAGGCCTCGGCCGACAGGTTGTCGGCGGCCTCGTCGGAGATCTCCGAGAGCACCTTGGCGTTGCGGGTGGCGGCGGCGGTGGCCAGCAGGGTGCCCCACAGCTGCTCTTCGTTCAGCACGGTGGTGCGGCTGATCGAGCCGAGGTTGAGCTTGAGGTCCTTCGCGTACTCGGGAAGGGCTTCCTTGAGGTTGTCGATGCTCATGAATGTTCCTCTCAGACGCTGGCGTTCAGCAGTTCGCCGGCGTCGATGGTCGGGTCGCCCTTGCGCCAGTTGCAGGCGCACAGCTCGTCGGACTGCAGGGCGTCGAGCACGCGCAGCACCTCGTCGACGTTGCGGCCCACCGAGCCGGCGGTGACCGACACGAACTGGATCTCGTTGTTCGGGTCGATGATGAAGGTCGCGCGGTCGGCGACACCGTCGGCGTTGAGCACACCGGTGGCCTCGACCAGCTCGCGCTTGAGGTCGCTCAGCATCGGGAAGGGGAGGGTCTTGAGATCCTCGTGCTGTGCGCGCCACTGGAAGTGGACGAACTCGTTGTCGACCGAGGCGCCGAGCACCTGGGTGTCACGATCGGCGAACTCGTCGTTCAGCTTGCCGAACGCGGCGATCTCGGTGGGGCAGACGAAGGTGAAGTCCTTCGGCCAGAAGAACACGATCCGCCACTTGCCGGCGTAGTCGTCGCTGGTGACGGTGGTGAAGTAGTCGTCGGGCTGCTGGGCGTTGACCTTGGACAGGTCACCACCGATCACCGCGGTGAGGTTGTAGGCGGGGAACTGGTCGCCGATCGTCAGCAAAGCCATGGTGTGCTCTCGCTCCTTCGTGGTGGTTATTCGGCACGGTCGTACAACTACGACGACGTGTCGTTTCGATGACTCTTCTATTGTGCGCCCAGATCGGTAAAAGTTAAACGTGATGATTGGCACTATACTGATAGGTATGACTGATAAAAGTTATCAGCCCGGTCTGGCCGGACTACGCGCCTTTGTCGCCCTTGCTCGCACTCACCATTTCGGTTCTGCAGCAAAAGAACTCGGGGTGAGTCAACCCTCACTGTCGCAGTCCCTGGCGGGACTTGAGGCGGGCCTCGGGCTCAAACTCATCGATCGCACGACCCGGCGTGTCTTCTTGACTCCGGAGGGGCAGTCGTTGCTCGGCAAGGCGATCGCCATCACCGATGCCGCCGACGACTTCCTGGCCGCGGCGGCCGGGGCCGACGACCCGCTCACCGGGCCGATCCGACTGGGACTGATCCCCACCGTGGCGCCCTACATCCTGCCCACGGTGTTGCGCGGGATCGCCACCGCCCTGCCCGACATCCGGCTGCAGGTGGTGGAGGACCAGACCGCACGGCTGCTCGCCGCACTGCGTGACGGCAGCCTCGACGTGGCCGTCCTCGCACTACCTGCCGAGACCGCCGGGATCGCCGAGATCCCCATGTACGACGAGGATTTCGTACTCGCACTGCCGTCCGGGCATCCGCTCGAGGGGCGTCGCCGCGTGGACCCCACGACGCTCGCCGACCTCCCGCTGCTGTTGCTCGACGAGGGGCACTGCCTACGTGATCAGGCGCTCGAGGTGTGCCGTCTGGCCGGGGTGTCGCCGGATCTCGGGCAGACCCGTGCGGCCTCGCTGGCCACCGCGGTGCAGTGTGTGGAAGGCGGTCTGGGGGTCACCCTGATCCCGGCGACCGCCGTCGAATCCGAAACCGCCAGTGGGGAACTGGCCACCGCCACGTTCACCCGGCCACGACCGGGGCGACGGATCGGGCTGGTCTTCCGGGCGTCGTCGGGCCGTGAGGAACCCTACCGGCGGCTGGCTGCGGTGATCACCGACCTCGTGGACCGGGGCGGGGCGATCGTGCCGGTGGCCGCTCAGACCGGTTCGAGGACGAAGACCGGGAAGAGGTGATCGGCGGCGGCCAGGTGGTCGGCGAAGGCCGGCCACGCCGCCACCGCACGCTCGCACCACAACTCTCGCTCGGCACCGGACACCTCACGTGCGAGGTACTCGCCGACGTGGTCGCCGTCGCGCACCTGTACGCGCGGCTCGGCGAGCAGGACCCGGTACCAGCCCGCCTCGTGCGGGGTGTCCTCGCGTGGCGTGTCCTCGCGCACCGCGACCACCGCGTACACACCGTCGTGCTCGATCCGCATCAGCGGTGTCTGGCGCAGTTCGCCGGACGTGTCGTCGGCCGCGGTCACGATCACCACCGCGGGATCGGCGACGAGACCGGCCGCGGCGTCGCCGGGCTTCGGCAGGGCCGCGGCCGACGGATCCTCGACGGCCGGCCATCCGCCGGCCGACGCCGGACCCCGCTCGAACCAGCCGATCACCGGCAGGGGCCGGCGCACGGGCAGCCGCGACGGTCCGGGGTGGGCCGACCGCATCCGGCGTCCGACCGGTGTTGCACACCTCATCGGTCACCGGCGTTCGCGAGTTCTTCCCACTCGTCGAGCAGGCTCGAGTCCACCTCACGCACCATCTGGCCGACCCGGTCGGTGATGTCCTCGATCTCGTCGGTCGCCACGGCCAACGGAAGTCCTTGCCGCAGTACGCGATAGCAGTCGGTGAGGTAGCGCAGCACGATGCCCTCGCTGCGCGCCAGTCCGTAGGCGGAGATCAGTTCGGTGAAGGTCATCGCCTTCTCCAGCATCTCGCGCAGCACCGACTTGGGCTTCGGCGGGAACGACGACACCCACGGATGCCCACGGCGGTAGACGCCGAAGGCGTACTCGATCTCCTCGGCCAGCGGGCGCGGCCACGAGATCTCCTCCAGTCGCGCCATCCGCTCCTCGTACTCGACCCCGTCGGCCTTCATCTCGGCGATCGCCGCATCGCGGGCCACCTTGCGTTGGGCGAGCAGCACCGGCCGCGGGTCCTCGAGGGTCGACTCCAGCACCGACACCACGTCGAGGGCGTAGGTCGACGACGCCGGGTCCAGCAGTTCGAACGCCGCCAGCGCGAACGCCGACAACGGGTTGGTCAGCGCGAAGTTCTCCGGCATGTCCACCGACAACGCGACCTGGCGGCCGTCCTCGTCGGGCTCGTCGAGGCGCACCACGATCCCGGCGTTGCGCAGATCGCGATAGACCGCGATGGTGTGCTTGATGTGACGCAGCTGCCGGTCCCGCGGCTCGTGGTTGTCCTCGAGCAGATGCCGGATCGCGACGAAGCAGTCACCGGGGCGGCCGAGCACCTCCAGCAGCATCGCGGTGGTCATCTGGAAATGCGAGCGCAGCGGTTCGTCGGGGGCCTCGGTGAGTGCGTAGAACGTCTTCTCGCCCCACGAGACGAATCCTTCCGGGGGTTTCTTGCGGACCAGCTTGCGCAGCTTCTTCGGGTCGTCGCCCGCCTTGGCGACCGCGCGTGCGTTCTCCACATCGTGCTCGGGGGCCTGGGCGACGACGTAGCCGATGGTGTCGAAGCCGGCCCGGCCGGCCCGACCGGCGATCTGGTGGAACTCACGGGCCCGCAGACGGCGCACCCGGGTGCCGTCGTACTTGCTGAGCCCGGCGAACAGCACCGTGCGGATGGGCACGTTGATCCCCACCCCGAGGGTGTCGGTGCCGGCCACCACCTTCAGCAGCCCGCGTTGGGCGAGGCGTTCGACGAGGCGGCGATACCGCGGCAGCATCCCGGCGTGGTGGACACCGATCCCGGCGCGCAACAGCTTCGACAGGGTGGAACCGAAGCCGGTGCTGAACCGGAAGTCGCCGATGGCCTCGGCGATCGCGGCCTTCTCGGCCTTGTCGCAGATCCGCGCCGACAGCAGCGCCTGGGCCCGCTCGACGGCGGCCGCCTGGGTGAAGTGCACGACGTAGATCGGTGCCCGGCCCCGGTCGATGAGGTCCTCGATGGTCTCGTGGATCGGGGTCAGCGCGTAGGCGTACTCCAGCGGGACCGGGCGCTGGGCGCCGGCGATCTCGCGGGTCGGCCGTCCGGTGCGGCGGGTCAGGTCGTCGACGAAGAACGAGACGTCGCCGAGTGTGGCCGACATCAGCAGGAACTGGGTGTCGGGCAGTTCGATCAGCGGTACCTGCCACGCCCAGCCGCGGTCGCGTTCACCGTAGAAGTGGAACTCGTCGGCGATCAGCACCCCGATGTCGCTGTCGGGGCCGTCGCGCAAGGCGAGGTTGGCGACGATCTCGGCGGTCGCGCAGATGATCGGGGCGTCGGCGTTGACCGCGGCGTCACCGGTGAGCAGGCCCACCGAGTCGGCGCCGAACTGATCGCACAGGTCGAAGAACTTCTCGCTGACCAGCGCCTTGATCGGGGCGGTGTAGTACGCGCGCCGCCCGTGACAGCGGGCGAAGTAGATCGCCCCGGAGGCCACCAGCGACTTTCCGGAGCCGGTCGGGGTGGCCAGGATGACGTTGTTGCCGGAGATCAGCTCCAGCAGGGCGTCCTCCTGGTGCGGGTAGAAGTCGATGCCGCGCCCGGACCACCACTCGGTGAACCGGTCGAACGCGGCGTCGTCGTCCCCGGATACGGGTGCGAGCGGATCGGCGATATCGGTCAGATCGGGAATGGCCGACCACCCGGGGTGTCGTCGGGACCGTCGGTCTGGTCGTCACCGTTGAGGCCGGCGAGGAACTGCTCGAGTTCGGCGCCGAGCTCGTCACCGCTGGGCAGCGAGCCCTCGGTGGCCAACAGCGAGGCGCGTTCGGTCTGGGCCTCCTGGAAGGCGTCGTACTGCTGCTCGAGCGCCTTGACCACCGATTCCACCTCGGGATTGCCGCTGACCTCGGAGTCGACCTGTTCACGGACGCGCTCGGCGGCGACGTCGAGTGCGGCCACCGGGAGATCGAGGCCGGTGTAGTCGCCGACCGCGGTCAGCAGTCGCGCCGACGCGGCCGGGTAGTCGGTCTGCGAGAGATAGTGCGGCACATGCACCGACAGCCCGGTGGTCCGTCGGCCGTGCTCGCCCAGACGCAGTTCCAGCAGCATCGATGCGCTCGCCGGCAGCTTCATCGCCGACCCCCACCGCGGCAGGTCCCCGAGCGATTCCGGGTCGTTGCCGTGGGCGGTGATGGTGGCCGGGCGCGTGTGCGGGACGGCCATCGGGATCGCGTTGAGGCCCACCACGTCGCTGACGCCGAAATGATCGGCCAGCCGGCGGACGGCCTCACCGAACCTCTCCCACCGCAGATCCGGCTCGGCACCCGACAGCAACAGGAACACCTTGTCCCCGGCATCACGGACGGCGTGCAGCGTCAGCTGCGGCATGGTGATGTCGGTGAAGGTCTCGCCACTGAACGAGATGGTGGGACGCCGGGACCGGTAGTCCATCAGTTCGTCGGCGTCGAAGGTCGCCACGAGATCCGATTCCAGGGTGTCGCGCAGATGGGCGGCGGCCAGTGCGACGGCGTGTCCGGCGTCGGCGAAACCGTCGAGGGCATGCACCAGCACGGGGCCGGTCTCGGAGTCGCCTCGGCTCATGTGCGGCGCGGGAAATGCCAGTTCGTACAACGAGCTGTCCCCGGTCGGGTGCTCGTCCATGTCGTCGCTCCTCGGTGTCAGCGGCCGGATATGTCGGTGATTGTCTCGCATCCGCCACATCCGGGACCAATCATGCAGGTCGCAGGGTCGTGCATTGGTCACGAAGGAAGAAGATCCCCCGCTCATCAGGGTCCAACGTCACATCGGCGGGCACGATTCCCGACTCGCCGTGGATCGGCCGGTGTGTCGGGGCACGCGGGGCGCGACGCCGGTGGCACGGTTGGGGGAAACAGATGTGTGCCGGCGGACTCGGGGGCCGGTGTGGATCGGTGTGTCGGGCCGGATCGGTGACCTACCGGTCGGAGAGAGGACTGGTGGTGTGAGCAGGGATCGGGGGCGCAGGATGCGCCGGACCGGGGTGATCGCGGTGGCGGCGCTCGCGGTGACGGTGGTCGCGGCATGTGGCGTCGACGGTCGGGCGGTACCCGCGCGGGAGGATCTCTCACCGCTCGCGGTGACCGCCGACGACTTCCCGGTGCCCGGTGCCACCCGGGTCCCGCAACCGGCCGTCGGGTTCGCACTCGGCGGCCTGACCGGCAGTGACCCGGCCGCGGTCGATCCCGCCGACTGCACCCCGCCGACCCTCGATCCCACCGGGGCGGTGGTGCTGCAGGTCATCCCGGCCGGTGGCCCGCAGTCGTTCACCGCCGCCGTCGCCTACTCCGACGACGATCTGTCGTCGGTGGACGACCAGGCGCGGCGGTGCGCGCGATACACCGTCGGGGGCGGGCAGATGGTCGTGCACGTCGGTACCGACGTGTACGACCCCGGCCTGTCCGGGGTCGCGACCACCGAGATCGTGCGGGAGGTGACCTCCGATGCGCCCGGAGCCGGCGCCGAGACCCAGGTCAAAAGTCGGACCCTGATCGGGCAGCGGGGAAGCGTCCGGGTGTATGCGCAGCAGCGCTGGCCCGGCACCGAGGTACCCCCGGCATCCGACCTGGACTCACTGTTCACCGTGGCGGTCACACGCGCCTTCGGCTGAGCCGGCGCCTGTGCACGGCCCGGTGGCTGTGGACAACCGGTCGGCGCGGCGCCGACGGCGATCCCCCTCGACGGCGGGGGACCGCACGATGAGCGCATGAACCAGCCACATCACCTCCCACGGCCGGCATCGTCGCGGCCCACCGCCACCGGCCTGCTGACCGCCGTCCCGGGCCTGCTCGGCTTCATCCCGGAGTCGTCACTGGTGCTGATCTCGATGCGGGAGCAGAACCGGGTGCACGCCACCATGCGCTACGACCTGTCGCTGGGGTCCGACGGGTGGCCCGACGACGATCTGCTCGCCGTACTCGACCGGCTCGGCCGGATCGTCGCCGGCCAGGCCCCGGAGTTCATCGTCGGGGCGATCGCCGACAACCGCTTCTCCCCGCGGGACGAGCGCTACCACCGGGTGCTGGCCACCGCCGACGGCTTCTTCGCCGCCGCAGGCGGTATCGCCCACGGATTCGTCGTCACCGAGTTCGAGGAGCACGCCCCGTGGGAGCTGATCTGGCAGGGCGAGGGCCCGTCGCGGGTGGAGACCGGTGTGGGCGAGGCCGGACGCGACGTGCGCGGGTGGCCGGCCCGGCGGATCGCCGGGACGATGGGCGACCCGCACATCGCGCCGACCGCCGTACGGCATGCGGTCGACACCGGGCGACGCCTGCTCGCCCGGCGCTCGGAGATCGCCGAGATGCTCGCACCGCTGCCGCACTGCGAATCCGAGGACTGTGCGGTGACCGGACCGTATCGAGTGCGATCCCGTGCCGAGACGGCGATCACGGGGTTCGGTGACATCACCGACTTCGTCGGGATCACCGAACTCGACCCGGTCTGGGGTGACCGGATCACCCGGGACCGGCGGGCACTGCTCGCGACGGTGATGGGTGTCCTGCGCAGCCGACCCCGCCTGGACTGCCCGACGGTGTCGGAACTGGAACTGGCCATCACCACACCGGCCGTGCGTGATGCCCTGTTGGCGTGCGCGGTCACCGACCTGCGGATGGACGCGGAATGGTTGTGGCGCATGCTGACCCGGCGATTGACCGGACACGGCCGGGCGCAGGCGGCGACGCTGCTCGGCCACCTGTACTACATC
This sequence comes from Gordonia desulfuricans NBRC 100010, assembly GCF_001485495.1. Taxonomy (GTDB): domain Bacteria; phylum Actinomycetota; class Actinomycetes; order Mycobacteriales; family Mycobacteriaceae; genus Gordonia; species Gordonia desulfuricans. The sequence goes on along the minus strand of NZ_BCNF01000039.1, from coordinate 92,320 downwards.
GCCGGCGAGGGCAGCTATGCCGGGGTGACGATCGACATCGCGCGAGAGGCCGACCCGCACGCACGGCTGGCGGAGTTGCTCGACTCCGCACTCCGGAGCGGGGAACACCCGCAGATGCTGTGGGAGATGATCTCCGAGAGCCGGGCCGCGGCCGCCGCCCTCGGCGTGGAACTACCCGCGATCACCCTGGACCGGACGGCGTGACCGGGTTCGGGGAGACCATCGCTCGCTCACCCGGCCACCGTCCGTCGTGGATGCCCTGTGCGTCAGACCTTGTCGACGAAGAGCGAATGCGCCATCTCGCTCGACAGCACCAGACCGTCGTGTCCGGGGGTGTCGATCTCGACGTGCTGCGGGGACACGGTGACGGTCACGCGCGCGTTGGGGACCACACCGGCCTCCCGGAGCTCGGCGATCAGTTCGCGGTCGGACTGGGCGTGCTCGGCCAGGCGTCGGACGATCACCGCGACCGGCTCGCCCTGCGGCAGATCCGCGAGGCGGCTGGCGGTGTCGTTCAGCGACGGTGCATCCGCGCCCAGCGCCTCCAGGCCCGGGATCGGGTTGCCGTACGGCGAGGTCGTCGGGTTGTCGAGGATCTGCAGGAGGCGCCGCTCGACGTTCTCGCTCATGACGTGCTCCCACCGGCACGCCTCGTCGTGGACCTGATCCCATGGCATCCCGATGATGTCGACGAGCAGCCGCTCGGCCAGCCGGTGCTTGCGCATCACGGCGATCGCCAGGTTGCGACCCTTGTCGGTGAGCTCGAGGTGCCGGTCACCGGCCACTCGCAGCAGTCCGTCACGTTCCATTCGGGCGACCGTCTGGGAAACGGTCGGTCCGCTCTGCTCCAGCCTCTCGGCGATGCGTGCCCGAAGTGGCACGATGCCTTCCTCTTCGAGGTCGTAGATGGTCCGGAGGTACATCTCAGTGGTGTCAACGAGATCGTTCACTGTGCGCAGTCCCTTCGTCGCCATCAAGGCTACCCTGCGGATCCGACGGTCCGGACGATCCGGCGGCCGCACCGTGTCAGTGGCGCACCGCGCGAGCGGCCCCCGGCTGTGAGGGACCTCGCTCGGGGGCCGAATTGAGCATCTGGATCTCATCACCCACTAGCCTGAGGGGGTGTTGAGCCAGGAGGGTCCTCGATGAACGCCGCAGTGATCTGGAGTGAGGACTTTCTGTCCTACCGGTGGGCACATTCCCACCCGATGAACCCGGTGCGGCTGGCGCTGACGATGACCCTGGCACAGAGTCTGGGCATCCTCGACGACGTCGACCTCACCCCGCCGTTGCAGATCGACGACGACGCCCTGACCGTCGTGCACTCGCGCGACTACATCGACGCGGTGCGAGCGGTCGGGTCCGGTATGGCCTCGCTGTCGGGGCCGCTGCTCGAGCGGCTGTTCGGCCTCGGCGACAGCGACAACCCGGTGTTCGACGGTATGCACGAGGCGGCCCGGCTGCTCGTCGGCGGCACCCTCGCCGCGGCGCAGGCGGTGCACTCCGGGTCGGTGCGGCGGGCGGTGAACATCGGCGGCGGCATGCACCACGCGATGAAGTCACGCGCCGCCGGGTTCTGTATCTACAACGACTGCGCGGTGGCCATCCGGTGGCTGCTCGAGCAGGGCTACGACCGCATCGCCTACATCGACATCGACGCCCACCACGGCGACGGTGTCCAGGTGGAGTTCGCCGCCGATCCGAGGGTGCTGACGGTCTCGCTGCACCAGCATCCGGCCACCCTCTGGCCCGGCACCGGATGGCCCATCGAGGTCGGTGACGGCGACGCGCAGGGCACCGCGGTCAACCTGCCGTTCATGCCGGACACCTCGGACCGGATGTGGCTACGCGGATTCCATGCGGTGGTCCCGTCGGTGATCGCGGCGTTCCGGCCGCAGATCCTGATCAGCCAGTGCGGTGCCGACTCGCACCGGGCCGACCCGCTGACCGATCTGTCGCTGACCGTCGACGGGCAGCGGGAGGCGATGATCGCGATGCGTGAGCTCGCCGAGAAACACTGTGAGGGAAGGTGGATCGTCGTCGGTGGCGGCGGTTACGGCGTGGTGAACGTCGTACCGCGATCCTGGTCACACATGATCGGTGTGGTTCTGGACAAGGATGTCGACGTCACCACCCAGATCGACGAAACATGGTGTGCCACAGCAGAACAGATCTCCACTCAGGTGCATTCGGACTATGCGCGGCCACCCGAGACGGTGATGGGGGACACGGGCGCGGACGTGAATTATCCCGCCTGGGACGGCGATACGGGCCAGCAGCCGCCGGACGGGGTCGCCGAGTCGGCCCTGCGGCAGACCGACCGTGCGATCATGGCTACGCGCAAGGCCGTTCTTCCCCTACACGGACTCGACCCGGAGGACCCCCGTGACTGACCAGCAGGCATCCCCGATCGCCGGTACGGACGAGGCGACCCCCCGAGGTCCCTGGGACTACCCGCGGCACTGGATCGCCGACGTGCTGGCCTCCGACGGCGGTGTGGTGCACCTGCGGCCGATCGTCCCCGACGACGCCGACCGGGTGGTGCGGTTCCACGCCGGCCTCAGCGAGCGCACCCGCTACATGCGCTACTTCGGGCCCACCCCGACGCTGCCGCCCCGCGAGGTGGTGCGGATGACCACCGTCGACCACAACCAGCGGGTCGCCCTCGTCGCGGTGCTCGGTGGCGAGATCATCGCGATCGGTATCTACGAGGGCCTGTCGATGGACGGCAAGCCCGAGTCGGCGGAGGTGGCCTTCGTCGTCGCCGACGACCACCAGGGCCGTGGTCTCGGGCCGGTCCTGCTCGAACACCTCGCCGGTGCGGCCGCCGAGAACGGGTTCACCCGGTTCGAGGCGGAGGTGCTCAGCGAGAACCCCAACATGGTGGCGGTCTTCCGCGACGCCGGATACCAGATCTCCCGGGCCTTCGACGGTGCCACCGTGCACGTCGAGTTCCTGATCGACCCCACCGAGGCGTTGCTGTCGGTGCGCAACGCCCGTGAGCGCGCCTCCGAGGCGCGCAGCGTCGCCAACCTGCTGCGGCCCACCTCGGTGGCCGTGATCGGTGCCTCCCGCGACCCCAAGAAGGTCGGCAACACCCTGCTGGCCAACATCCTCGCCGGAGGTTTCGCCGGACCGGTCTTCCCGGTCAACGGGCCCGCCCATCCCGCCGAGGAGGCCGACGACGCCGCGGCGGCCAAGGTACCGGCCCGTCACGCCGCGGTACACGGCAACCCGCGGCGGCAGACGCGTGAACGTCCGCCGTCGGTGCGCGGTATCCGCGCCTACGAGACCGTCCGCGACATCCCCGACCCGGTCGATCTGGCCGTGGTCGCTGTGCCCGCGCCGATGGTCGACGCCGTCCTCGACGACTGCCTGGTCAAAGGGGTGCGCACCCTGGTGATCGTGTCCGCCGGTTTCGGCGAGAGCAGCGAGGCCGGGCTGGCCAGCGAACGCCGGCTCCTCGAACAGGTCCGTGCCCACGGCATGCGGCTGGTCGGACCCAACGCGCTCGGCGTCGCCAACAACGACCCCGAGACCGCCCTCAACGCGACCCTGGCACCGCGCATCCCGGCAGACGGCCGCGTCGGCTTCTTCTGCCAGTCCGGCGCCCTCGGGATCGCCATCCTCGACACCGCCGCGCGCCGTCAGATCGGGCTGTCGACCTTCGTCTCCGCAGGCAACCGCGCCGACGTCTCCGGCAACGACCTGCTGCAGTACTGGGACACCGACGCCGCCACCGATGTCATCCTGCTGTACCTGGAGAGCTTCGGTAACCCGCGCAAGTTCTCCCGGATCGCCCAGCGGGTATCGCGGTCCAAGCCGATCGTCGCGGTGAAGTCCGGTCGCGGGGCGCTCACCCCGGCGCGCGCGGCCCGATCGGCGGCGGCCACGCTCGACGACCGGATCGCGCAGATGGTGCTCGAGCAGGCCGGCGTCATCCAGGTCGACACCATCCCCGAACTGTTCGACTGCGCGACGATCTTCGCCTACCAGCCGTTGCCGCGGGGCCCGCGCACCCGGATCATCGGGAACTCCTCGGTGATCGGCAGCATCGCCGCCGACACCGCCCGCAGTCGAGGGCTCGAGGTGATCGACACCGTCGATCTCGGCGCCGGTGCATCGGAGGAGGAGTTCGAGTCCGCGGTCGCCGCGGCGATGGCCGCGCCCGAGGTCGACGCGATCATCGTGGTCTTCGTGCCCCCGGTCGCCGTGGACGCCGACTGGCATGCGCGCGCCCTGATGGCGGCGGCCAACACCCCCGACGCCGACGGCCCCAAGCCGATCGTGACCACCTTCCTCGCCGTCGAGGGCATCCCGCAGGGTCTGATGCGGCCCGGCCCCAACGGTCTGCCCGCACGGGGATCGATCCCGTCGTATTCGAGTCCCGAACGCGCGGCCGCGGCCCTGGCCCACTCGTGGGCGTACGCGCGCTGGCGTGGCCAGCCCGAGTCCTCGGTGGTCCGGCCCGCCGGCCTCGACCCCGCCGCGGCCCGGATGTTCGTGCGGGAGAAGATGGCCGACCTGCAGGACGTCGAGGAGACCGACGAGCCCGGCAAGGTCCTCGGGCATCTCGAGGCGGCCCGGCTGCTGGCCTGGTACGGCATCGAGATCGTGCCCTTCCGCGAGGTCCGGACCCTGCACGAGGCGTCGGCGGCCGCCCGCGAACTCGGGTTCCCGGTGGCGGTCAAGGCCACCTCGGCCGGGTGGCGTGGCCGGATCGACCGTGAGGGTGCGCGTCTGGACCTGCCCGACCCGACCGCGGTGGTCGGTGCCTTCGCCGAACTCATCGAGCTGACCGGCGACCCGGTACTCCACGTGCAGAAGATGGCGCCCAAGGGGATCGGCACCGTCATCACCATGCGTGACGACACGTCGTTCGGTCCGATCATCTCGTTCGGGTTGTCGGGCAGCACCTTCGACCTGCTCGGCGACCGTGCGTTCCGGGCCATCCCGCTGTCGGACCGGGACGCCGCCGACCTCGTCACCGCACCGCGTTCGGCGCCGCTGCTCGACGGGTACCGAGGCGAGCATCCCGCCGACAAGGAGGCGTTGGTCGACCTGCTGCGACGCATCTCGGCACTCGTCGACGACATCCCCGAGATCCGCGAGGTCCACCTCGACCCGATCCTGGTGTCCACCGAGACCGCCGCGGTGCTCCACGCCCAGATCCGGATCGGTCCGGTGCCGAACAAGGCCGACACCGGACCACGACGACTGGCCTGACCCCCGGTGCGGCCCCGGCGCGGCCGGGGTCGATCGGGTGGTCGCCTGTCGTGTTCGGCGTGCGGGGATCTCGACACGACTTGTCGCTGCGCTCCTCGTCGGCTCGATCAGCGTAGGTGATCGCGCCCACGAAGAACCCCATGTGAGGGGTGCCGGTGTCGATGACCACCTCGGAGGTGGTCACCTGTCGTGTTCGGCCTGCGGAGATCTCGACACGACTTGTCGCTGCGCTCCTCGTCGGCTCGATCAGCGTAGGTGGCTCGATCGGCGGCTGGTGGTGTCGCGTCCTGGGGTTCTTCGAGGTCACCGCAACGGAGAAACTGCACCCCGACAGCACTGACCCCGCCGGCGTGGGAACGCCGACGGGGTCAGTGGGTCGAAGGGAACCGGCGGGTCAGCTGGCGTAGGCGCGGAGACGCTCGGCGCGATCTCCCTGACGCAGCTTGCCCATCACCTCGCGCTCGATCTGGCGGACCCGCTCACGGGACAGGCCGAACAGGCGGCCGATCTGGTCGAGGGTGCGCGGCTGTCCGTCGTCGAGGCCGTAGCGCATCCGGATCACCTGCTGCTCCCGCTCGTCGAGGGTGGCCAGCACCGCCCGCACGTCGGAGTGCAGCAGCCCGGCGATCACCGCGTTCTCGGCGGAGGTGGCCTCGGCGTCCTCGATGAAGTCACCCAGCGGGGCCTCCTCGTCACTGCCGACCGGCATGTCGAGGCTCACCGGATCGCGGCTGTGATCGAGCAGGTCGGCGATCTTCTCCGCCGGGATGCCGGTCTCGGCGGCCAGCTCGTCGTCGGTGGCCTCACGGCCGAGCTGCTGGTGCAACTCGCGCTTGATCCGGGCGATCTTGTTCACCTGCTCGACCAGATGGACGGGCAGCCGGATGGTGCGGCTCTGGTCTGCCATGCCGCGGGTGATGGCCTGACGAATCCACCAGGTGGCGTACGTCGAGAACTTGAAGCCCTTGGCGTAGTCGAACTTCTCCATCGCGCGGATCAGGCCCAGGTTGCCCTCCTGGATCAGATCGAGCAGCGGCATCCCGCGACCGGTGTAGCGCTTCGCGAGGGACACCACCAGCCGGAGGTTGGCCTCGAGCAGATGCGCCCGAGCGGCCTCACCCTCACGGATGACCACCGCCAGGTCGCGCTTCTTGACCGCCGAGAGGCGCTTGCGGTTCGCCAGCACATGCTTGGCGTAGAGCCCGGCCTCGATCTGCTTGGCGAGTTCGACCTCTTGCTCGGCATTGAGCAGCGCGGTGCGGCCGATGCCGTTGAGGTAGACGCGGACGAGATCGGCGGCAGGGGACTGGGCGTCCAGATCCTGCTCGGTCATGGCGGGGCGGGCCGAAGTTGTGGCCTCGTCGGTGATGGTGGTGGACGAGGAAGTGGAGCGAGTAACGGTGGAGCGTGACATTCGGCCTCCTGACTTGAGTGCGTTCACTTCGTCCAACGCGGGTCAGGGTGGGAAAGTTCCCGGGGGTTCCCCGGTACGGGAACCGGGATGAATGCCTGTGGCCTGCGGATATCCCGCTCGGCCGGAGAAGATCGTCTGAGAAGTTCCTGAGATGATCCCCTGGGTGGAACCCGGGCGATCAGGCGCCGCCGGAGCCCTCCGCGGTATGGGAGTCGACCGGGTGCGGGTCGACCGGGTGCGGGTCGACCGTGTGTGAGTCGACGGTGCGGGGATCGCGGGTCCGGTCGCCGGCGGTGGGCGAACCCGTCGGGACCGATCCGGACGTGCCGGTGCCGGTGGAGTCGGTCCGGGTGGAGTCGGCCCGGGTGGAGTCGGCGCGGGTGGAGTCGGCACGGGTCGAGTCGGTGTCGGCGGAGCCGCCGGGAGTGGTGCCGTCGGAGTAGGTGGCGTTCGTGTCGATCACCCGGAACGTCGCGCCGAGCGATGCCGGGCCCAGCACATCGTGCTCCGGTCCGTGCATGTAGTTGGGGTGCTCACCGCGTTTGCGGGGCGGGCGGTCGTTGGCGATGAGCACCGCGATCCACGGCAGGGGGATCGACGCGGCGATGATCGCCAGCGCGAGCAGTCCCGAACCGGTGGAGCTGTAGACGATGCCGGCGATGATCAGGGCGGGCACCCGGAACGCCATCAGGATCAGGTACTTCCGAACCCGTGCGCGGTGCTGCTCGTCGTAGGGTTGGGGAGCGCCGGTGATCAGGAAGGCGTCGGACCCACCGTGTTCCCGTGTGGACCGGCCGGTCGGAGAATCCTGTTCACCCATATCTCCACTGTCCCACTTCTGGGGGCGTAAAGCACAGGCGGGTCGACGGGGTCGTCGGAGCCCGGTGTGGTGACGCACAATGGAGGACATGTCTACCGAAACCATCGAGCGGCCCGACCTCGACGAGTGGTCCGACACCAAGACCGACGAGCGGCCGGACGCCGACGCGACCGACCACTCCGACGACGATCGGCCCAAGTTCTTCCACTACGTCAAGAAGGACAAGATCGCCGAGAGCGCCGTCATGGGCAACCATGTCGTCGCCCTCTGCGGCGAGACCTTCCCGGTGACCCGTGCCGCCAAGCCCGGCTCGCCGGTGTGCCCGAAGTGCAAGAAGATCTACAAGCGCATGCGCAAGGACTAGTGCCGGTCGGTCCGGTCGGTCCCGCTCAGTCCGGTCGGTGATCGGCCGGGTCGTCGGCATCCTGCTCGTCGTCGGCCCGCCGGCGCCGGCTGATCGGACCGCTGGACAGGCGTTCGGGCAGCGTCTTGAGCTGCTCGGTCACCTCCGCGGTCTGCGTGGTCACCCACTCGCGCACCTGCACCGTCATCGTCGGTTTGGCCGGCCACATCGACTGCAGTGCGGCGTTGAACTCGGCGCCGATCACGATCGCGAAGCCGAGGAAGAACGCGAACAGCAAGAAGGCGATCGGCGTCGCGAGCGCGCCGTAGGAGTAGCCGGCCCGCACGATCTGCGCCAGATAGATACGCAGGATGTAGCTGGCGATCCAGAAGAACACCCCGGCCACGATCGCCCCGCCCACCAGTCGATGCCACGGCAGCGGATTGGGCAGCGCGAGGTGGTAGAGCGTGGTCAGCACGAGCAGCATCAGCACCGCGACGAACGGGAAGTAGCCGAACGCGATGAGCTGGCTGACGATCGGGTCCCACGAGTCCGGGACGATCTGGCGCAGATAGTCCGGTCCCAGCGCCACCAGCGGTAGCAGCGGGACCGCCACCGCCAGGAACACCACATACAGCAGCAGCGCGAAGATCCGCTGCCACACCGGATTGCGCACCTCGTGCTGATCGTGGGCCCGAACGATCGAGGCGACGAAACACGACACCGCCGACGACCCGGCCCACAGCGACAGCAAGAAGCCCACCGAGATGACGCCCACCCGGCCACGGCCGAGGACGTTGTCGACGGTCGGTTTGATCAGGTCGTCGACGACGCTCGCCGAGAAGGTGCGGTCGGCGAAGGAGATGATGCGGTCGGAGATCACGTTGACCGTGTCCGGTCCGAACCAGCCGGCGAGGTAGCCGACCGAGCCCAACACCCCCAGCAGCAGCGGTGGCAACGACAGCGCCTGCCAGAAGGCGGCCTGGGCGGCCCAGCCGACGATGCCGTCGTCCCACGACTTCACGATGGTGCGCCACACCAGTCGATGGATGTTGCGCCAGACCGGCAGGGGCTTCCCTTCCGGTCCCGGCGGACGATCCTCCGCCGGTGAGGCGTGCCCGGACGGACGGTCCGGCGACCCGTCGCCGGCGTGCGGGGGCTGCCCGGCGGCGGACCGGCCGGACGGCAGGGCATCGGTCACCGCGTCGTCGGACACCGGTGCATCCCCGGACGGCCGATGGTCGTCGGGCGGCAGGGGGACCGGGTTGCGGTGTGGTGTGCTGATGGGTACAGCATTCCTGATCCCGGCCGACGCCGGTGCGATACCCCTGTCACCTGGTGTGTCACGGCGGTGTGTCCCGGACCGCATGTGTCGCCGACGCCGTTGTCGGCACGGATCGGTAGCATGATCGAGGCTCGATGCGCTGCACCGGGCGTCCCTGCGCCGCGACCTCGTTCTCGCCCCGCGGCGCGACCAGCCTCCTCTCATGCGAACACGGAGTCAGTACCCCAGTGACCTCTGCCGAAGACGTCGTCTCTGCTGCCACCGCAGGTCCGCCGCTCCGCGCCTGGCAGCGGCGCGCCCTGACCCGCTACCTCGCGACCGCCCCCAAGGACTTCCTCGCGGTCGCCACCCCGGGTGCCGGTAAGACCACCTTCGGCCTGCGCGTGGCGCGCGAACTCCTCGACGATCGCACCGTCGAGCAGATCGCCGTGGTCACCCCGACCGAACACCTCAAACACCAGTGGGCCGAGGCCGCCGCCCGCGTCGGCATCCAGCTCGACTCCAACTTCCGCAACTCCACCGGTCAGACCAGCACCGACTTCCACGGGGTGGCCCTGACCTACGCGCAGGTCGCCGCGCATCCCACCCGGCACCGGGTGCGTACCGAACGTCGCCGCACCCTGGTCATCCTCGACGAGATCCATCACGGCGGTGACGCGAAGTCCTGGGGTGAGGCGATCCGCGAGGCCTTCGACGACGCCGAACGCCGGCTGGCGCTGACCGGTACGCCGTTCCGTTCCGACGACTCGCCCATCCCGTTCGTCACCTACGAGCCCGAACCGGGCGGGGCGATGCGCTCGCGCGCCGACCACACCTACGGCTACGCCGACGCACTGCGCGACGGCGTGGTCCGGCCGGTGGTGTTCCTGGCGTACTCGGGGCAGGCCAGCTGGCGCAACAGCGCGGGGGAGGAGTTCACCGCCAGGCTCGGCGAACCCCTGTCCGCCGAGCACACCAGCCGTGCCTGGCGCACCGCCCTGGACCCGCACGGCGACTGGATCCCGTCGGTGCTGCAGGCCGCGCACACCCGGCTGCGGCAGCTGCGTGCCGGCGGCATGCCCGATGCCGGGGCGCTGGTGATCGCCACCGACCAGACCGTCGCCCGCGACTACGCCGAACTGATCACCGCGATCTCCGGCAAGGCCCCCACGGTGGTGCTCTCCGACGACCCGAAGGCGTCGTCGAGGATCGCCGAGTTCTCGGCGTCCGACGACGAGTGGATGGTCGCGGTGCGCATGGTGTCCGAGGGCGTCGACGTGCCCCGCCTGGCCGTGGGCGTGTACGCCACCAGCTCGTCCACCCCGCTGTTCTTCGCACAGGCCATCGGCCGGTTCGTGCGGTCGCGCCGGCCGGGTGAGACCGCCAGCGTGTTCCTGCCGTCGGTGCCGGTGCTGCTCGACCTCGCCAGCCAGATGGAGGCCGAACGCGATCACGTGCTCGGCAAGCCGCACCGGGAGAGCGACGGACTCGACGACGCACTGATCGCCGAGGCCAACAAGCAGAAGGACGAGCCCGGCGAGGAGGAGAAGAGTTTCGAGTCGCTGCACGCCGACGCCGAACTCGACCAGGTCATCTTCGACGGCTCGTCGTTCGGCACGGCCACCTTCACCGGCAGCGACGAGGAAGCCGACTATCTGGGCCTGCCCGGCCTGCTCGACGCCGACCAGGTCAAGCAGCTGCTCCGGCAGCGTCAGGACGGCCAGGTGGCGCGACGCTCCGCCGAACCCACACCGGCGCCCAAGGCCGAGGCGTCGCCGCGGGCGGCGGGGGAGAACCTGCACGCCCTGCGCAAGGAACTCAACACCCTGGTCGCCATGCACCATCACCGCACCGGCAAACCGCACGGTGTGGTGCACAGCGAGCTGCGCAGCCGGCTCGGTGGTCCGCCCACGGCCCTGGCGTCGGCCGAGCAACTGCGCGAGCGCATCCAGGCGCTGCGCGAGTGGCGCTGAGCAGACCGGACCGAGCCACACGCCGGCGGCCACGACCGAGCACCCGACGGTGACCGGCCCCGACACAGCGAAAGACCCGGCGGATGGGATCCGCCGGGTCTTTCGCTGCTGAGAGGGTCAGTTCGGGGTGGTCACACGAGTTCGGTGGCCGAGTCGTCGAGCACGATGGCGCTCATCTCGACCAGGCGGGCCTCGTGCTCGTTGAAGTGGTGTCGGCAGAAGAGGAGTTCGCCGCCCTTGGGAAGCACGGCACGTACCTTCGCCGCCGCACCGCAGCGATCGCAACGGTCAGATGCGGTCAGCGGCATGGAGATCGGGGTAGTGGTCGCGATGTCTGGCATTGGTTCCTCCGTCCCGGTCCGGCGCTCTCTGCGCCATTCCTTCAGAGCCGACACATCCGGGCGATGCGTCAACCTCACTCTGTCAGACGTTCGGGCGGTTCGTATTGTTCCGACGCGCCGAGAGTTGTGTCGTCACTCACCCGTTACAACAGAACCGCCGCCGGTTACACGCCCGACAAGGGGGGTAACCGGCGGCGAGACCGTCATCACAGAAAGCGTGGTGAGAACTAGTCCAGGTAGTCGCGCAGAACCTGGGAGCGCGACGGGTGGCGCAGCTTCGACATCGTCTTCGACTCGATCTGACGGATGCGCTCACGGGTGACGCCGTAGACCTGGCCGATCTCGTCGAGCGTGCGCGGCTGACCGTCGGTGAGACCGAAGCGCAGACGCACCACGCCGGCCTCGCGCTCGGAGAGCGTCTCGAGGACCGACTGCAGCTGATCCTGCAGCAGGGTGAAGCTCACCGCGTCGACGGCGACGACCGCCTCGGAGTCCTCGATGAAGTCACCGAGCTGGCTGTCGCCCTCGTCGCCGATGGTCTGGTCCAGCGAGATCGGCTCACGCGCGTACTGCTGGATCTCCAGCACCTTCTCCGGCGTGATGTCCATCTCCTTGGCGAGCTCTTCCGGGGTCGGCTCGCGGCCGAGGTCCTGGAGCAGCTCACGCTGGATACGGCCGAGCTTGTTGATCACCTCGACCATGTGCACCGGGATACGGATGGTGCGGGCCTGGTCGGCCATGGCGCGGGTGATGGCCTGCCGGATCCACCACGTGGCGTAGGTGGAGAACTTGTAGCCCTTGGTGTAGTCGAACTTCTCGACCGCACGGATCAGACCGAGGTTGCCCTCCTGGATCAGGTCCAGGAACGCCATACCGCGACCGGTGTAGCGCTTGGCCAGCGACACCACCAGACGGAGGTTGGCCTCGAGCAGATGGTTCTTGGCGCGGTTGCCGTCACGCGAGATCCAGTTCAGGTCACGCTTCTGGGTGGTGGTGAGCTTCTCACCGGACTCCAGGATGCGACGCAGCCGCTCGGTGGCGAACAGGCCGGCCTCGATCCGCTTGGCGAGCTCGACCTCCTCCTCCGCGTTGAGCAGCGCGACCTTGCCGATCTGCTTGAGGTAGGCGCGCACCGAGTCGGCCGAGGCGGTGAGCTCGGCGTCCTTGCGGGCCTGCCGCAGGGCCTCCGACTCCTCCTCGTCCCAGACGAAGTCGCCGGACGACTTGGCGTCGTCCTTGCCCTTCTTGTCGGTGGCCGCGGCGGTGGCCTTCTTGGCGGCCGCGGGAGCCGCGGGGGTCGAGGACTCGTCGCCCTCGTCCTCCTCCTCGTCGTCGGCGGAGTCCTCGGCGTCGTCGTCATCGTCGACGTCGAGATCATCGATCTCCACGTCGTCGTCGAGGTCGGCGTCGGGACCGTCGATGTCGTCGATCGAGGTGGACTCGAGATCGCCGTCGTCGACCCCCTCGCCGGACTTGGCCGAGGTGGCCTTCTTGGCCGCAGCCTTCTTGGCGGTCCGCTTGGCGGGTGCCTTCTTGGCAGCAGCCTTGCGGGGGGCCTTCTTGGCCGCCGCTTTCTTGGCGGCCTTCTTCGCGGGTGCCTTCTGCGCCGGGGTGGTCGTCGTCGAGGTCGAGTCGTCTACCTCGGCGCCCTCCTGACGGGTTTGGGTGGCTGCCACGTACAACCTTTCGGGATGAATCTCACAACCGTCGCGGCAGCGTGAGCCGTCGCGGATCAGGGCTTGGTCCGGCACAATGGGCACCGGTGCGTTCCATTGTAACGACACCATCACCGTTCAAGTGACAAAGGCCAGGTGAATGGGGTCGCGTCGCGTCTCTGATCAGGCTCTCAGGCCTTGTTCGACGGCCATTGCGGCGCCCACGATGCCGGCGGTGTTGCGCAGGGTCGCCGGCACCACCGGGGTGGTGTTGGTGAGCAACGGAATCCATTTGTCCGATTTCCGGCTGATGCCGCCGCCGGCGATGAACAGCTTCGGCCAGAACAGCGCCTCGTAGGTCCCCAGGACCTCGGAGACCTTCTCGGTCCACTTCGGGTAGGACAACTCCTTGACCTCCTTCACTCGCGACGACGCGATGTGCTCGGCCTCCTTCTTGCCGACCAGCAGATGCCCGAGCTCGGTGTTGGGCACGAGCTTGCCGTCGACCAGCAGGGCCGAGCCGATGCCGGTACCGAAGGTGAGCAGCATCACGACGCCGTCGACGCCCTTGCCCGCCCCGAAGGCGACCTCGGCGAGACCCGCCGCGTCGGCGTCGTTGAGCACCGACACCGGCCGGCCGCCGAGGGCGGTGCCGAACAGTTCCGAGACGTCCGTACCGATCCAGCCGTGGTCGATGTTGGCCGCGGTGCGCATCACGCCGTCGGTGACCACGCCGGGCAGGGTGATGCCGACCGGACCGGCCCAGCCGAAGTGGGCGACCACCTCGGCGACCCCGGCGGCCACCGCGTCGGGCGTGGCGGGTTGCGGGGTGAGCACCTTGAACCGGTCGCCGACCAGTTCACCGGTGTCGAGGTCGACGATGCCGCCCTTGATGCCGGAGCCCCCGACGTCCACGCCGAAGCTCAGATGCGTTGCGGGGGACGGCGAGTCGGATGCGGCGGGTTCGGTCATGGGAGATCCTCTCGGATGATGACTGTCGTTGTCGGAAGCCTCGGTGTACCAGGCTATCCAGGGCGGGCGCGGTGTGCGCGGTTCCCGGCGAAGTCGACACGGCGCCCGGCGGCGGCCGGCCGGTGTGAGGTGCGGCGCCGGGGTGTGCCCGCCGCCACGTGCGGCGGCCGGATGTGTTGACATGGACGAGTGCAGGAACAGATGAGCCAGACCGACCGGGAACGCGCAGCCGAACTGGGGGAGGTGGCCGTCACCGTCGCCGAGGCCGCCGCCGCGCATGTGCGGACGCGACGGCCGGAACTGTTCGGCGTCGCCGGCGAGGGTGGTACCCACGAGCAGAGCGACGCGGTCGCCACCAAGTCCACCCCGACCGACCCGGTGACCCTCGCCGACACCGAGACCGAGGAGCTGATCCGGACGCTGCTGCGGAGCCATCGCCCCGACGACGAGATCCTCGGCGAGGAGGAGGGTGGCAGCGTCAGCGTCCCGTCCGGGGTGCGCTGGGTGATCGACCCGATCGACGGCACCGTCAACTTCATGTACGGCATTCCGGCCTATGCGGTGTCGGTGGCCGCGCAGATCGACGGACGGTCGGTGGCCGGTGCGGTCGTCGACGTCGCCCGGCAGATCACCTATGCCGCCACGCTGGGCGGGGGAGCATTCCGGCACGGGCCGGGCGAGTCACCGCGCCGACTGCGGTGCAACGACATCGATCAGGTCGAGATGGCCCTGGTGGCCACCGGCTTCGGGTACGACGCGCAGCGTCGGCGGGCGCAGGGGCAGCTGGTGGCCCAGATGCTGCCGCGCGTGCGCGACCTGCGCCGGATCGGTGCCGCGGCCCTGGACCTGTGCATGGTGGCCAGCGGCGCCGTCGACGCCCACATCGAACACGGGCTGAGTCCCTGGGACTGGGCGGCCGGCGGCCTGATCGCTGCGGAGGCGGGCGCGACGGTGATCCTGCCGCCGCCGGATTCGCGCTCGGCCGACGGGCATCCCACGATCGCGGTGGCCGGCGGGGTGGCCGAGGACTTCCTCGGCCTGCTCGACGAGATCGGCGCGCGGGTCTGCCTCACCGCCGAGTGAGTGTGCGCAGGCGCGTGACCGTGTCTCTCTGGGTGATCGTGCCCCGCTGAGCGGTCGTGCGCCTGTGGGTGAGGACGGCCGGGTGCGCGTCGGACCCGGCCGGGCTCAGCACTTCTGTGCGTGCACCGCGCTGACGAGCCCCGGGTCGACGGCGTTCTTGTCGCTCTTGGGGTCGGCCGAGCGCAGCGCCTCCAGGGCCGCCTGCGCATCCTGCGACTGCTCCTGGGCGCGATAGTGCTCACCGAGGGCGACGTCGACGGTGGTGTCGCGGCGACCGTCGTCGACGAGCTGGGCGCACGGGATGGCCAGCCACACCGCTGCCGCCGCAGCCTTGCCCGCCGGGCCGAACCGGATCTGGGCGACACAGTTGAGGTCGTGGTTGGGGTAGATCGGGTCGTCGCCGTAGGCCGAGTCGGTGGCCGGGGTGAACCCGAGATGGGTGAGGTCGTCGGAGGCCGAGCGTGCGGCACCGCGGGTGGTGGAGGCGTTGAGTACCCGGACCTGGAAGGTGGCCAGTGAGGCCGGGGACACTGCCAGCATCTCGTCGCGATCGGCGACGGTCACCGTCGGCGCCGCGGTGCTCGCCGGAGCGGCCGTCGGCGCCCCCGAGGCGTCGGTGGCCGTCGGTGTGGCCGGGGTGGGCTGATTGCAGTCGGTGGGTGTCGCGGCGGCCTCCGAGTTGCTGAGTGCCACCGTCCACACGATGACCGCGAGCACCACCAGGACCGCCAGCAGGATGATCGCGGGGCGGAAACTGCGGCGGCGGATCGGGCGACCGTTGTGATCGGTCGGGTAGCCGGTAGTGATCTGCGATACCACGCGCCCACTGTAGAGGGTGGGGGCGCCGACATGCCGTCGGACGCCCCGACGGAGTGCATGTTGACTTGAGGTCTGCTCTCTTCTATGCTTCGGGCGCCCGCCCTCCTGGAACTGTTGGAGGTCATGGCAATACAATGTGATGAATATCACAACAGTACGGCGGGTGGCGGGTAACGAATCGCACCGGTCATGACGTTGTAGTGACGCCGGCAAGACAATCCCGGCGACTTCGCGCTCCACGGTTCGCAGGTCACGAGCCCGAACCCACGGCGCCCTCCTTCAACCAGGTAAGGCACACAATGGCTACTGATTACGATGCGCCCCGTCGCACGGAGTCCGAGGATCTCAACGAGGACTCACTCGAGGAGCTCAAGGCCCGGCGCAGCGAGGCGCAGTCCGCGGCGGTCGACGTGGACGAAACCGACACCGCGGAGTCGTTCGAACTCCCCGGAGCCGATCTGTCCGGCGAGGAGCTCTCGGTTCGGGTCGTCCCGAAGCAGGCCGACGAGTTCACCTGCAGCAGCTGCTTCCTCGTCTACCACCGCAGTCGTCTCGCCCGTGAGAGCGGCTCCGAGATGATCTGTGTCGACTGCGCCTGAGTCGGGCCGATCCAGGTCCTAGTCGGACCCGGATCGCCGATCCTCATCAGATGCAGTCCCCTCGTCCGGTGCGGTCACAGCCTCGGCCGCATCGGGCACTCCGAGGGCTTTCAACAGCTCGGCCGGACGCCGCGTCGACACCAGCCAGTAGGGCGTCGGATCGTCCGGATCGTCGAGCACCAGCAACACCATCGTCTTGACCCACGCGCGGTGCACCAGGAAGGCCGCGGGGTCGAGCTGACGGCCGAGCGCAGCACTCTTGGCGGTCGCCGGGATCGTGGCCGCACGGCCGATCACCGCACGCGGTAGCCGGGCCTTCGCGGCGCTTAGCTCGCCGTCGGCGGTCACCGTCACCTGTGTCCGGCTCATCGACCACAGCACCAGGGCACACAGCACCGCGGTCCCCACATATCCGAGGTAGCCCCACGCGGAGCGATGCGCCGACAACGAGATCTCGTAGCCGACGACCCCGGTGACGACCAGTGCGGCCAGCCCCCACCACCAGGGCACGTAGAGACGCTCGCTGAAGCGGACGGTGCCGGTGGGGGACGAGGGGCCGGAGGAGGACGAGGGGCCGCTCGCCGATGATGGATCACTCACAGGACCAGCGTAGTCTGCCTGCGTGGCCGCTGATCTGACCCCTTCCCCTGCCGGAGACCCCGCCGAGACCCCTGCCGGAACAGCCCCGGAAACCCCGCCGATCCGCGTACGGCGGCTCGATCCCGGAATCCCGCTGCCGACCCGCGTACATCCGGGCGACGCAGGCGTCGACCTCTGTTCGACCATCGACCTCGAACTGCCCGCCGGCCGCCGACAGCTCGTCGGCACCGGCATCGCGATCGCCCTGCCGGTCGGCACCGTCGGCCTGATCCACCCGCGCTCGGGTCTCGCCGCCCGTGCCGGACTCTCGATCGTCAACACCCCGGGCACCATCGACGCCGGCTACCGCGGCGAGATCAAGGTGTGCCTGATCAATCTGGACCCCACCGAGACCATCCACATCAGCCGGGGCGACCGGATCGCGCAGCTGCTCGTCCAGCGTGTGGAGCTGCCCGGCTTCGTCGAGGTCGACGAGCTCGACGACACCAGTCGCGGGACCGGCGGATACGGATCGAGCGGCGGACACGCCATCCTGGGTGATCCGCAGGTCGGCTGAGCCGGGTCGGTGACCGTCGTCGGGGATGAACTCGACTACCCTCGAACCGGTCGACCGGGCAGTTCGACCGGGTCGTGCGAGGAGAGACGGAGCTGATGGCACAGGACGGGGAGTTGCGGGTCGGGCAGGCGCTCGGACCGTATGACATCGAGGCACTGGACACGCCGGCCGAAGAGCTGGCCAATTCGCACCTGGACCTCGGATCGGTGCTGGTACCGGTGGTCGAGGGCGGGCAGGTCACCGTCGAGATGAGCCCGGACCATCAGCCCGAAGGCGTCTATCTGGTGACTCCGGTCGGCCGGATCTCGGTGACCGCGTTCGCCGCCCCGAAGTCGCCCGGTCTGTGGCGCGAGGTGGTCCGCGAACTGGCGTCGTCCCTGCGTGACGACGGCGCGACCACCAGCGTCGAGGACGGCCACTGGGGCCGCGAGGTGCTCGCCGAGGTCCCCGGCGCCGCCCACCGCTTCATCGGCGTCGACGGTCCGCGCTGGATGGTGCGCTGCGTGGCCAGCGGACCCGCCGAGGCCGCCGAACAGCTGGCCCAGCTCGCCCGCGCGGTGCTGGCCGAGTCCGTGGTGCGCCGCGGCAAGGACCCGGTGCCGCCGCGGGAGATGCTGCCCATCGTGCTACCGCCGGTGCTCGCCGACCAGGTCGCCGCCGCCCAGCAGCAGATGTTCGGCGAGACCGGGGCCGAGGCCGGCGAGCCGGCCGCAGCCGAGCCCGTACCCGCATCCGAGCCGGTCGCCGACACGGCGCAGGCCCAGCCCGCCGACGCCGGCGATCGCGTCCCGGGTGGAGCGCTCGATCAGATCGAGCAGGCCACGGTCGTGACCGAGGCGCCGGTGGGCGATGCCGGTGGTGCCGAGGCCACCGCCGACGACGCCTCCGATGCTTCCGACGCCGAGACCGCCGCGGGTGTCGCCCCCGACTCCGGCGATGCCGACGAGGCGCCGCCGTCGAGCGGATCGGCCATGCAGCGCTTCCGTCGGCGGCGTTCCAAGAACTGAGTCGTGCGAGCGGCCGGGTGGGTCCCGACAGGGATCACCCGGCCGTCGTCGTACGTACCGACTGCCATGCGCGTGCGCATGCCCGCCCGAGGAGCTCCGGCTGCTCACCCCACGCGGTGAGGGTCACCTCGGCGAGTGAGGCATGCGCGGCGGCGTCGGCCCATGCCCGCGCCACGTCGATCGGGTGCAGCGGATCGTCGGCGGCCGCGACGATCCCCAACGGCACTGTGAGCCCGGCGATCTCGGCGACCGTGGGTGCACGATAGGCGGCCGCCTGTTCCAGCTGCACGACGAGTCCGGGATGCAGCGCCCGCCACGACCGCCCGAGTTCGTCGGCCAGCCACGTCGGGCTGCCCTGTGCCATCGCGGCGACGGTCGCATCCAGGCCGTCGGCGCGCAGTGCCTGCGCGGTGGCCCGTGCACTCGCGGCCGCCACCGCGGTGGTCGCCGGACCACTCCAGGCGGGTAGCGCCGCCCACACACCCGCGCAGCGCCCCGCACCGGCGCCCAGGGCCCATTCCACCGTCACCGCGGCCCCGATGGACACCCCGCCGACCAGGATCGAGCCCCGCTGGTCGGCGATGTCGGTGAGCCGTCGGCGGTATCCGTCGATCAGGTCGTCGGTGGGTTGCAGGCCGATCAGTTCGATGCCGAGATCCGCTGCGGCCGGGCCGAATGCGCGGCGGACGAAGTCGGCGTCGGAGCCGGTTCCGGGGAGCGCGACCAGCACTTCTGGACGGTCCGGGCTGTTCCTGTCATCTGCGGGCATGAACAGATCATGCCGCGCGTTGTACCCCATGAGAACGTGGGTCTACGCTGAGGCGAGTTCCTACAGATCGAAGTTCGTCCCCGGAGGTTTGTGATGCCGACAACCGGTTATCTCAAGCGGCTGACGCGACGGTTGACCGAAGACCTCGGCAACGTCGACGCCGAGCAGATCGCGGCCGAGTCGCAGGCCACCGGTGCCCAGCGCGCCGCAGAGTGTTGCCGAGGCGACGAGGTGTCGATGCACGGCGAACTCAGGTCGGTGGAGACCTGCTCGCGCGCCGCCAAGACCGGCGTCAAGGCGGAGTTCTTCGACGGCTCCGACGTGGTGCTGTTGAAGTGGCTCGGCCGCAACCGGATTCCCGGGATCGAACCCGGACGCAAGATCACCGTGCGCGGTCGCCTCGCCGAGCACGAAGGCATGAAGGTGATCTACAACCCGTACTACGAACTCCAAGGCACCGAAGACTGACCGTCGCCCTTCTTTCCGATGGTTGGCCAGGTCGTCGGTTGCGTTGTCGATGACCGGTTTGATGGTGGTCGCTTGGCGAGGTTGGGCGGCGGAGGTTTCGACTCGTCTCGTCGCTTGCGCTCCTCGTCGGCTCAACCATCGTTTGGGTTTGGTGGTCGCCTCAGTCAGCCATTGGGTTTGGTGGTCGAGCCGGGACCGAGCCTCTGGGCGAGGACCCGTGTCGAGGCCTGGTGGGTTTGCGGTGTCGGTGACCGGTTTGATGGTGGTCGCCTGCCGAGGTTGGGCGGCGGAGGTTTCGACTCGTCTCGTCGCTTGCGCTCCTCGTCGGCTCAACCATCGTTTGGGGTTGGTGGTCGAGTGGGTTCCCCGGCCATTGCTGTCGAACCAGCGTTTGGGGTTGGTGGTCGAGTGGGTTCCCCGGCTATCGCGGTCGAACCAGCGTTTGGGTTTGGTGGTCGAGTGGATGGTCGCGCGCGTCGTCGCGTGTCGCAACGACGTCCGTCCTACGGTGCCACCTGCATCGACTCGTGCAATGCGTCCTCGGCCTCGGTGGGGGCGATGAAGACCAGTTCGTCGCCGCCCTCGATCGGGTCGTCGCGCTCGGGGACGATCACCCGACCGCCTCGCAGGATCGCCACCAGGGCGACATCGCGGGGGAGGGCCAGCTTGCGTACCGGGTGGCCGGCCAGCGGTGTGTTGGGTGGCAGGGTGAGCTCCACCAGGTTGGCCTGACCCTGGCGAAAGGTCATCAGCCGCACCAGATCTCCCACCGACACGGCCTCTTCGACGAGCGAGGCGAGCAGACGCGGGGTGGACACCGCGACGTCGACACCCCAATCCTCGCCGAACAGCCACTCGTTGCGCGGATCGTTGACCCGGGCCACCACCCGGTTGACCGCGAACTCGGTCTTGGCGAGCAGGCTCACCACCAGGTTGGCCTTGTCGTCGCCGGTGGCGGCGATCATCACGTCGAACGACTGCAGCCCGGCGGACTCCAGATTCGACAGCTCGCAGGCATCGGCGAGCATCCACCGCGCCTCGGGTACCGAGTCGGGATCGATGTGCCCGGCGTTGCGCTCGAACAGCGTCACCTCGTGTTTGTTGACCAGGAGTTCGCGGGCGATCGAACGTCCGACGGCGCCGGCTCCGGCGATGGCGACCTTCATCTGTCTCTCCTCGTTCTCGGCCCGGCCGCTATTCGCCGCTCAACGGTGCAGACACCAGTGCGCGGGTCTCGGCGAGGTTGTCCAGGACCACGGCCCCGAACACCACGTCGTCCTGCTGCAGCACGGTCCGCGCCTCCGGCAGCACCGGATGGCCGACGCGGTTGATGAACGCGATCCGCGCGCCGGTGAGTTCCTGGAACTTGACCACGTTGGTCCCGATCCACGACTCATGGATCTCGAGCTGGGCGATGGCGAGCGTGCCCGACGGGTCGCGCCACTCGGTGGTGGTGGATGCCTCACCGAGTGCGGAGACGAACCGCTCGGTGGTCCACGGGACGGTCGCGACGGTCGGAATACCCAGTCGCTCATACACTTCGGCACGTTTGGCGTCGTAGATCCGGGCCACCACCCGCTCGACGTCGAAGGTCTCACGGGCCACCCGCGCGGCGATGATGTTGGAGTTGTCGCCGGAGGACACCGCGGCGAAGGCGTCCGCGCGCTCGATCCCGGCGCGGGTCAGCACATCCCGGTCGAAGCCGACGCCGACGATGGTCTGGCCGCGGAAGCCGTCCCCGAGACGGGCGAAGGCCGACGGATTGCGGTCGATGATCGACACCTCGTGTCCACGGCGTTCCATCGCTGCGGCCAGGGACGATCCCACTCGTCCACAGCCCATGATGACTACCCGCACGTCGCATCCTCCCGTTCGGCACGGTGGGTGCCGCTGGTCGTCTCGGCGTCCGGTGACCGCCGTTGAGATGAACCTACCCTCGCGCCCGGTATCCCGGCGCGCGGTGTCGTTCCCCGGGTCGATCCGGGTCCCGGGGGCGTGTCGTCGCGGGTCGACGTGTCAGTTGTGGTGATCGGGTGGCGCAGGTCTTAGTGTGGCGTGGTGCCCACCGTGTCGAAGGTGTCCGTCGCAACCAAACGGTTGCTGTTGGGACGGCCGTTCCGTAGTGATCGGCTCGGTCACACCCTCCTCCCCAAACGCATCGCATTGCCGGTGTTCGCATCCGATGCGATGTCGTCGGTGGCCTATGCGCCGCAGGAGATCTTCCTGGTCCTGTCGGTCGCCGGGCTCTCCGGACTGGTCTACACCCCGTGGGTGGCGGTCGCCGTCGCGGTGGTGATGGCGGTGGTGGTCGCCAGCTATCGGCAGAACGTGCACGCCTACCCGTCCGGCGGCGGCGACTACGAGGTCGCCACGGTCAACCTGGGTCCCACCGCCGGTCTGACCGTCGGCAGTGCCCTGCTCGTCGACTACGTGCTGACCGTCGCGGTGTCGATCTCGTCGGCGGCGGAGAACATCGGCTCGGCGATCCCGTTCGTGTCCCAGCACCGGGTGTGGTTCTGTGTGGCGGCCATCGTGCTGCTCGCGGCGGTCAACCTGCGCGGACTCAAGGAGTCCGGGTCGGTGCTCGCGATCCCCACCTATGCCTTCATCCTCGGCGTGCTCGGCATGCTGATCTGGGGTTTCATCCAGATCTATCTGCTCGGCGACACCGTCCGTTCGGAGGCCGCCGGCTTCGAGATCAAGGCCGAACACTCCAATCTGATGGGCCTGGCGTTCGTCTTCCTGATCGCCCGGGCGTTCTCGTCGGGGTGTGCCGCGCTGACCGGTGTGGAGGCGATCAGCAACGGGGTGCCGGCCTTCCAGAAACCCAAGTCGCGCAACGCCGCCACCACCCTGTTCCTGCTCGGCGCGATCGCCATCACGCTGCTGCTGGGCATCGTGTTCCTGGCCGAGCGGATCGGCGCCAAATATGTGATGAACCCGGCGACCGACCTGATCGGTGCCCCCGAGGGGTATCACCAGAAGGCGATGATCGCCCAGCTCGCACACGCGGTGTTCGCGAGTTTCCCGGTCGGTTTCTACTTCGTCGCGACCGTCACCGCCCTGATCCTGGTCCTGGCGGCCAACACCGCGTTCAACGGGTTCCCGGTACTGGGCTCCGTACTCGCCCAGGATCGCTACCTGCCGCGGCAGCTGCACACCCGCGGTGACCGGCTCGCGTTCAGCAACGGCATCATCTTCCTGGCGCTGGCCGCCACCGCCTTCGTCGTCGCCTTCGGCGCCGAGGTCACCGCCCTGATCCAGCTCTACATCGTCGGGGTGTTCGTCTCGTTCACCCTCAGCCAGACCGGCATGGTCCGGCACTGGACCCGACTGCTGCGCACCGAGACCGACCCGAGTGCGCGGCGTCGGATGAAGCAGTCACGGGTGATCAACACCGTCGGCCTGATCATGACCGCCACCGTGCTGGTGGTGGTGCTGATCACCAAGTTCACCGCGGGCGCCTGGATCGCGATCCTGGCGATGGTGGCGCTGTTCGTCCTGATGAAGGCGATCCACCACCACTACTCGACGGTGCAGCACGAACTGGAACGCGCCGAGGACGAGGACGAGGGCGCGGTGCTGCCCAGCCGAACCCACTCGGTGGTGCTGGTGTCGGGGCTGCACCTGGCGACCAAGCGGGCGGTCCTGTACGCCCGTGCCACCCGACCGGACACCCTGGAGGCGATCACCGTCAACGTCGACGACCGCGACACCCGCAAACTGGTGTCGGAGTGGGAGAAGAGCGACATCTCCATCCCGCTCAAGGTGATCGCCTCGCCCTACCGCGAGATCACCCGACCGGTGATCGAGTACGTGCGCCGGGTGCGCCGCGAGTCGCCCCGCGACGTGATCACCGTGTTCATCCCGGAGTACGTGGTGGGGCACTGGTGGGAGACCATCCTGCACAACCAGTCCGCGCTGCGGCTCAAGACGCGACTGCTGTTCGAACCCGGGGTGATGGTCACCTCGGTGCCGTGGCAGCTCACGTCGTCCGAACATCGAAAGGCGGACATGGCCTATCACGCCCCCGGCGACACCCGCCGCGCTCTCGGCGGTCCCGACCGGTGACCGACACCGACATCCTGCTGACCCTGCGCGTCGACCGGCCGGCCAACGGCGGCACCGCCGTCGGGCGCGCCGACGACGGCCGCGCGGTGTTCGTGCGCGGTGCGATCCCCGGCGAGCAGGTCACCGCCCGCATCGTCGAGGAGAAGCCGAGGTTCCTCACCGCCGAGACCGTCGACGTGCTCGAGCCCGCACCGCAGCGCATCGACGAGCTGTGCGCTGCGGCCGCCCACGGCGCCGGGTGCTGCGACCAGTCGTTCATCACCCCCGACCACGTGCGGGGGCTCAAGGCGGAGGTCCTGCGCGACGTGCTGGGCCGGATCGGCGGATTCGACGCCGCCCGGCTCGACCGGCTGCTGCCCGGTGAGGCGGTGCGGGCCCTCGACGGCGGCGCGACCGGCTGGCGCATCCTCACCCGGCTCGCCGTCGACGCCGACGGCCGGCCGGGGCTGCACGAACGTGGCGGTGCCGGCATCGTCACCGGAGATCCGTGCGCCCAGAACGATCCGCTGATGGTCGCCGACCTCGGCGACGGATACGCCCCCGGCGGCGATCTCGCGATCACCCTCGACGACACCGGCACCCGGCACATCGTCGAGATCGGACCGGTCCCGGCCGCTGCGGCGGGCGGCGGCCGACCACCACGCGGAGGACCGGAGCGGGGCGGTTCGTCACGCGGACGGTCCCGGGACCGCAGGGCCGCACAGCAGCGTCGCCGACACCGCGAGGCACCCCGCCCGCAGCGGGTGGTCGCCGGTGCGCCGACGGCCGGTCACCGCGTCGGCGCGCGACGCTGGGAGATCCCGGTCGCCGGGTTCTGGCAGGGACACCGGGCCGCCCCCGACACCTACGCGGCGACCGTCACCGACATGGTGCGGTCGGCCCTCGGCGACGCCGCGCCCGGCGTCTGCTGGGATCTCTACGGCGGGGCCGGGGGGTTCGCGGCCGCCCTCACCGACACCCTCGCGGCGGGCTCGGTGCACGTCGTCGAATCCGATCCCGGCGCCCTCGAGGCCGCCGAGCACACCTTCACCACCGACACCGGCATCCACCTGCACCGAGGGGAGGTGGCGCGCCTGATCGCCGACCTGCCCGCCCCGCAGGTCGTGGTCCTGGACCCGCCGCGGACCGGTGCCGGACCCGCGGTGATCGCCCAGCTCGCCGATGCCGCGCCGGAGGTGATCGCGCACGTCGGATGCGACGTCGGCCGCTTCGCCCGCGACCTGGGGCTGTACGGGCGCCACGGCTACACCCCGCAGCGGATCGCCGGGTTCGACGCGTTCCCGCTGACCCACCATCTGGAGGCGATCGCGGTACTGGTGCGGTCGACGTCACGCCACTGACTACCTCACCGCTGCGCAGACATGCGCGGCGACGACCGTAGACTGGGACGGATGGGTACTGATGAGGGAGGACACCGGATGGGGCTGCTGGAGCAGATCGAATCCCCGGCCGACCTCCGTGAGCTGACGTCCGAGCAGGTCGTGACGCTGGCGGCGGAGATCCGTCGATTCCTGATCGAGAAGGTCTCCGCGGTCGGCGGGCACCTCGGCCCGAACCTCGGCGTCGTCGAACTCACCCTGGCCATGCACCGGGTCTTCGACTCACCGCATGATCCGATCCTCTTCGACACCGGACATCAGTGCTACGTGCACAAGATCGTCACCGGGCGCCGCGACCGATTCGACACCCTCCGGCAGCAGGGCGGCCTCACCGGCTACCAGGACCGCGCCGAGAGCGAACACGACTGGGTGGAGTCCTCGCACGCCTCGGCGGCACTCTCGTACGCCGACGGCCTGACCAAGTCGTTCGCCCTCACCGGCCAGCCCGACCGTACCGTGGTGGCCGTCGTCGGCGACGGCGCCCTGACCGGCGGCATGTGCTGGGAGGCGATGAACAACATCGCCGCCGGCGACCGCCCCCTGGTGATCGTGGTCAACGACAACGGCCGGTCCTACGCCCCGACGATCGGCGGCTTCGCCCGCCACCTGTCCGGGCTGCGCCTGCAGCCGAGCTATGAGCGCGTCCTCGACGAGGGGCGCCGTGTGGTGCGCAAACTGCCCGTCGTCGGCGACCCCGCGTATGCGGTGCTGCACGGGATGAAGAGCGGCCTCAAGGATCTGCTCGCCCCGCAGGCGATGTTCACCGACCTCGGCCTCAAATACGTCGGACCGGTCGACGGCCACGACGTGGAGGCCCTCGAATCGGCGTTCCGCCGTGCCCGCGCCTACGGCGGCCCGGTGATCGTGCACACCGTCACCCGCAAGGGGATGGGCTATGCGCACGCGGAGAACAACGAGGCCGACCAGATGCACGCGACCGGCGTGATCGACCCGAGGACGGGCCGCGCCACATCGGTCTCACCGCTGGACTGGACCACGGTGTTCTCCACCGCGCTGGTGGAGGCCGGGCACACCCGCGACGACATCGTCGCGATCACCGCGGCGATGCCCGGACCCACCGGGCTGTCGGCGTTCGGGGATGCCTTCCCGGATCGCATGTTCGACGTCGGGATCGCCGAACAGCATGCGATGACCTCGGCCGCCGGTCTGGCGCTGGGCGGTCTGCATCCGGTGGTCGCGATCTACTCGACCTTCCTCAACCGCGCCTTCGACCAGCTGCTGATGGACGTCGCGCTGCTGCGCCAGCCGGTCACCGTGGTACTCGACCGCTCGGGGATCACCGGACCGGACGGCCCCAGCCATCACGGCATGTGGGATCTGTCGCTGCTGTCGATCGTGCCCGGCCTGCGGGTGGCCGCACCGCGCGACGCGGTCCGGCTGCGCGAGGAACTCGACGAGGCACTCGCCGTCGATGACGGCCCCACCGTGTTGCGCTTCTCCAAAGGGGCGGTGCCCGAGGACATCCGCGCGGTCACCCGCCTCGACGACGGCGTCGACGTGCTGCGCCGCGGCCCGGGTGTCGGCGAGATCGGCGGCGATGTGCTGATCGTCGCGGTCGGCGCGTTCTGCTCGCTGGCCCTCGACACCGCCGACCGCTTGCGCAGCCAGGGCATCGAGGCCACCGTTGTCGATCCGCGCTGGGTACTGCCGGTGCCCGCGTCGATCACCGACCTCGCCACCCGTCACCGGCTCGTGGTGACCCTCGAGGACAGCGGTGTGCAGGGCGGCGTCGGATCCGCGGTCGCGGCTGCGCTGTCGGCGGCCGACGTGGTGGTCCCGGTCCAGAACCGGGGCATCCCACAGGAATTCATCGCCCACGCCTCGCGCGGCCAGATCCTCGCCGAGCTCGGCCTGACCGCCCAGGACCTGGCGCGGTCGATCACCGCGACGGTCTCCGAGATGCAGACCCTGCCGGGGATGGATCGCGCCGACACCGCCTCCGAGCCCGACGTCGCGCGGGCTCCCGAGGAGGTCCGGACCCCCGAAGAGGCACACACCCAGGACTGACCGATGACGTGGGGCAGCACCGGCCGGGCATTTCCGGCGGGTGCTGCCCCACGTCGTTCTGGCATCACGTCATCGCCGGGGGTCGTCTCCCGGGTATCCGTCTCCCGGGTAGCGGTCTCGCGGTGGGGTGGCGGTGTGATCTAGCCGGGCAGTCCGGCGATAGCCGCCGCGATCGGCGCCGCGGTCAGCGCACGCTGCCAGGTGCGGGCCCCACCGGCGGCCAGGGCCGCGTCGACCGCCTCGGCGGTGATCGGGGCGGGCACCCCGTCCCAGCACAGCTGGCGCACCAGGTCGGGGGAGAGCAGGTTCTCCGCCGGTACCTCGTGGGCCTCGGCGATCTCCTTGATCAGCGGCCGCACCGTCGCCGCGCGGGCGGCGGCCTCCGGATTGCGGGGCTCCCACCGGCTGATCGGCGGCAGTCCCGTGGTCGGCGCCTTACGCGGCGGCAGTTCCTTGTCGGTCAGGTCGCGGGCCCGCAGGATCGCCGACATCCAGACCGCGGCCTGCTTGCGTTGTCGGGGACCGCCGAACACCGGCAGTTTGGTCAGGTCGCCGGCCGATTGCGGGGCGGCTGCGGCGGCGGTGATGATCGCCGAGTCGGGCAGCACCCGCCCCGGCGCGACATCCCGACGCTGCGCGATCTCCTCCCGCGCCGCCCACAACTCGCGGACGGTGGCCAGCCCGCGTGCGGTCTTGATGGTGTGGATGTTGGCGGTGCGCCGCCAGCGGTCGGTGCGCGGTGGCGAGACCGGACGCCCCAGCACGTACCGGAACTCCTCGACCGCCCACTCCTGCTTCTCGGCGTCGCCGAGTGCGGCGTCCATCGCATCGCGCAGTTCGACGAGCACCTCGACGTCGAGGGCGGCGTAGTTCAGCCATTCCGGTGGCAGCGGACGACGTGACCAGTCGGCGGCGCCGTGCCCCTTCTGCAGACCGAGGCCGAGGAACTCGGCGACCATCGCGGCCAGATTCACCCGGGTCAGCCCGAGCAGCCGTCCGGCGAGTTCGGTGTCGAACAGGTCGTTGGCGCGGAAACCCAGGTCACGCAGGCACGGAAGGTCCTGGTCGGCGGCGTGCAGCACCCATTCGGGGCCGTCGAGCACCTCGATCAGCGGGTCCAGTGCGTCGGGTTCCTCGATCGGGTCGATCAGGAAACTGCCCGATCCGGTGCGCCGGATCTGGATCAGGTAGGCGCGCTGGGAGTACCGGTAGCCCGACGCGCGTTCGGTGTCGAGGGCGATCGGCCCGGTGCCGGCGGCGAGCCGCTCGGCGGCGTCGGCGAACTGCCCGGCCGACGACAGCACGGGCGGGACGCCCTCGCGCGGTTCGAGCAGCGGGGTGGTGGGGGTGGCGTCCTCGGCGGGCGCTGCCGGATCGCTCACGCCGACCCGAGTTCGGTGACACCGACCGGGGGCAGACCCGCGGCCGCCGACAACACTTCGCAGAACGCCTCCAGGTGCGCGCCCAGCCCTTCGGCCGACGGGGCGGTCCACGACGCCCGCAACTCGAGCTGATGGGCGCGCGGCGGACCGGCGATGTCGCCGTAGCGCACCGACGACGTGGAGGTCACGGTGCCGCCGAGAGCGGTCACGTGGACCGGTCCCTCGTCGTTGGCGGTCTCACCGACCGGGACACCGAGGGCATCGGCGAGCCAGCTCCACGCCACCTCGGGCAGCAGCGGGTCGGCCGCGAGCGCGGCCTCCACCTCCGCCTGGATGTAGGCGACCAGACGCATCGTCCCGTTCCAGGCGTCCTGGCCGTCGGGGTCGTAGAGCAGGATCAGCCGCCCGAAGGCGCTGCCCTGCAGGTCGTCGTCGGGATCGTCGTCGGCGCGGCGCACCTCCGCGCCCACCGCATAGCTGTAGGGCGCCAGGCGCTGCGGCGGGCGGATCGGCCCGACCTCGATGTCGCGTCGGATGCGCGCGGAATGCAGCGACTCGACCGCGGTGCGGAAGTCGGCAGGCTCCGTCGGAGCTCCGGAGGAGGTCACAACTGTGACGGTAAGACCAGCACTGCGCCGAAGGGCGGAGGCGCGCCGGTGGTCGATTCGGACGACATGGCAGAGTGATCGATGATGTCGCATTCACAACGTACCCGTTCAGGCCACGCCACCATGCCGCTGGTGGCCGCGGCGCAGGGCTCCACGCCCAGCAGGCGCCCAGTGTGGTTCATGCGGCAGGCCGGTCGGTCGTTGCCGGAATACCGGGCCATCCGGGAGAACCACGGCATGCTCGAGTCGTGCTTCGACCCGGAGCTGGTCACCGAGATCACGCTGCAACCGGTCCGACGCCACGACGTCGACGCCGCGATCCTGTTCTCCGACATCGTCGTGCCGCTCAAGGCCGCCGGTGTGGACCTGGACATCGTGGCCGGGACCGGCCCGGTGATCGCCGCGCCCATCCGCACCGAGGCCGACGTCGCGGGGCTGCCGCGGCTCGATCCGGCGCAGGTCGGGGCGGTCGCCCACGCGGTGGAGCGGATCCTCGCCGAGCTGCCGGCGGAGACCGCGCTGATCGGCTTCGCCGGGGCGCCGTTCACCCTCGCGTCATATCTGATCGAGGGCGGTCCGAGCCGCAACTACGTCAACACCAAGGCTCTCATGCGCGGTGCGCCGGAGGTGTGGAATGCGCTGATGGGCCGGCTCGCCGACATCACCATCACCTTCCTGCAGGTGCAGCTCGAGGCCGGGGTGGACGCGATCCAGGTCTTCGACTCGTGGGCCGGGGCCCTCTCCGAGGCCGACTACCGCACCTACGTCGCCCCGCACACCGACCGGGTGTTCGCCGAGGTCGCCGGCTATGGCGTACCCCGCATCCACTTCGGTGTCGGCACCGGTGAACTGCTCGCCGCGATGGCCGCCCCCGCCGACGTGATCGGCGTCGACTGGCGGGTGCCGCTGACCGAGGCGGTGCGCCGCGTGGGTCCGGGCAAGGCCGTGCAGGGCAACCTCGACCCGACGGTGCTGTTCGCCGGGCCGCAGGTGATCGAACGTGAGATCCGCCGCGTCCTCGACGACGGGGCGACCGCGATCGCCACCGGCGCCACCGGCCACATCGTCAACCTCGGGCACGGCGTGCTCCCCGACACCGACGCGAAGGTGCTCACCCGCGCCGTCGAACTGATCCACACACTCTGATGTCCGCCCGGATCGCTGTCGTCGGTGCCGGTGTGTCCGGCCTCGTCGCCGCACTCCGGCTGCGGCAGGCACTCGGCGACGACGCGGTGATCGACATCCTCGAGGCGGGGGAGTCGACCGGTGGCATCCTGCAGACCGTCGAGGTGGGCGGCCGGCCGGTCGACGTGGGCGCCGAGGCGTTCATCGTGCGCCGCCCCGAGGCGGTGGACCTGGTCGCCGAGCTGGGCCTGACCGACCGGGTGGTGGCGCCGACCGGCGCACGACCGGCGATCTGGGCGAACGGCGGCCTGCACCCGCTGCCGTCCCCGGCTCTCATGGGCATCCCGGCATCCGCCGACATCGTCGCCGGTATCGCCGACCCGGCCGACGTGGACCGCATCCGCGGCGAGGCCGACCGGCCGCTGTCGTGGCGCCCGGGTACCGACGTGAGCGTCGGGGAACTGGTCGCCGACCGGTTCGGGCCGTCGGTGGTGGCCCGCTGCGTCGACCCGATGCTCGGCGGCGTCTACTCGAGCCTGGCCGGCGACATCGGGCTGCGCGAGGCACTGCCGGCCCTGGCCCTGCGTCTGGATCAGGGCGCGACCAGTCTCACCGGGGCGGTCACCGACATCCTCGCCGCATCCACCGGCACCGGGCCGGTGTTCGGCACCCTCGTCGGCGGGTACCGGGTGCTGCTCGACGCGCTCGTCGACGCCGCCCGCCCCACCGTGCATCTGGGCGCTCGGGTCACCGGACTCTCCCGTACCGGCGACCGCTGGGCGGTACACGGGCCGGTCGAGGCCACCTACGACGGTGTGATCCTGGCGGTCCCCGCCTGGATCGCCGGCGAGTTGCTCGCCACGCAGGCACCCGACCTGGCGCCCACGCTGCGCGCAGTGGAACCGGCGTCGTCGGTGGTGCTGTCCCTGGCCCTGGCTCCGGGCACCGACCTGCCCGCCCATTCGGGCGTGCTGGTGGCGACCGGAGGAGACCTGCACGCCAAGGCGTTCACGCTCAGCTCCCGCAAGTGGGCGCATCTGGGCCGACCCGACCGGCCGGTGTCGGTGCGGGCGTCGTTCGGCCGTTACGGCGCCCCGATCGCCGACGACGCCCTCGACTCGCTGCGCGGCCAGGCCCTGGCCGACCTCGACCGGATCTGCGCGGCCGCCGGCGTCGCGCCGGCATCCGGGCACGTGATCGACGTGTGGCAGCAACGCTGGACCGGGGGACTGCCGCGGTACGCGCCCGGGCATCTGGCCCGCATGGCCGAGGTGCTCGGCCACCGGCCCACAGGGCTGGCGCTGGCCGGGTCGTCCTACGCCGGTGTCGGGGTGCCCGCATGTATCGGGCAGGCCGGTCGTGCGGCCCGGGACCTGCTCACCGACCTGCACTGAGACGGTGGCACGATGGGGTCATGAGCCGCTTGGACTATGCCGAACTGAACTCGACCATCCGCTACCTGATGTTCTCGGTGTTCGCCGTCCGACCCGATGGGATCGGCGACGATCGTGACGCGGTGAAATCCGACGCCACGGATTTCTTCAAATCCCTCGCCGACACCGACGTCATGGTCCGCGGTGTCTACGACGTGTCCGGCCTGCGCGCCGACGCCGACTTCATGATCTGGTGGCATGCGGAGAAGATCGAGGACCTGCAGGCCGCATACAACCGGTTCCGCCGCGAGACCCAGCTGGGCCGCGTCTGCGAGCCGGTGTGGAGCAACGTCGCACTGCACCGCCCCGCGGAGTTCAACAAGAGCCACATCCCGGCGTTCCTCGCCGGGGAGGAGCCGGGCAACTACATCTGCGTGTACCCGTTCGTGCGGTCGTACGAGTGGTACCTGCTGCCCGACGAGGAGCGTCGCAAGATGCTCTCCGACCACGGCAAGCAGGCCCGCGGCTACAAGGACGTCCGCGCCAACACCGTCGCCTCGTTCGCCCTCGGCGACTACGAATGGCTGCTGGCCTTCGAGGCGCCGGAACTGCACCGCATCGTCGACCTGATGCGTGACCTGCGCGCCACCGAGGCCCGCATGCACGTGCGCGAGGAGACCCCGTTCTTCACCGGCCCGCGGGTCGAGGTGGACGCCCTCGTCGAGGCCCTGCCGTGACGCACTGACCGACCCGATTGACAGAAGGGGCCGGTCCGGACATGACGTCCGGACCGGCCCCTTCTCGCGTTCGAGGTGGTCACCGACACCGTCGGGTCACCGGGTCTCGACACGGGTCCTCGCCCTTCGGGCTCGGTCCCGGCTCGACCACCAAATGGTCGACCACCGAATACGGCTGCGGTTCGACCACCAAATACTCGACCACCGAATACGGCTGCGGCTCGACCACCGGATGGTGGTCGAGCCGCAGCCGGGCGATGCCTCGCCGGTTCAGTCCTCGGTGGGTTCCAGCGACAGGCTGATTGAGTTGATGCAGTACCGCAGGTCGGTGGGGGTGGGGTAGCCCTCACCCTGGAAGACGTGACCGAGGTGGCTCTCGCAGTTGGCACACAGCACCTCGGTGCGGCGCATACCCAGCGACGTGTCGGAGCGTTCGATCACCGCCTCGCCGGCCAGCGGGGAGAAGAACGACGGCCATCCGCAGTGCGATTCGAACTTCTGCTCGCTGCGGAACAGCTCGGAGTTGCAGGCCCGGCAGCGGTAGACGCCTACGGTCTTGGAGTCGGTGTACTCGCCGGTGAACGGGGCCTCGGTACCGGCCTGCCGCAGGACGCGGTATTCGGCCGGGGTCAGGCGTTCGCGCCACTGCTCATCGGTGAGATCGGCCAGCTCGGCCGGGGTGTCAGCGGGGGTCTCGGCGGGTGTATCGGTCATGGTTCCCACCGTACGAGTCCCCACCCGCACACGCCACAGGACCTCGCCCCCACAGCGGCCCTTCTGTGGCGTGTGAGACTTCTGTGATGTCCGATTCCGTGGCTCTCTCACCGGGCGTTCGACGTCCGGGTTCGCAGAAGTCAGGGCGCCCAGACCGCCCGGCGGTCAGACGGCGGGGGTCTCGGCCTTGCGGGTGTCCAGTTCGTCCGGGGACGGCGTCGTCGCCGGGATGGTTGCGGCGGCCGGCGCCGACCATTCGTTCCAGCGGCCGGCCACCCCGGCCTTGCGCAGGTCCAGGTAGCGGAACAGCAGCGAACAGAACACCGCGATCATCAGCAGCGACCAGCCCCAGGTCACCTTGTTGTACTCGAGGGCGCGGCCGAAGTGCTCCCAGCGATCGGAGTAGAACGCGTCGAAGGTGAAGCAGCCGTACACACCCAGCCACGCCGGCCAGTTGCGCATCGTCGAACCGGGCAGCAGCACCGTCATCAGCAGCGGGAACAGCAGCATCGAGTAGTAGCCCTGGCCGAGTGAGCCCACCAGGAACGTGGTGCACAGCAGCACCCCCGACGAGGTGGTCATCCACAGCAGTTCGTCGGTGTGCCGGTAGTAGCGGTACAGGAACCACAGCGAGAACACCGCCATCAGGGTGAACGCGATACGCAGCAGCACGATCAGCCAGTCGGCGACACCGAAGTACATGCCGTTGCCGACGATCGAGCTGTTGTAGTAGTCGCGGGCCTCCATCAGGTACGGCAGCGTGTTGGAGACGAACGACTTCGGGTCGTCGGAGATCGGCCACGCCAGGATGTTCAACAGCAGCGGAACACCGATGGCGCCGACGAAGATCCGCCATTGACGGGTCAGCAGCGGCAACAGCAGGAGCGGGGCGAGGACCGGTTTGACCGCCAAGGTCAGTCCGATCGCGATCCCCGCCCACCAGTCGTGGCGGCCGCGCATCAGGATCATGAACGCCAGCATCCCGAGCAGCACGAACGAGTTGAAGTTGGTGAAGATCAGGGTGTGCGCGACGGTCTCGGTGCTGAAGAAGAAGAACAGCACGGTCGGCAGGACCCAGGTGTTGGCGGCGTAGCCGAACAGCCGGGTGATCAGGTAGGCGCAGACGACGAGCGCCACGACGCTCGCGGCGATGAACAGCCAGCGGGACCGTTCCGGGTCGATCGCCGCCAGCGGGGACATCAGCAGGGTGCCCGACGGCGGGTACAGGTAGTGCGGATCGACGGTGTTCAGGTTCTCGCCGTAGACCGGCTGGCGGTTCAGGAATGCCAGCGCGGCCTGGTAGACGGGCCGGAAGTCGTCGGTGCGGTCACCGTTGACGCCGAGGATGACCGACCGGTGGAACATCATCAGGATGGTGATGGGCCAGAGCACCAGCGGGACGATCCGCTGCACGCTCATCTGCGGGTAGAGGTACCTGTCGAGAAGGGGCACCCGCGCACCGTACTACGTGGCCCCGACCACGTTCGACAAACCCCTGTTCACGCCGGGCAGCCGCGGTCGGCGGGACCTTCCAGCGGGGAGTGCGCCACATACTGGGCGACGACGTCGGCGGCGCAGGTGCTGCGGGCCAGCACCGAGTAGCCCAGGCCGTTCCAGTCGACGGTCACCGGGGTGGTGCCGGCGCGCGCGAACAGCGGCGACAGGCCTTTGACGCCCTCTCCGCCGTTGATCGGGTCACCGCTGTTGAGCAGCACCAGCGGTGCCACCGGGAACGACTCCGGCGGGTTCACCGGCTCGCTCGACGCCCAGCCGTTGCAGCGGACCAGCGAGAGCGCGGTGTCGGTTCCGGTGAGCGGGTTCTGCTTGGTCCAGGCGGTCACCAGGCCGGCGACCTCGTTCTGGCCGACCGGGCCGGTCACGTCGTTGCACACCGACACCACCTGGCCGTCGGTCAGGCGCAGTTCCTCGGCCTGGTTCGCGAGGTCGGTGAGGGCTTTGACGTCGCCGTTGTCGGCGGCGGCGATCGCCGAGGCGACGGAGGTCAGTCCCGCGGTGTCGTTGGGTGCCAGGGCCAGTCCGGTGGTGATCGCGGCGAGCGCCTGGGTGTCGGAGAGCCCGCCGAGTGCGCCGGTGCGGCCCTTGGTCAGGACGTCACCCATGGTGGCGACGCCGGCGGTGCCGAGCGGGCAGCCGGCGCCGAGGGCGCCGCAGCGCTGGGCGAAGGTCACCAGGGCCGCCTGGACGCCCGAGGCGCGTACGGCCCCGGCGTCGCGGGCGTTGGCCCCGAACGGGGTGGGTGTGTCCAGGACGAGCCGGCCGGTGCGCCCGCCGTAGAGCGCGGTGTAGGCGATCGCGACGTCGGAGCCCTCCCCGAGACCGATCAGCCCGAGGGTGGGGACGTTCCAGCGCTGACGCAGGGTCTCGATGTCGGAGGCCGCCGCGGTGATGCCGAACTGCAGCTGATCCGGGGTGAGGGTCTCGGTGCAGCCGTCGGATGCCGACGACGCGGCGTCGGCGAGGTCGGTGATGCGCTTGGCGGTGTCGGCGCCGGCGGTCAGGCCGTTGTCGGCGAGGGTGACGCGTTCTGATCGCGTCAGGCAGTCCAGTGGCGTGCTGTCGGGGATACCGCGGCGGTCGACGGCGACGATCGGGTGTTTGTTCAGCAGGCTGCGGCCCGGGCCGTCGGCGAGCAGTCGCAGCGCCCGAGAGGACGGCATGTCGGTGCCCGCGGTGAGGACCAGCGGCGCGGCGTCGGCGGGGGTGTCGGCGACCGATGCCCGGGTGAAGTGCACCGTCAGCGTCGACCGCGGGTTGTCGGGGTTGACCGGTGAGTCGAGCTCGGCGCATTGCAGGGTGACCCCGGCCGGTGCCGCGGGTGCCCCGGCGCAGCCACCCCAGGCCAGGTCGGTGCCGGGCTTCTGCAGGGTGGGTGCCTGGGCGGGGGTGCTCGATGTGGTCGACGCGGCCGGGCCTCCGCCGTTGCCGCCACCGGGGACCAGGGCGGGGCCGGGGTCGGGTCCGACAGCGCAGCCGGCCAGACCGAGCGTGACGACGAGGCCCGCGGTGGCGACGAGCCGTGCGGGCACGACGGACCGTGCAGGTGCCGTACCGCGCGAGGAGGGGACGCGCGAGGAGAGGGGGTTCCGTGCCGACCGCATGAAGGCGAGGGTAGTCAACCGGGCGCGGTGGGCCGGTCGTGCGGTCACCGGGCCGCCCGTGTCCATCGGGTGAAGACGTAGCCGTCGTCGTCGGACAGGATCTGCGTGGGCGTGAACCGTGGCAGATGCGGCAGGTCGGGGCCGAGCGCGATGCGGGGTGCGTCACCGGCGGCGAGCATCGGCGAGGTGCTGATGCACAGTTCGTCGAGCAGATCGGCGGCGATCATCGATCCGAGCAGGCGGGGACCGCCCTCGCACAGCACACGCGTCAGACCGCGCTCGCCCAGATGACGCAGGGCCACCACGAGGTCGACGGTGCCCTCACCGCAGTCGACGAGGGTGGCTCCCGACGCGGTCAGGGCGTGCCGTCGTTGTGGGTCGGCGGCCGCGCAGGTGAGCACCAGCGTGTCGGGGTGGGCGAGCGGGGGGTAGGCGGGGTCGATCGTCAGCGACCGGCTGACCAGCGCCAACACCGGTGCGGCGGGCCGGCCGGCGCCACGGTGGGCGCTGAACTGCGGGTCCGGCTGCGGTTGGTGGTAGGTCTCGGCGAGCGCGGTGGCCGCACCCACGAGCACCACGTCGGCGAGCCCGCGCAGGGTGCGGAACACGGCGCGATCGGTGGGTCCGCCGAGCTGACCGGAGCGTCCCGACACCGAGATCGCGCCGTCGATCGTGGCGATCATGTTGGCGCGGACGTACCGCTCGGGGTGGGGGTAACGGTCGGCGAGGACGCGGTAGAGGTCCGTCTCGTCGGCGTCGTCGGGTGTGACGTGGATCGCTTTATGCTGGTAGAGCATCATTCCCCGGGGTAGGCACTGGTTAGGCTGCCCACCATGGTGGCACGTCTTTCCGACCGGAACCCGGTCGTCTCTCCCGAACAGCTCATCCAGGAGATGGTTCCGCCGTCCACCTTCGATGAGGTCAGCTTCGACAGCTACATCCCCGACCCCAACGAGCCGTCACAGGCGCAGGCCGTGGCCAAGGCACGTGACTTCGTCGTGCGGGCGCGCAAGGCGCGCGGCGGCAAGAAGGGGCTGTTCTCCCGCAAGCAGGCCACGCAGGGGATCGGCCTCTACCTCGACGGCGGATTCGGTGTGGGTAAGACCCACCTCCTCGCCTCGATCTACCACTCGATGCCCGAACCCAAGTCGTTCGCGACCTTCGTCGAGGTCACGCACGTGGTGGGCGCGCTGGGCTTCGTCAACGCCGTCGAGCGGCTGTCGCAGCACACCGTGCTGTGTATCGACGAGTTCGAGCTCGACGATCCGGGCGACACCATGCTGGTGTCGCGGCTGCTGACCGAGCTGACCGCCAAGGGTGTCTCGATCGTCGCCACCTCCAACACCCTGCCCGGGCAGCTCGGTGAGGGTCGCTTCGCCGCCCAGGACTTCCTGCGCGAGATCCGCAAGCTGTCGGCGGTGTTCGAGACCATCCGCGTCGACGGCCCCGACTACCGTCACCGCGATCTGCCGCCGGCCCCCGCACCGCGTTCGGACACCGAGCTCGAGGAGCTGGCCGAGTCCACCCCGGGTGCCACCCTGGACGACTTCGACGAGCTGTGCACGCATCTGGCCAAGCTGCACCCGTCCAAGTACAAGGCCCTCGTCGACGGGATCTCGCTGGTCTGCATCGAGGGTGTGCATCCGGCGCAGGACCAGTCGGTGGCGCTGCGTCTGGTGGTGCTGGCCGACCGTCTCTACGATGCCGACATCCCGGTGACCGTGTCGGGCAGCAAGCTCGACGAGGTCTTCACCGACGAGATGCTGCACGGCGGCTACCGCAAGAAGTATCTGCGTGCCACCTCGCGTCTGCTGGCGCTGTCGCGGTTTGCCGAGTCGGCGGTCTGAGCCGCACACCGCATCCACACCTGACGCGGGCGCCCCACCATCTGGTGGGGCGCCGGCTGTGGTTCTGTGCCCGCTGTGCCCGCTGTGGCCGTGTGGTCGGTCTGTCGTCCCGGGCCCGGCCGGTGTGTGGCCCGCCGGTGAGTGACTCGCCGCTGTGCGGTCGCGTGGGTGCGGGTGCAGGTTCGATCAGGTCAGGGACTGGCGCAGGACGTAGTCGTGTTCGACCCTGCCGTTGAGGTCGAAGGTCTTGACCCCGGCGCGGTGGAAGCCCATCTTCGCGTAGAAGCGCTGGGCGCGTTCGTTCTCCTGGTTGACCCCGAGCCACACCACGGCGCTGCCACGTTGCCGCGCGCGGTCGATCGCCGCGCGCATCAGCAGGTGCGACGGTGGGGCTGTACGCGTCTCTGACGGCCGGATGTGGGCGTGGTGGCCGGGCAGGACGTACATCTTGGAGATCTCCGACGACGGGCGTTCGGTGATCACCGCGGCGACGTCGGCGTCGGCGGGTGCATGATGATGCACCAGGGCGTACCCGGCGAGGGTGCCGTCGTCGGCCCGGGCGACGAGCACCTCGGATTCCGACGACGCGATGTAGGCGGCGAAGTTCGCCGGTCCGAGGTTCTCGCGGATGAACGCAGCGATGTCCTCGGGTCGTGAATGTGGCGGGCACGCAAGGGGAAAGGTGGCAGCGGCGACGTCGGCGACGGCCGGCGCGAGCGCCGGATCCGTGGCGGCCTCGATGGCGAAGCCCGGTGCGGAGAACTCGTCGACCGATGCCGCCATACTGCTCAACTCCTCGTGTGGACTACTTCTTGCCGCAAGTGCAATTCTCTCCGCACTTGCAGTCGGGACCACAGGTGCAGTCGGGATTGTCACAGCCGGGGGCGCTCATATAACTCGTCATGCATCTGACGCTAGCCCGCAAGCTTGGGGCCTGATAGGGACTTCCGACTTGCCGCATGCCTCGAGTGAAGAGGAGGGCGTCTCGGGAACCGAGGAGGGGATCGACCGAACCGGGATCGGGGGAGTTGTGGAGCGGATGACGGGATTCGAACCCGCGACCCTCACCTTGGCAAGGTGATGCGCTACCAGCTGCGCTACATCCGCATCGGTCCCGGGCGGTCTTGTGGACCTTGTCTGTGCTCGGGACGCGAGGAGAAACATTATTCGGTGGACCGTCGTTTCGCCAAATCGGCTGGTCAGGGCTGTGTGGATGCCGAGTTGTCGGGTGCTGTGTTCTTGGACACCGCCACGGTGCCCGATGCGGTGTTCTTGGATGCGGCGACGTCGCGGGAGACGGCCTCGGCGATCATCTGGCCGCCGGAGGTCAGCATGGCCCGCCGCCACGGCAGGACTCCCTCGAGTTCGATCTGGATGGACATCGACAGCACCGTCCGGATCACCACGATCAGGCCCAGGATCAGTGCGTCCTCCACCGACGGCTTGGAGGTGATGGTCCGCAGCAGGTCGGCGGCCACGAGGATCTCCAGGCCCAGCAGGATGGCCGAGGCAAGGGTGGAGCGCAGTACCGAGAAGGCCTGGGCGCCACCTTCTTTACGGTTCAGTGAGCGGGCGCTGAGCACCACTGCGATCACGAAGCCCACCACCATCGCGAACGCGCCGATGGCCTCGAAGGCCACGGCCACGTTGGCGAACACTTCCTCGATGTCCATATCGAGAAGATTACGGGTCATCGTCCCCGGATTCCCGCCGACGGACACCGACTCATGGAAACCCCGGTCGATAGCATTCGCCGAGACATCCGCAGACGACGATGGGCCCGGCAAGAATGCCGGGCCCATCGTCAGGTGCGCGATACAAGGATTGAACTTGTGACCTCTTCCGTGTCAGGGAAGCGCTCTCCCACTGAGCTAATCGCGCGTGGTCATCTTCGATTGTCGAATTCTGACTCCGAGCGGATGACGGGATTCGAACCCGCGACCCTCACCTTGGCAAGGTGATGCGCTACCAGCTGCGCTACATCCGCATTGTTGCCCGAACTCGATCTTGTGGATCGTTGTCGTTCGTGGTGCGGGACAGAACATTACGTGACAACGGTGTAATTTCCAAAACGCCTGCGCGGACTCTGTTTCAGGGCCTCCGAAAGGGGGGTGGCATCGCCGCGGGGGAGATGCCGGCGGCATTTCCGGACCGGGGGAGACGAAAAAGCAGGGCCCGGCTGATCTGCCGGGCCCTGCTTTCAGGGTGCGCGATACAAGGATTGAACTTGTGACCTCTTCCGTGTCAGGGAAGCGCTCTCCCACTGAGCTAATCGCGCGTGTTCTATTCAGTTGTCTAGAGGTGGCGACGGGAATCGAACCCGTGTACACGGCTTTGCAGGCCGTTGCCTCACCACTCGGCCACACCACCCGACGCGAGTTCACTCGCTTCGAGCGGATGACGGGATTCGAACCCGCGACCCTCACCTTGGCAAGGTGATGCGCTACCAGCTGCGCTACATCCGCACGCTCCACGAGCGATCTTGTGGATCGTTGTGCTCGCGGTGCGGGACAGAACATTACGTGACTGTGTCGCGGGATGCCAAATCGGCTGGTCACAGGCCTGCCGGACGCTGATGGCCAGGTGGTGGCCGGCTGGTGGGCGGAGGATGAAACCTCGTCGGTGATGCATGAGCGGGCGGTGAACCAGGCGTGTGCAGGCGATTTTGGTTCTGGCGGTCAGTGTGTGTAATGTTCTGGCTCGTGCAAGGGAGCCGAGCGCTCCTGCGACACGGTCCCGTGGCTCAGTGGAAGAGCGTCCCGTTCACACCGGGAAGGTCGCTGGTTCGATCCCAGCCGGGACCACAACGAGCAACCCTCTGGTCACAGGGGGTTTCTTTCGTTTACGGGAGCATCCGTTTTGGCGGTCGCGGTACTTGTGCGGTACTCGGAAATCGGGAAAGTTGCTGGTACCTGCAGAATCTCGGTATCTTGGGATCAGGCATAAAGGGTATGGGGCGCTAAAGATCCGCGCCAAGCGGCCGCCCGGCTGCGCACGATGACCCGCCGCATATGAGCCCGTACATATGAGGGATGAGCGGCGTCGGACTGGTCCACGAGACCGAACGCACTGCGTGTCCGAAGGTCTTCGGAGAAGCTCGAACTCCGAGGATCTGCCATGCCATCTTCCGACCACTCCGTCACCGACGATCTGCGGGTCTTCCGCAAAGCCGAGGTTGCCGAGCGTCTGGCCATCAGCGAGGACACCGTTGACCGCCTCATCGCGGCTGGCGACCTCCACACCGTCCGACCGCGACGTCGTGGTGTCGTCGTTCAAATCCCCGCTCGCTCACTGCGCGAGTACATCTACGGAAGGGGCGGCCACTGACGACCGTCGGCTTGCACAGAGCCCCGTTCCGGCAATCTGCCGGAACGGGGCTCTAGCCTATTGGGGAGGGGGTGAGCGAAAGGCTGTTGCCCGGCCAGCATCCTTCCTTCTTGCGGCCGAGAAGTTGGGCCGTGATTCGAGACCCGTGGCCGGCGAGTGGGACTGCTGCAGGCCGTGCCCGATAGGAGCTTTTCCAAGCGCTCGTACCCGCCACTACCGCACGCCTCCGCGTAGACCCCTGACGGGGGCTTGTCCGGCGTGTGTGTAGCCGTGTAGCCAAGAAGATAGCTCCCCGTAACTTCTCCCTATAGAGACCCCCCTTCCAGGAAAAGGGTATAGAGAATTCTGGCTACATCGGCTACATGGGGTATGACCTGCTGTTTCATGGATCATCCATGTAGCTTTTTGTAGCTATTCTGAGTGGAAAAGCTACAACCGGCACAGTTGTCATGGATTATCCATTTCTGCTGTAGCTAAAACGCGAAAAAAGCTACAACTGGCTACATCTGCCGGCTACGGCCATCAGGAATGTGATCCTCATAACATTGATCTACGCGGTCTGATATGGGCGCTATTTCTGAGCGTAAAACTCACCGATAGCTGTGACCAGTCGCGTTGCCACTTCGCTAGCAATTTTTCCATTACTCCACTTCCATTGTCACCTCCGAATAGTCCTGTCTATCAGCGCTTTTCATTTGCGATCACCTTCGTCATGATGGGTGCAGGCCCAGCGGAAACGCCGCTCGGAGGACGGGAAGGAGGGGTGACGATGACGGCACCTGTGTTGACCGGCCCGGCCGTCATATGGATGGCGCCGGCTGAGTACGCCGAATATCGGCGGCTGGGAATTGCGACGGTATACCGGTGGCTCAAGGCCGGGCGGATTCCCGGCGCGGAGCAGGTCGCAGAGCGCCATACATGGCGCATTCCGGTGCATACCGGGGTCTGACGGCGAACCAGCTGTAGAAACAAGAACACCGGCCACGAGGGCCGGTGTTCTCTCAAGGTTCTGTTATTCACTCACGCGACGTGGCTGCAACCGTGTCGCGCTACAAGGAGATTTTATCATGTCTACCCCTGACATCGCACGCGCTGCGGGCTCGATCGACAGCCTGAGCGACGCTTACCTCGTCGCCATTCGCGTGCGGCGCGAGACCCAAGTCCTGACGTTCATGGCTGAGGCGCGAGCGCGCATCGAGGCCAAGCTCGGAGCCGGCCGCCAGCTCACGGCGTGGGAGGAGGACAACAGGGCACGCGCTCTGGCTACCCCGCTTGACGAGATTCAGCCCGCGGTGGCCCTCTCGGCCCTGGTGGCAGCGACGAGAGTCGATTTCAATCAGTCGATCATCACCGCGTACGCCGAGCTGGTGTTCCCGGGCAAGGGCATCGTGGCCGCGCTGACTGGCGATCACGACGCGTATCGCGTCGGCCGGTTCGCCCGGGCTCACAATGGTCATTTTGCGCCCTGGTCCTTCCTCGACTCTCGGGGCCAGGACGCCGCAGATCTGCTGGCGTATGCGCGAGAGGTGCTGTGACGCAATGGCTTTCAATCCTGCGAAGATCACGGTCAAGCGCGCCCGCGCTGAGGCGGTGTACAACCCGGACGCGGTCACGGCCGCGGGGCTCCGGGTATCCGGTGCCGAGATCAAGCCCACCGTCCAGGCTGTGGCCAAGCTGCTCGACGCGCTCTACCCCCGCGACGACCTGTTCTACGACACCGACTTGGGCCATATCCAGTTCGGCGACCTGGTCGGTCTGGAGGCGACCACGGCGCTGATCCGCGAGCTGGAGATCATCACCGGAAAAGCGGGTTGGTACGAGAAGAAGTCGATGGTCTACGACGTAATCG
Organism: Gordonia desulfuricans NBRC 100010; assembly: GCF_001485495.1. Classification (GTDB taxonomy): domain Bacteria; phylum Actinomycetota; class Actinomycetes; order Mycobacteriales; family Mycobacteriaceae; genus Gordonia; species Gordonia desulfuricans. The sequence continues at coordinate 48,852 of NZ_BCNF01000039.1, read as the reverse complement.
AGTCGACTCGGCGTCGGTCGCCGCACGCGGCGATGCTGCTCAGTGTGCCGAAAGATCTTCCGGTGGCTGATCTCACGCCGTGGACGAGCCGATTCGCCGACCCAGCATTCACCGATGAGGCGATCCGCCTGATGGTGCACGGTTATGTCCAGCGTGGCCTGGAGCCTGGGGCGAAGTTTGACTACGCCGGTGTTCTTGTCGGCCCCCAGGGCACGGGCAAGACAACCCTGTGGGAGCGCCTGGTCCGTGGCCGGGAGATCGCGTACGACGCTGACGACCGCCGACCGATGGAGACCTCCGCGACGTGCGAGCGGATCGTGCTGGAAGAGGCCAGCAGCGAGCTGTTCAAGCACGAGCGGTTCAACACGTTCAAGGACCGGGTGACCATGACCAACCGCGGTGAGGATGCGAAGTACATTCGTGGAAAAGCCCAGCTCAAAGCCCGTGCAGTTCTGGTGGGGACTAGCAATGATGTCTTCTTGCTGCACCCGGCTTTGGAAGGTACGCGGCGGTTCCTGATGCTGGTGATGGATCGGTCGGACGCATCTCTCATGCCCTTTCTCACTGACGAAGTGTGGGAGCAGTTGGTCAGTGAGGCGCTGCGCAAGATTGATGAAGAAGCGGTGCCGGTGCTCTCGCCCGAAGGCGAGGAGCGTCAACGGGCCGCGCTGGCCTCGGTGACGCGGCCGGACGACGACCTCGACGTGTTGCGGTTCGTGCTGGACGAGCGTGTCCGGGCGGTCGGCTACTTCCAGAAGAGCGACTTGCGGGAGGAAGTCGCTGACATTGATCCGGATCTCGCTCGCGGGCCAGCCTTTGGTCGGGCGTGGCGCAAGGTCCAGCACGAGTACCAACAAGTCTCGATGCGCGTGGGTACGCCGAGTCGCGTGACCAAGGTGTTCATCCCCGCATCAGCACCTACCGCGACGGCGGTGGCGCCATGAGCGTCGATCAGATCCGTCTCGATTACGAGGCCCGCATCCGCGGGGGCTATGACCGATATCTCCAGGACCACGGTCCGTACCGATATGTCGAACACCCTGGATTCGAGGCCACGCTGCTGGCCTTCAGGGTCGGCGCTGGTGCCACGCACGTCGTCGAAGGTGCTGAGGCGATTCGTCGCATGACGCAGTTTCTGGTGGACTACGCGGCCCGCACAGGCCGAAAGCTGGTGGCGCACAACAGCCAGTTCGATCGGCTGGTGGCATCGCGGGTACTGGGCATGCCAGCGGGTGAGTTCCTCGACCCGGCGGGTTGGGACGACACGTTGCCGCGGGCTCGCTTGCTGGGTATGCCTGGCAGCCTGGCCGCGCTGGCCGAGGCACTGGGTGCGCCGGCCAAGCTGGATGAGGGTAGGGACCTCATCAAGCTGTTCGGCTCGGCCGACGTGCCGCTGGACGAGATCATCGCCGGGCACCCGGACGAATGGATGCGGTTCCGTGAGTACGCCCGCCGCGACGTCGACGCGCTGGCGCACATCGACCCGCTGCTGTCCTGGCCACGCCCCGAGGAGCGCCGGGCCTGGGTGCTCGATCAGCGGGTCAACGACGTTGGCATCGAGGTGGACTTGGAGTACTGCCGGGCGGCGGATACAGCTGCCCGGGGCGCGCAACAGCGGGACGTCGACCGGCTGATCGAGATCACGGGTGTGGACAATCCACGATCGGTGCCGCAGCTCAAGAGCTGGTTCGAGTCGCGAGGGTTCAACCCGCCGAATCTCCAGCGGGAGACGCTGGCCAAGCATCTGCCCGCGGAGCTGGAGCAGTCGGAGTGGCTCAAAGCGCACAAGGACCGCACCGATCTCCCCGACGACGTGCTGGAGGTGATCCGTATCAAGACCGCGGGCGGGGTCGTCGGCCGGTGGCAGAAGATGCTGGACTGGACGTGCTGGGACGGCAGGATTCGGGGCGCGTATGTTTTCGCCACCGCGCACACCGGTCGATGGTCGTCACGGGGCGCCCAGCTGCACAACATGTCCCGTGATTCGGTCGGCGAGACCGACGCCGAGGTCGAGGACTTCGTCCGCCGGATCATCGCCGATCCGGAAGGCGTCGAACTATCGCTGCGGGACATGCGCGGCGGTCTCCGGCCGGCGCTTGTCGGCCCGTTCACCGTCGTCGATTTCAGCGCCATCGAGGCCCGGGTGTTGGCCTGGTTGACCGGTGAGGACGACATCGTTGGCCTCTTCGAGGCGGGTGAGGACGTTTACGTGGACGCGGCCCGCAAGATCGGGCTCGATGTACCGGACAAGTCCGTTGATCCGGTCGGTTACAAGATGGTGCGCGGGCAGGGCAAGGTGCTGACTCTGGCGGCCGGGTACGGCGGCGGGCCGGCCACGTTGCGGGCACAAGGCGCGGTCGGCGACGATTCCGAGATCAAGGCCCTGGCTAAAGCCTGGAAACAGGCTCGTCGTCCCGTAACCCGGCTGTGGCGGGATCTCGAACGAGGGCTGAGCTGCCGGGTCCGGCGGCTGCGCGGGGTGGCGATGGTGCGCGGGGACGCTCGTTCCCGGGAGTTGGTGCTACCAAGTGGTCGCACACTGCGCTACGCCCGGGTCCGGGAGACGGCCAAGGGTGACTACATCTACACCAAGTCGCATGGCGGGGTCGGGAAGTTGTGGGGCGGCACACTTACCAACAATTTGTGCCAGGCGGTCGCTCGCGACCTCCTGGTCGAGGCCCTCCTGCGGCTCGACGATGCGGGTTACACGGTCGTTGGCCACGTCCACGACGAGGTGATCATCGCTGGCCACCACGACGTCGACCGCATCTCCAAGATCATGTGCCAACTACCCCGGTGGGCAGCTGGGCTGCCGCTCGCTGCCGAGGGATACCGCTGCAATCGCTATAGGAAGGACTGAGAGCTATGAATACGGTGTTTGACGATGTGGACGAACCTGCGCGGGCTGCCCTGATAGCAGCCGTGCGACGGGAGTCCGACGGGCTGCCTTGGGAGGTGGCTCGTCGACAATGGGACGTGGTCGACACCGATTACGACGACGATTGCACCGGCGTGTGCGTGTGTGGGCAGACCGGCCTCGGATGGTTGTACACGATCACCAACCGTGAAGCCGGATCGATGCTGTACCCCATCGGCTCAGACTGCATCGCACACTTCGCGGTGGACGTGATGGTGGAGACAGCGCGTGACTTGGCCGAGCTTGAGCGGCTCCGGTTGTGGGTCGCCAGTGGTGTCCCGCTCGACCTCAAAACGCACCTGTCACGCCGCCGGCTGCGCGTTCTTTTCGAACGCGGATTGGTGGCGCGGGATGATTACGAGATGTTGCGGGCCTCATACAACCGTCGTCGCCCGCTCACTGTCGATGAGCACGTGAGCGCGGAGCGTGTGCTGCGCGAGGGTATCGCACCCGCGCTGGGCGGTGATCCCGAGGCTGAGATCGTCGACAACCCTCTGTACGTGAATGGGCACCGAGACGTGTTCGCACGCGGTGTCGCGGTGCCTCCGGCAGGGGCAACGTCGGCCTACGTCATCGGGCACGCGGACGGGGCACGGCTGCGGATGGACGTGGACGGCACTTTCGCTGCGTGAGGGCGTTGTAGACCGCAGCCTGAACACCCTGTGCCACCGGCACGGGGTGTTCTCGTCTGTCCGACAGACGATTTCGCGCCCTACCCAGAGGCGCTAAAGCCCTCAGTGGAAGGCCCAGACTGCTCGCGGGGCGCAAGGTAAGGGCCATCCAGAGGCGATGCGTGGCCGTTCGGTAGGCGTCATAGCCTTCTGCTTGCGTCCCTGTGCGATATATGACGCCAGTCGCGGCTTTTGTTGCAGCGCAGTCTGCTTCGTATCGCCTCCGCGTGGGGGCCTAGACGTCTTGTGGCTCGGGAACGGATGGACTTGGACGCAACGAGAAGGCCTTCTGAAGGCCTTATGGCCGTTGAAACAAGGCCTCTTAGCCTCCAGGGTGTGAGGCGGACTGCCACAGAAGGCATTTTAGCCGTCAGCGGGCGTCGCTGCTCGGCTCGTATCGGCGCAAACTGGGGGCCTTATCGCCGCTCCGTTGCGTCGCTAGGACCGTGCGTTTCCTTGCAGAGTAATGGTTTTCATCCACGACTTCTTACAGACGTTGTCTCGATCCATCGATCGGCACCCGGCCCGGACGGACCAGCAACAGCCCTCCTTGGTCCACCTTGCCCGCGGACCGCACTGGCCACCGCCGAGTCGAGCGCGGGCTATCCCATAGACCCGCGCCGAAGCACCTCGACGATCGGCCACCGCACCCCGCACGGGGGCCCGACGTGTCCGTGTCGGCCCATCGCGATCGTCTTCCCGGTACACCGCCGCGCTGGCCCCACGAGGCCAGCCGACGCCGCAGGCGGAGGTGCAGCCGAGAGGCAGGGTCACCGCCGTAGGCGGTGGGCATGCCCGGGGCTAGCCGATTGCGCAGCAGCGCTTTTCACGCTTTGGGGAGGGTCCAGGGAGGGGCGCAGCCCCTCCCTGGCAAGCCCGCGGACCCCGAGCGCAGCGAGGGGCGGAAACACGAGGCCGAAGGTCTCGTGTTTACGGCGGGGAGGCTTGCCGTCTTCCCGCACTGGACCAGGCACCGCACCACCACCCTTGCCACGGGACCGGCGCAGCGCTACCGTGGAGAGCAACAAGTGATGCAAATGCAGCACTAGATGACGGGAGGCGATCATGGCACGGGGCGACGGCGCAGGGACGACGGCGACAGCCGTCGTCACAGCCGTGCCCAGGCGTCGGCCACGGCCGATCACGAAGGAATCGCCCATCGCTTTTCGGCCCCGGCCGGGTACGCGGGCACTCCTGGAGAAGCGTGCCGGGCAGCGGCCCCTCTCGGTGGTCGTGGAGCTGGCCGTGGACGCGTTCCTGGGGCGCACGGTCAAGGATGTCGACCCATCGCTGCGGGCCGCGTTGGCCGCCGAGCTGTCTGAGATCGCCGACCGGCTCGCGTCGATCGAGCACGACGAGCGCGGTGTCGGTCGCAATCAAAATCAGATTGCCAAGTATTTGCACACGTATCGGGAAGTGCCGGTGAACCTCGCGCAGGAAATGCGTGAGACCAACCGCATTCACGCGGGCGTCCTGGCCGAGCTGGCCGCGATCCGTGCCGCGCTCGATCGGCTGATCGCTGTGCATGTGGCGGTGGCGTGATGGCGACAACGATGATCAGCCCGGCCGGGAGCCTGCCGGCCCTGGACCATTACGTGGGGAACATCTCGGCGAAGGACGTCGACTCGCCTGAGCCGACCGAGCGGGCGGAGTTCGTGAGCACTATCGGTGATTGCACCCCGGAGACGTTCGTCGACCGGGTGCGCGAGAACGCTCGTCGGCAGGGTAAGTCGGGGCTCAAGCACGAGGCGTATCACGTAATCCTCTCGCAGACGCATGAGGAGGCCGACCCTCGGGACGAACGGGCCGGGCACCGCCAGCACGTCATGTCGACGGCGCTGATCAAAAAGAAGTTCCCGGGCCACATGGCGAAGCTGATCACCCAGCGCGACAACGGCAAGTGGATAGAGGTCGACGGCGAGCGGGTTTGGCAGCCTGGCAAATGGCATACCCACTGCATCGTCGCCAATGTTTCCAGCCTCGAAGCGGTGCTGGAGCTGGACGACGGCACCGAGCGCCGGTACAAGGCCGGTCGGGCTATCGATGGCGCCATGAAGGACATCAATGCCATACGCCACGGACCCGGTGGTACGGACGAGCTGATTCGTGAGCATTTCGGCTACGACAACGCCGCGTACGTCGAGGCGTGCCGTAAGGCGAGCGCGGGCCGTGGTGACCGGGCCACGACGCGGGACATGGCCGACCGGCGAGACCACGGCTATTCGAGCCACGACGATGTGCGGGTGCGGCTGCGTGAGGCGCGGGCGCTGGCCACCTCGTGGGACGACTACACGGCTCGGCTCGAAGCCGACGCCGTGTGGACCCGGGTCACCGGTAAGAGCGGTGTCTCCTACGCATGGATCGGCGAGGACGGCGTCGAGCACGCTGCCTCGCCACGGTCGCGCAAGGGTCGCGACGGCCTCGGGGGCGACTTCACGATGGCTTCGGTCAAGGAGCAGGCCGCGCTCAACGCAGAGCGCATCGCTCGGGGCGAGACGCTGGAGGCACCCGAGCGGACGCCGGTGCCTGCGCCAGTGGCGCCGGATGACCGGCCCCGGCCGGTTTACCTGACGCCGGATGGCCGGCCCCCGTGGGAGCGCGAGGTCGACGAGTACGCCGAGCGCGTGCAGAAGTCGGGAGGGACGGTCGAACAGCGGGCCCGGGCGCGCATCGATCTCGCTTTGATCGATGGCTGGATCACCGATCGAGATCACCTCGTCGCTGCCGCGCCGGACCACGGCATTGAGGTCGATGGCCGCTCCGACGAACCGCTAATTGCGCTCGACACCAGCGATGGTCGGATCGTTTTTGAGGCCGGCCACCTGGGTGATGACTACACCGGCGATCGACTGGACCGCCGGATCAAGAGCAGAGGGAAGGACCGTGCCGATGACCATGACGACCGAGGATCGGGAAGCACGGCTGGCCGCGATGAAGGCCAACGACCCGCCGACGTCGAGCGAATTGACGGAGCTGCAGTCGCAGCTCTCAGCGCTGCGAATCTCCGTCGAGCAGCTGAGCGCCGCGCAAAACTCGACGACCGCGGCAGTCAACACATTGATCACAGCGTCGGCGATACCGAAGGACGACGGCTCGATGAACCGGCTGACCGAGCTGGACGCGAGGGTGGTCAGCGTGGCCAGCTCGGTCGAGGAGCTGGTGGGCAAGGTGACCGAGGTCGTGGACAAGCCGATTCCGCAACCCCCCTCCGCGACCGCGCTGTCGAGCGCGAGTCGAAGCGCACTGGTGACGGAGGTGACCGCGAGCGTGGCTGAGTACCTGCTGCCCCGCATCGAGGCCTCGCACCGCAAGGCGGTGTCCGCGATGTCCGCGTCCCCCACCGTTCCGAAGGTCGCTGGGCGGCCAGTCGAGCCGACGCGGGCGGTCACGGCCGATCTGCGGGATGCGGTCGCGGTGCTGGAGAAGGCGCAGGAAACCGCACGAGTGGCTGTGAACTGGGCCTATGCGTATCGGATGGGTGTCCTGATGGTGCCGTACGTGGTCATGCTGACGGTTCTGGCGGTGTTCATCGTCCCGGTGGCCGAGATCGTCGGGGTCGGGCCACTGTCCCGGTGGGCATGGGGCAGCTTCGAGGCCGCGGACTCGTGGGGCACGAGGAGCCTGATCGCGCTGGGCACGCTGGCCGTGGTCGGTGGCCTCTCATACGCGGTGTACCGCGGCGGAAAAGCCTTGGTGGAGAGCTACAAGGCCTACCACCAGCACATGAAATGAGAGGAGGAGAAATGGTGAATCCGATGCTGGGCTCGCCGTTCGACAGCCTGGTGGCCCGGCGTCGCCGCGAGGTGACGGCGCGGGTTGATGAGCTTCGGGATCGGGCGTTGGACCTGGAGCGTCAGGCGGTGGTCGACCGGGTTCGGACGTGGTCGTCAATGGGCACGTACGAGCAAATGCTTCGTGAAACCGGCGCGGACGACCTAGAAAAGAAGGCGATGCGCCTGCGGAGATCAGCCGCAGAGCTGGAAATGACTCTGAGATAAGGAGATTGGAATGAGCGAAAAGACAGATCACGACCTCGACCAGCGGCGCGTGCGGCGACTGGAACAGGCTATCGCCTCGGGAGACCGTGAGGCCATCCGGCGGGCCGGGGGCCAGCGTGGCCCTGAGGTCGCTGAAGCCCGTAAGCGCCTCCAGGTTCGTCGGGTGGCCCGTGAACAGCGGGAGAAGCGGGCAGCGGAGGCCAAGGCCACCGCCGAGCAGAAGGCGCAGTCTGCCGAGCACAAGGGTGGCCAGGGCAAGGAGCAGTCTGCAGCCCGGTCAGCGCAGCAGGGCCAGGGCAATGCGGTGCGGACATCACCGGCCGCGACTCGGGGGCAGACCGCGCAGCGGTCGTCCACCCCGATGCGTGACGCCGCGATTGACCGCCAGAAAGCTCTGGCCGCTCAGCGCCAGCGCGATCGGGCCGACGTGCGCAGCCGGTGAGGCGGCGAAAACAAGAACCCCGGTGGCCATTACGGCTACCGGGGTTCTTTGCGCTGGGCGATGGGCTATGCCGCACCGATGTCGAATGCGCTGAGGTCGTAGAGGTCGACTTTCAGTCCGGCCGGTTCGATCGCGTCCTCGGGGTCGGCGCCGGGCCGGGAACCGCGCAGCAGGCGACCTTCGGACATCTTCTTGGGTAGCAGGTCTGACCCCTCGTAGACCTGAGCCATTTCCGACGATTGGGACTGCCTCCCGGCGTGATCAGTGCCGATCTTGTGGCGCTCGGCCCGCCCAGCGGCCCACGCGGCATCTTCGAGCAGATCCTTCTCTTGTGAGCCGGAAAGAACCAAGATCGCAGGGAAAACCCTGCGCAGCTCCTCCATGATCTCCTTGTTGTAGCGCCGAGCGAATTGGGTTGTGTCTTGCACGGCCGCAAGGACGGAAATACCCATTGAACGGCTCTCAGTGATGACCACGGGGAGCTTCTTCCATGGCAGTGTATTGCACAGCTCGTCACACACGATCAACAAGTGTTGCAACGGAATCGGCAACGTCTGACCATCGCGCCAATGCGCGCTGATCGCGTCCACGACGCCCACCGCGGCGGCTGCGGCGATGCCATCGGCCGGAGCGACCATGAAAAGCGTCGCTCGTGGATCTTCCAGCATCGTGGGAATGAACGGCTTCGCCTCGGGGGGCCCGACGACGGAGCCGCGCCACCAGGGAGCGACGGCCTGCTTCATGGTCGCCTGGATGCTGTCGCGCAGGCGATCGGAAAAGGCCGCGGTATTGGCCAGCTCTTCGGCGAACATCTCGCTGCCCATTTTTCCAGACGCCCCACGGCATTCAACCAGCACGGCGTGGTCGTGTCGTCGGCCTCGGGCGGCTCGATGCGGCCTACCGCTCGTCGCACCCATCGGATGCCGTCGGCACCGGCGGCGCGCAGCAGGCCCGCCAGCGGTGCCACCGAGGAATCCTCGAAGAACGGGTCCTTTTTCGCGTCCGACCCGCCGGCGCTCGACCCTGACGTCCGCAGCAAGATCTCGGTCATGTCGATGGCGCTGTCGTCGTCGACGATGAGCGCGACGGGGTCGGCGACGACCATTTCGACGCCGGACGGCATCGCGGAAGCTGGCACCTTGCCGGAAAGGTCCAGAACAAAGGTCTTGCCCTGTCCGCCCAGCTCGATGCGCTTCTCGATCGCTAGCTCGATCAAATCCGGCTTCGACGAAATTCCGACCGCCGGCCCCTCCCACATCAGCAGGGCCGGGCCCAGAACACGGCGGCTCTTACCCCGGCCCGTAGGGCCCACACAGAGCAAATGTGGTGCCGTGCAGGCGATTTGGCCGTCGATCATGCCGCCGTAAGGTGTGGCCTTCGGCTTGTATCCGCCGGATTCCTTGCGATAAAGGCTCATTCCTCTACTACTCCTTCTTGTTGGAGCCGCCGCCTTTTCGACCACCGGCCCGTGCTGCCTCCCGGCGCCGGACGCGTTCAGCCGCCGCCGCCTCCTCCACGGAGGCGCGGAGCTGCGCATCGTCGTCGATGTGGTCGAGGCCGTGCTGGATCAGCGTGCGCGCCAATACCGCTGCGGGCGTACCCACGTCGAGCGCGGCCTGCTTGAGCTTTTTGTGGTCAAGAGGGCTGATCGTCACGTTGAACCTCAGGGTTGGGCGGTCGTCGGTGTCTGACATGTGGGTCCTCTCATCGTAGCAACTAGTTGTGCAAATGCATATGTAGATGTACCGTGGAAGTAGAGATGGAATTACTTCCCTCGATCCTCGCACACAGGAACGGATGATCCATGATGGCTGGCAAAACCACTGGTAGGGCATCGTTCTGGACCCGCCGCTGGGTGTGGGCCGTAGCTGCCACGGCGGCCGTCTTCGCAGCGGGCTTCGCCCTCGGTGTTGGGTCGCAGGGCGACGGCGGCTCTCGCTGCGCGGCGATCGAGCAGGCGGTCGATCGTGGCTGACCCGCACTACACCCAGCCGCGCTCGGCTTGGGTGCTCAACAGAGCCGGTCGCCGACCGGCTGCTCGTCGGCGCGGCGAGCGCCTGGCCGCCCGTGCTCGCCGCCTGGCCCGCTACGACGCGGGTGCTGGCGACGCCGCAGTCGCGGAAGTGACCACTCGGAGTCGCTTCGGCCGCATCGCCGCCGAGCGCGACGAGCACCGAGGGCGTTGGACGATCGCGGCGACACTCGTCGAGGCTGGCCGACTGATTATCGCCGGTCCGGCAATCGCGTTGTCCTGGGCCATTTACGGGGTCTGGTACCGACAGGTGCGGGTTTGGGGTCCGCTCCGCTGGCGAACGCTGGCGTGGGCCACGGGCGGCGTCGCGGTGGCGATGCTCGTGGTGGCCGGGGTCGCCTGGCTGGGCAGCGGAATCCCCTGGTGGGGCTGGTGGTTACTTGCCCAACCAGTGATCGGCACCGCCCGGGCGAGCTGGCTCGCCTATGCCTACGGCTGGGAGGCGGTACCCACCGCAACCGCAGCGGCGCGACCCACGCCTATCCGGGTGCGCCTCGGCGACGCGCCGCTGCTGCCGACGACCCGGCCCACCGAGCCGGTGACCGCACCGGCTCCCCAGATTCGACAGGTGCGCGTCCGCGTACCGGCACCAATCACCACCGAGAAGAGGGCGCAATGAAAAAGACCGATGACTATGACTATGCGTTGGATCTGATTCGCGACCCCGCCGGCAAGGCGGATCGCCTGAAAAAGGCTACTGAACTCGGGGTCGTGATTTCGCTGGCCATCGACGCGGCGCCGCCGGGCACGGAGGTCGACATTCGGGCGATCATGCGGACCGCACCCGCAGAGTGCGCTCACGATGACCAGGGCTGAGGCCAGAAGGGGCGCACTGCTTGGCCTGGCCATCGCGATTGCGGTGCTCGCGGGCATTGCACTCATCGTCCTCGGCGTGGTCTATGGCGGTTCGTGGCGATGGGCCGGCGGGGCGGCCACGCTCGCGCTCCTCGTGGCGATCGTGGTGCCGGGATTCGTAAAGGACAAGCAGAACAACAGCTTTGAAGGAGAGAAGAGATGACTAATCAGCCAGTCAATGTCCATATCCAGACCGGCGCGGGCGAAATCATCCGCATCGTAGGCACGCTCCTCGCTTTCGGCGGCGTCGGCGTGCTGGCGTGGGTGATCGCGCAGCAAGGCTACGCGGAGAAGGTCGCCACCGTGCTCGCCGCCGCCGTGGCATTCATCGCTATGCGGTTGTGGAACCGCGGCATTCTTGCGATCCCCACGGCCGCCGGGCCCGCGGCGGGCACCGACCAGGACGTCGATTTCCTGCGCCAGGTCGGCCGGTCGGCGACCACTGTATCCGGTGGGTACCTGAACAGAGCAAGTGTGCCGATGCTCTGTGTGATCGGCCTCGCGTACGGCATGGCATTCCTGGCGCTTCGCACGCTTATCACTATGGCGCTCAACGTTTTTCAGAACATGTATATCGCTGGCGGGGCCGCTCTGCTGCTGGGCTCGCTGGTCGTGGCGCCGAGCCTGTTCCCGAACTTCTTGGCTTCGCTCAAGGCCAAGGGCGTCGTCCGGCCAGAGGGCGGCAATATTCCGCCGGCAGCACCGGCACCAACCCCCGCTGCCGTCCCCGTCCCAGTGCCCGCTCAGCGCGTCGTGCGCAAGGTCGCCCGCCGCGTACCCACCGAAGGAGACCCGCGATGAGCGACGAGCGCGACTACGACGAGGTCGGCTTCGACCCGGCGGAGATCGGCGACGTGCCTGATGAGCCGATTGACGGCTCAGGTAGCACGGTGGAGCCATCGACCCCGAAGATCTCGGTGGCGGTAACGGCACCGGTGACTGATGACGAGCCTGCCGAGGATGGCCCCGGGGCAGAGGAGGCCGTCGAGTACGAGTACGTCTATGTCGACGAGCACGGCAACGAGCTCCCCGCGCCGGGCGACGATGTGCCGAGCGCTCCGGTGGTCGGTGATGGTCCGGCGACCACGCCTGTGATGAGCGGCAGAAGCAAGGCTGTTTTGGCAGGCGTCGGCGTCGCGGTGGTCGCGGTCGTCGGGGTCGTGGCAGTGGGGCTCAGCCAGATCGGCGGACAGAATACGCTCGATGATGCGAAAGCCGCTGGTCAGAGCAAGTATGCGCAGGCCAGCGAGAAGGTCGCCGCGAAGAGCGGCGAGGTACGAGGCGAGGTCGCTGAGACCGCAATCGACGCCTGCCGCACGGGAAAACTTGCTGGCCCGGGAGGTCTCGGCGACGCGATGGCGGACGGTACGGAACAGCCGAAGCTGAAGCTCGACGTCGTGGCATCGACCCCGTTGCCCGGCGCATTCATCCAAGCTCGGACCAATGCCGATGGGGTGCAGGGTAATCCGAGCCTGCTCCAGCTGACGAAGACCGGCTGGGGTGTCTACACCACGGTCCCACTGACCAGGGCCGAGAAGAAGAACAGGGTCGATCGGCCTGGCTTCCACAAGGCCGATGTCACCGTCACTGACGACGCGGTCCGCGTGACCGGCGATCGGGCGTGGGCCGGTGGCGACGTCGGCGGCGCGGGCAGCTGCGAGCCCGGCTCCCCGGGCGTATACGCGGCGACGGGCCAGGTACCGGCCGACGCGGCCGGTCTGGTCGATGGGCGGGCGTCCGTCGACGCTATCCAAGGTGTCGCGGGTGAGGCTGACAAGGCCGTGGCCATCATGGGTAACTCGATCGCCCTGGTCAAGCTCGTCGAGAACACCTCAGAGGGAGGTGATGCATCCAGCAGCGTCGTGCCGAGTAAGTAGTGCCTGATCCACGGGGTTGTCCGGTTGCACACCAATTCCGAAGTACACACGAAAGAGGAAATCTCATGTCCAAGAACATCATTCGTACCGCAGCCGTCGCCGTAGCCGGAGCTGGACTGGCTCTGGGCCTGGGTGCGGGCCTGGCCAGCGCCGACACCGCGCCGTCGGTCGCCCCCGACGGGCAGTACTTGTTGATCCGTGTCTCCGTGGCCTCGCCGCTGCCCACCGGTGTCGACGTGGCGACGGTCCGCGACGGCACGGTCATCGTCGGCGGCAAGGCGCTGCCCGGCGTGACGGCCGAGCGGATCGATTGGGACGGCAACGGTCGGATCGACGGCAGCGACCCGATCCTCGCTATGAAGGGCGACTATTCCATCGGAGAGTTGCGCCGCTAGAGCCGGCAGAAGAACAAGACCCCGACACCGTGTGGTGTCGGGGTCTTGTCGTATCACTCAAGCAAACCAGTGATGTCGAGTCTACCTCGATTCAAGTAGTTGTAGACCGTTTGCCTGCTGACGCCGTACTCGGTGGCCAGGGCGGTGATGCCCTCGCCGGCACCGCCAGCGTGCCGCTGTGCGATCTCCTCGACCTGCTCGGGCGTTAATGCCGCGTTTCGGCCCCGATACTTGCCTGCGGCCTTGGCCTTGGCGATGCCCTCGGCCTGTCGCTCGCGGATCATGGCCAACTCGAACTCGGCGAACGCGCCCAGCATGGTCAGCATGAGCCGGTTCATCGGGCTGGTGTCGTCGCTGGTGAAGGTCAAGCCCTGCTTGACGATGCGCACCTCTACACCCTGGCCGGTCAGCTCAGTAATGAGGTCACGCAGGTCGTCGACGTTGCGGCCGAGGCGATCGAGGCTGTGGACGTAGACGGTGTCGCCATCGCGGACGAAGTCGAGCAGCTTCTCCAGTTCCGGCCGCTGGCGGTCGCGGCCGGAAGCCTTGTCGGTGAAGACTCTGTCCAGCTCGACGTCGTCGAGCTGGCGGGCCTCGTTCTGCTCGGCGGTGGACACTCGGACGTAGCCAACACGTTGACCTGTCACGTCACACCAGACTCCTTGGCAGGATTGATGCAATCCCGGCATGGTCGAGCTGACCGTGGGTGAAGAAGTGGTCGGCGACCGCGACGATGCGTGGCCATAGGCGTTCCAGCTCGGCATCCCAACCGGCCGGCGGAGCGGTGGCGTCGACCCCCGCGGTGAGCAGCTTGGCCACGTCTGATGCGGCACCTGCACTGTGGTCGGCCATCGCGCAGTCCATCGCATCGCGCATGTCGTCGACGTCGGCCTCGCGCTCGACCATCCAACGAGCGGTCGCCCACAGGCCTGCATAGGTAATGAACGACTGGTCGAGCGGGTCGCTGGCGTGGGTCACCAGCGGTTGACCGACGACCTCGACACCAGCCGAGAAGTCGTCGAACGGCACCTCGAATCGGATCACGCGACCGCCACGGGCCACTGCGGCGACGGCATGCCCCGCCTCGTGTGTGACCTTGCGGCGGTGGACATCTGCGACGAACGCTGCGCAGTCGATCACGCCGCCCCGGCCTCGCTATCGGCACCGGCACCGGTGTAATCGGTGATCTCGGAGCGCAGAGCGGCCGCGCCTTCGGCGAGTTGCGCGAGCAGCTGGTTCAAGGGAGCGAGCAACTCGCCGAAGGCAGTCAAAGCTGCGCGCTCGGTCTCGATCTCGTCGAGGTCTGTCTGGATTGTCGCTTGCAGCGCGTCCACCCTGGCCGCGAGCTGGGCGTCCCGGCGGTGGATCGCCTCGGTGACGGTCGCGACCAGCTCGATGTCGCCGAGGTCGGTGAAAAGCGTCAAGACCTGGGCGTACGACCACAGGCGCCGACGCCCGTCGACCTCGGCGGGCTCGGGGAATCCACTCTTCTGGATGCGCTTGGTCATTGCTGCCTCAGTGATCCCCACCAGCTCCGCGAGATCGGGGGTCGTGAGGAGCGGCTGGGTCCAGACAGGCTCGGTGTCGAGGATCGGGGTCTTGCGCACGAGTATCTCCGTTTCGATCGTCCGCGTCTGTCGCGGCACTCGGTGTCTGTCAATGCGAGTCTAAGGCATGGATTGACAGATGTCAATAAATAGCGCGTACTCACCCTAAATTGACGCAATATGCGGCACTTGGGAAGTGCCCATTTGGGAGTACCCCAGATGATCGAATGAATGCGCTATGGGCGGACCCGAGGGGCGCGGGATGTCATGATTGAAGACACGCGGATTGAGAAGGAGTGTTCGATGGCCGGTCAACCATGGACTAAGAGCGATATCGAGATCCTGGCCGTCGAGTATTTCACTGTCCTTGAGGCAGAGATCGCGGGCGTTCCGGTCGTCAAGGCCGAAGCATTACGTCGGGCGCAACAGGCACTACCGACTGATCGAACGATTCATACGCTGAAGGATCGGTGCTATCGAATATCGGAGGAACTGTGGAAGCGCGACCTACCGTGGGTCGAAGGCTGGAAGCCTCCTCAACTCGTCGGACAGAGCCCTAACTCGGATAACGTGGCGACAACGATATGGTCGGCAGTCGAGCCAATGGCCCACGGTGTTCGTAAGCGAGCGGGCGACGTCGATGAAGCCGACTCCGATCTGGAGGAAGCCATCGCACGCGGCGACGACCCTCTGTCGACACCTGGCCCCGAGGGCGGACCAGACGCCGAGCAAGTCATCACGGTCAGCCCGGCGGGTGCGGGCTTCGGCGACCCGGAGAGCAACCGACTCGTAGAAGCTGCGGCGGTTGAGAAGGTGACTGACTACCTGGAGGCCCGCGGCTACGTCGTCACGGACGTCGGGAGCAAGAAACTGGGCTGGGACTTGACGTGCGTGGGCGACGCCGGCGACATCCACCGCGTCGAGGTCAAGGGCGTCTCGGGCGCCACGCCGACGGTGCTGCTGACCGCGAACGAGTACCGCTCCGCCCAGGAGGACGAAGGTTGGGAACTCGCGGTGGTGACGACGGCGCTCGATTCGCCGTGCCTCACCTTCTACACCGCGGCAGACGCTACAGCCGCCGCCGCGCCGATGGTCTACCGACTAACGCTGCCGGGCGTACAGGAACGGTAGGACGTCGCCAGTGCCCTTTTCGTGCGTCGGCTCGGGCCGGGCTCGCGAACATCTTGCCCTTGGTGGACTTCAGGCCGTCGATACATTCGGCCGACGATCGGCGTACGAACAGCCGTTTTGTCAGAGGCCGCGGCTAGTGTTCGACGCAGGTCCACTTGGGGCTACGCGATGCCGAGGAGGCAATGACATGAGCAACGACAACAGACGTCATGTGGTCCCGAGCGACAAAGGCGGTTGGGACGTAAAGAAGCCGGGCGCGAGCCGGGCGAGGGCTCACACCGACACTCAGGCCGAAGCTATCGGACGGGCTAAGGAGATCGTGACCAACGCGGGCGGCGGCGAGGTTCGCATACACGGCCGCGACGGGAAGATTCGAGATTCTGACACCGTGGCACCCGGTAACGACCCGTTTCCGCCGCGGGACAAGAAGTAAGCCACTCTGGTGCAGCATCTGTACTACGACCTGAAGCACCAGGAAAAAGGGGCGACGGCGGTGGTTACGCTCGACAAGCAGGCCAACGTTCAGTTGATGACTGCCTCGGACTACCGCTCGTACAAGTCTGGGCGGCGGTACAACTACATTGGCGGCCTCGCCAAACGGTCGCCTGCACGTCTGGGCATCCCTCGAAGCGGGCACTGGTATGTGGTCATCGACCTCGGCGGTCACGCAGGGAAGGTGCGGGCCGGTGTTCAGGTGGAACCTCCGCCACGAGGGAACTTACCCACGCTGCGACAGCAGCCGAACCCGGCGCGGGACGTCGAGGTCCGTGAACCGATCGAACCCGTCGGCGAGGCGTTGGGGGGCCAGACCTGGGACGTCTTCCTGTCGCATGCGACTGAGGACAAGGAATCGGTGGCGGTCCCGCTGCGCGATGCGCTGACCAGGCGCGGAGTCAGGGTGTGGCTGGACAAGACGGAGATCAAGATCGGTGACAGCCTGCGTCGCGAGATCGACGAGGGGATCAGGTCGAGTCGCTTCGGCGTGGTAGTCCTTTCACCGTCGTTCTTCGCCAAAGGCTGGACCAATCACGAGCTGGACGGGCTTGTCACCCGCACTGTCGCAGGCGAGCAGACCATGCTGCCGATCTGGCACGAGGTGACCGCCGAGGATGTCCGCGGGTACAGCCCGTCACTGGCCGACAAGCTGGCGCTCAACACCGCTGATGTCGACATCGACGAGATCGCCGAGCAGATCGCGGCCGCGATAGCGCCACCGGACTAGTCTCGCGACCCCGAACCCGAGGGTTTCAGCTATCGGTCCGCACGTGCGATGGAATGATGAGTGAGCCGACTGGCAGAGGCGTCAGCGGGTGCAGGCGAAGGAGTTCCAGGCGTGGCAAGGCTGAATCTGAAAGCAGTCGAGGAGCGAGTCACTCCGCTCGCACGGCGCGAGACATATGACCGCGAGTTCATCTTCGATCTACTTCTGGCCTACGGGAAGCCGAAGGGGAACGTCACTCGGCTGCGCAACGGGTCGCTCAACGTCGCAGCCGACAAGGACCGCGACGTCGCGCAGAAGAATGTCGTCTACTTCCGCGAGACGGACCGCGAGCCGTTGGCTGACGTCGAGGAGCTGCGGACATCACCGGACGTGGTTCGGTACAACCCCCGGTTCGTAATCGCCACCGACTACGACGAGCTGGTCGCGGTCGACATGAAGACCGGCGAGAACAAGGTCTTCCCGATCCGCGACATCGACAAGCACTTCACGTTCTTCCTTCCCTGGGCCGGGATGGAGAAGGCGCAGTACACCTCAGAGGCTCACGCCGACGTCAAGGCTGCCGAGCGGATGGGCAAGCTGTTCGACGAGCTGTTGCGGGCGAACCCGGACCTCATCGACGAGCAGCATGGCCGTCATGCGCTGAACGTGTTCTTCACGCGGCTGCTGTTCTGCTTCTTTGCTGAGGACACCGGGATCTTCGATGACGGTCAGTTCACGAGCGCGGTGGGGTCGCATACCCAGGCCGATGGGTCGGACGTGCAGGAGTTCCTGACCGACCTGTTCGACGCCCTGGATACCGAGAAGCCCGAGGACAAGGCGAGCTACTTGTCAGCGTTCCCGTATGTCAACGGTCGCCTGTTCGAGGTCACCAAGCAACATGTGGTGCCGGCGTTCACCAAGTCCGCCCGTGGGCTGCTTCTCGATCTGGGAGTTTTGGACTGGAGTGAGATCAACCCCGACATCTTCGGGTCGATGTTTCAAGCGATCGTGACCCCCGGGAAGCGGTCGGACCTCGGGCAGCACTACACGTCGGTGCCGAACATCCTGAAGACGATCGAGCCGCTGTTTCTCGACGAGCTCAAG
Organism: Gordonia desulfuricans NBRC 100010; assembly: GCF_001485495.1. GTDB lineage: Bacteria > Actinomycetota > Actinomycetes > Mycobacteriales > Mycobacteriaceae > Gordonia > Gordonia desulfuricans. The sequence goes on along the minus strand of NZ_BCNF01000039.1, from coordinate 30,682 downwards.
GAGGAGTTCGACGCGGGCTTCAGCAGCGTCGGCAAGCTGGAGAAGCTGCTGGAGAGGATCGGCGCGATCAAAGTCTTCGACCCCGCCTGTGGGTCGGGGAACTTCTTGGTCATCGCCTACAAGGAACTGCGACGCCTGGAGCACGCGATCCTCGAGCGACTTGCAGACCTGAGCCCCAAACACCAAGTGCTGTACGCGGTGTCGAAGATCGACATTGAGAGCTTCTACGGCATTGAGATCGACGACTTCGCCGTCGAGGTGGCGATCTTGTCGCTGTGGATCGCCAAGCACCAGATGAACCGCGAGTTCCGCGAGAAGTTTGGCGTCGAGATACCGCTGATCCCGCTGAAGGAGACCGGTCGAGTGCTGGCCGGAAACGCAAACCGCGAAGACTGGAAAAAAGTGTGCCCCAACAATGGGCGATCAGAAATCTATCTGATTGGCAATCCTCCATATAAGGGGGCGAAAGGGCAGACTAAGACCATGAAAGATGACTTTCCTTTCGTGTTCGGACCTGACGGATACTCGAAGAATCTTGATTACATCGCGTTGTGGTTCACGAAGGGTGCCGAGTATATAAAAGGTACAAACGCAGAGTTATCTTTCATTACAACCAATTCTGTTTCTCAGGGCGAGCACGTTGGTCTGATGTTTCCGCGAATATTTGATATGGGCCTGGAAATTGGATATGCCTATACTTCATTTAAGTGGCAGAATAGCGCTAGGGGTAGTGCTGGCGTAAGCGTGGCAGTTATCAATTTAAGGAATATCAGAACTGGGCCCAAGTATATTTTCTCTGAGGGGATGCGCCTCGGTGCTGAAAATATAAACGGATACCTAGCTGACGGATCTAATATATTCATTACCAGGCGGCCTAACCCACTTAGCGCATACCTACCAGACATGGTATTCGGTTCCATGCCTCGTGCTCGATCCCTCGTTTTGTCTCCTGAAGATCGCAATCGCTTTGCTGATCGAAATCCATGTTCGCTCGAATTCATAAAGTCTTATATTGGAACGAAAGAACATGTCGATGGCCTTGAAAGATACTGTTTGTGGATTGGGGATGACGAGGCTGACGCGGCGTGGAGCATTCCAGAAATCGCGGAACGACTGAGGATGGTAAAGACGGAACGAAGCGGCAGTAAGGCGGAGAGTACCGCCGCATTCGCAGCGAAGCCTCACCGGTTCGTTCAGATTAGTTACAAGGCGACTGACGCTGTAATTGTCCCAAAGGTGTCGTCGGAGCGGCGTGAATACATTCCGTCTGGATACGTAGGTCCTGACACCGTGATCTCGGATCTGGCGTTTGCGGTTTACGGCGCCGAACCGTGGGTTTTTGCGTTACTAACGTCGCGAATGCACATGGTTTGGGCTCGGTCAGTTGGCGGTCAACATGAGTCTCGCCTGCGTTACGCAAATACGATCGTGTACAACAACTTTGCGGCGCCGGCGTTATCGGGGACTATTAGGGAAGAGCTGACTGTGGCTGCGCTACGAGTTTTAGATGTGCGCGAATACCACTGCGAGAGAACCCTGGCCGAGCTTTACGATCCGGACAAGATGCCTGACGATCTGCGTGCGGCACATGGTGAGGTTGACGCATTGGTGGATTCGATCTACTCCAAGCGCGGCTACGAGACCGATGAGGAGCGGTTGTCAGACCTGTTCGCTATGTATGAGGAGATGACCGCTGCGGAGCAGGCGGCGAAGCCGGTGAAGAGGGGCAAGAAGTGAGCAGCACGGTGAACGTCGTCGACGTGACGTACGCGCAGACTGGTGCATCGGTGAATACTGACGCGTTGGGTATGCGGGAGATGCAGCAGCGTGTGTTCGCCAAGCGGGACGCCCAGCACCTGTTGATCAAGGCCCCGCCCGCATCGGGTAAGTCTCGGGCGCTGATGTTCGTAGGTCTGGACAAGTTGTTCAACCAGGGCCGCAAGAAAGTGATAGTCGCTGTCCCGGAGCGTTCGATCGGTGCGTCGTTCTCGACAACGAAGTTGACCTCGCATGGCTTCTTCGCTGATTGGGAGGTTAAGCCGGAGCGGAATCTGTGCACGCCAGGGTCGTCGGCGGGCAAGGTCGACGCGTTTGTCGACTTCCTGGGCAGTACCGATCCGATTCTGGTGTGCACACACGCGACCTTGCGGTTCGCGTTCGAGCGGTTGGCGCCGGATGAGTTCAACGGGACCGTGCTGGCCATCGACGAGTTCCATCACGTCTCAGCCGATACCGAGAACTCCCGTCTGGGAGCACTGCTGAAGGAGGTGATGGTCGGCTCGGACGTCCATATTGTGGCGATGACCGGATCGTACTTCCGTGGCGACTCGGTGCCCGTGCTCTCGTCGGAGGACGAGGCGCAGTTCACCCCGGTGACGTTCAACTACTACGACCAGCTCAACGGCTACCAGTACCTGAAGTCGCTGGGGATCGGGCACCACTTTTATCAGGGACGGTACACCGAGGCGATCGGCGAAGTGCTGGACCTGGACAAGAAGACGATCGTGCACATACCGAACGTAAACTCAGGCGAGTCGACCAAGGAAAAGATCGAAGAGGTCGGGTTCATCATCGACACCATCGGCGACGTGATCGACACCGAGCCCGACACCGGAATCATACGTATCCGGCGCAAAGACACGGGCGAGGTGCTGCGAGTGGCTGATCTGGTCGACGACACCGATCAGAAGAAGCGTGCCGACACGCTGCATTATCTGTCTACCGTCGCTGCCAAGGAGCGCGACGGGGTGGACATCATCATCGCGCTGGGTATGGCGAAGGAGGGTTTCGACTGGCCGTTCGCCGAGCACGCTCTGACCGTCGGGTATCGAGCGTCGCTGACCGAGATCATCCAGATCATCGGCCGGGTCACCCGCGACAGCCATGGTAAGACCCACGCGCAGTTCACGAACCTGCTGGCCGAACCCGACGCTGAGCGGGGCGAGGTGACGGTGTCGGTGAACAACATGCTCAAGGCCATCACAGCGTCGCTGCTGATGGAGCAGGTACTGGCACCGAACTTCAACTTCAAGGCCAAACGCGGTAACGATGACGCGCCTGAGCCGGGGACGATCAAGATCAAGGGCTTCAAGGAGCCGTCGAGCGAGCGGGTCAAGCAGATCGTCGAGACCGACCTAAATGACCTGAAGGCCAACATCTTGCAGGACGAGACGTTCGCCAAGGCTGCGGCCGGCAGCGTTGACCCTGAGACCACGAACAAGGTTCTGATCCCGAAGATCATCCGGGATCGCTACCCGGATCTGACCGATGAGCAGGTCGAGGAGGTCCGCCAGCAGGTCGTGGTGGACTCGGTGATCAAGAACGGCGAGGTTCGCGAGGTCGGTGACAAGCGGTTCATCAAGATGGCCGACACGTTCGTGAACATCGATGACGTCAGCATCAACCTGATCGACACGGTCAACCCGTTCCAGCGAGCGTTCGAGGTGATGTCGAAGTCGGTGACTCCGTCGGTGCTGAAGATCATTTCCGACGCGATCACTAGTACACGGGTCGAGATCAGCGAGGACGAAGCACTCGCGTTGTTCCCCAAGATTCAGAACTGGGTCAAGGTCAACGGGCGGCATCCTGAGGTGCGTTCAGACGACCCCGCAGAGAAGCGCTATGCAGAGGCTCTGCTGTTCCTACGGCGGCTCAAGCAGCAGCGCGAAGCCCAAAAGCGAGCGTCCGAAATGGGGAGCGCTCAATGACCTCTGCAGACGACACGACCGCAGGAAGCGATCGCATCGTGGAGCACGACGCGTTCCAGAAGCTTCTCGACTCCGACGTCGACGGCCTGCTGGACATGCCCGAGAAGCCGAAGAAGGTCACCTCCAGCGATCGGTTGGAGCGGGCGTTTCTGGAGATCGTAGAGTTCCGCCGCACTCACGGTCGGCTCCCGAGCCCGACGACGAGGGAGATCTCCGAGCGCAAGCTCGGCGCTCGACTGGACGGCATCCTGGCCGACGACAACAAGATCCAGGCGCTCACACACCTCGACGAGTTCGGCCTTCTCGACGTCCCCGAGGCACCTGGTTCGATCGACGAGTTGTTGGAGCATGACCCTCTCGATCTTCTGGGCGATGACACTGGCATCCTGGATGTTTCGAGTCTTCCGGTCCGTAAGCAGCGCTTCGAGACTGAGGAGGTGGCGCGTCGTCGACCCGCCGAGGACTTCGCCGAGTTCGCTCCGATGTTCGAGCAGAAGCATGCAGAGTTGCGCGAAGGCGCGAGCCAGTTGTTGCCATATCCGGGACTTACACACATCGTCCCGGGGGCGTTCTTCGTGCTCAATGGTGTGATGCTTTTTGTCGCTGAGGTCGGGGAGACTGAGTACAAGAAATCGACGGTTCGCGAGAACAAGCGCGAGCGCCTTCGCTGCGTCTTTGAGAACGGCACCGAGTCACGGATGTACAGGCAATCCTTGGGGATCAGGCTGGCAGATGAGGACGGTCAGATCGTCGTGGCGCGGGAGCAGCCAGAGATCCTCACCGACGACGAGGTCAGCGGCTATATCTACGTCTTGCGTTCTCGCAGCACCGATCCGCAGATTTCTGGCATCGCTGATCTGCACAAGATCGGCTTCTCACGTGGACCGGTCGAGGCCAGAATCAAGAACGCAGACAAGTCGCCCACCTACTTGATGGCGCCGGTCGAGGTGGTCGCGACATACCGGATATACAACGCTCGTGCCTCGGCACTGGAGAATCTCCTCCATCGCGTCTTCGCCGACGTGCGGTTGGATCTGACGCAGGTCGACAAGACGGGCCGGGACTACGACCCGTCCGAATGGTTCGTCGTGCCACGCAACGTGATCGATCAGGCGATCGAGTTGATCATCTCGGGTGAGATCGTCCACTACACCTACGACGCCGACATGCGTCGGCTCGTCGATCGGCAGGACACCTAAACCCTGGTGGCGTCAGAAGGGTCCCCGCGGTGAACAGGGAAGCGGATCTGTCCTGACGGAGTTTGAACCTGCGTCGCGGTAGCAGGCACAGAACTGTCTGATGCATATGGCACATTGACCTAGTGCCCAACGATCTCGCGGCGGCGGTCGCCGTTCTCTCCGATTTCCTCACCGACCACAGCCTCACCTCTCAGCTCGCGCAGGTCGAGGCTGACCTGGTTGACGCGACTGCGCTCGACGCAAGCGCGGTTGGTGCACGATACGGCCTATCTGCGGAACTGTTGGCTTCAGCGTTGGCGGTGCGCTCGACGGTCGGTCGACTGAATGACGTTATCCACGCAACGACAATTTCGCTGGTTCTACCCAAGATTCTCGAACCTGGTGAACGTGTTGTGAACCGTCCATCGCTCGGCGCGGGGAACGACAAGAGTAGGCCGTTCGACCTTGAGACGGACCGGCGAATCGCTGAGTTCAAGGTTGCTCAATGGAAAGGTGCTGACACGATGCGTAAGCGTGGCGTGTTCGCCGACCTCGTGCACCTTGCTCTTGACGAGTCCGACCGTCGAGGGCAGCTCTACGTCGTCGGTGACCTTCCGGCGCGCTTTCTGCGCACCTCGGCGGCGAAGGCCTCGTGGGCGCTGGGACGCTCGTCACCGCACACTCGGGCACGGTTCGGCGAGCGCTTCGACCCGCACAGTGAGCTGTCAGTCGCAGAGTTCACCTCTGGGCCCGCTGCGCACATCGAACTGGTCGACCTACGCACGCTGGTGCCGGAACTCGGATAGTGATTCAGAACGCTGCAGTACACGATAGGCCCCCGATACCGTAGTGGGCCGATCGGAGGACAGTTTCCCGGAGTACGTCGAGAGACTGGTATCTCAGTCGTCCGGCAGCCTGGACGAGAGTTGGCCAACATCGTTCTGCCGAGCGCAAACTGGGACGTGAGCGCGGTCCCGCACTTGGTCTACCTCGGGGCTGCGCTCAGGAGGTGGCGGCTTCGCGAAGCGAGGTCGGGAACGGCAGAAGCCCGCACCGTGGGAGATCGCGACGTGCGATCGTGGTCGCTTCACCGCGACTATAAGCGGACGGGTCTAATGAGACTTTGTGACCTGGACGGCCCGCCATCGGCCGGCCGTCCGAAGAGTGTCCGGTCAACGACCGGCTTGTGGACATGTTGATTTCGCGAGCCGCCAGATGCGAGTCACGCTCGCTCGATAGCATTTTCCGCATGCTGCGCCACCTTGACCTGACAACCGCCTATCGATCGCTCGCCAAGGACTTTTGGCCCGCTGCACTGCCGCTAGGCAGCCGCTCGGTCGTGTACGGACACAACGGGAGCGGTAAGTCGTCCTTCGCGTCACTCCTGCTTGAGATCGCTTCGGAGGACACATCGACGGAAGTCGTCTGGGAAGACGAATTGGGATCCAGTCATACAGTGCGGGTCGGTGGTGGCGGTCCTTCGCCCGCTATGGCGGTCTTTACCAAGGAGTGGGTACACCGCAATCTATCTCAGTTCCTCGAAGGCGACACGGCATCGCCCATCGTCACCCTGGGCGAGGAGGCCATCGAAGCCAAAGACCAGGAGATCGAACTTGGCAAGAAGATCGACGCCTTCCGTCTTGAAGAGACCGAGGCAAAGAAGAAAAGTCAGGAATCAACAGCCAGGGCCAAGAAGCTGGCCAGCGCAGCTCAGGACGGCATCGCGGAGCAGTTGAAGAGCTTCGACTACACGCGATTCACGAAGAACAAGTATTCGATGCCAGTTGTTGAGGGGATGCTCCGCAAATATGTCGGTGAGTTCCCCGACGAGAACAGGAGTGTCGAGGCACTCAAACGCTTGAGCGAGCCCAAGCCGGAGCGCGTGCCCGTAGTCGCGGATGCTCCGGCTGGACTGAGAGCGGCACTGAGCGGGCTGGACACTCTACTGGCCGAAACGCCTACCAGCGCGGCAATCGCATCTCTCGCCGCGGATCAGGAGCGGCAGCGGTGGGTCGAACAGGGCATTGGTCTACATGAGGGACTCACTGACTGCCTCTTTTGTGGTAACGCCGTAACGCCTGACCGGCAGGAGCAGCTTGCTAAGCATTTTGATAAGAGTTGGTTCGACATTCGCGAGCGCGCACAGTCGCTCGCACAAAAGGTTCACAGTCATAAGGATGCTCTGGGTCACTGGCTTGCTGCCATGCCGTCGCAGGAGGCGCTAGCCCGTGAACTCCGAGACGGCTACGCGACAAACCTCCAGTCCGTGAGGGACGAGGTAGCTGAGCGAATGAATGTGCTCGATGACCTTGAACGCGTCCTCAAAGAGAAGGTTGAACACCCGGCTACCACGCCGAGCGCGCCCGATTGCTCACTTCTCGCCGGTGATCTCTCGGCGGCCATACTGCAGAAAGCGATCACCGAGCACAACGCGCAAGTTGACGATCACAACACGGTAGTGGAGGCGTGTTACGAGACTGTGCTCGACTACATCATCGGGTCGCGGGCCGAGGCTTTTCATCAGCATGAGGCCAGCGCCAAGAGTGCGCAAGCGCAACGCAACGCCGCCAAAGACGGCGCCGAACTGGCGGAACGCACCCTAAGCGACCTCCGCCAGAAGCGGTTCTCCAACAGGAAGATGGCCGAGACGCTCACCGCAGACCTCGCCCGCGTCTATGGGAAGGGCCACCTCAGCGTCGCTGTGACTGAGGACGGCAAGTCCTATGCTTGCCGCAGGGGTGACGTGCCAGCGACCCACTTGAGCGATGGGGAGCGCACCACCCTGTCCCTCCTCTATTTCCTACGCAAGCTAGAGGACGAGACCGTCAGCGGGGACAGGACTCACCGCATCGTTGTAATCGATGATCCTTCAAGCTCACTTGACCGCGAAGCGCTCTTCGCCACCCATCAGTGGCTAGTAGACACGCTGAAGGGTTTCGGCCAGTTCATCGTGCTGACCCATGACTTCGGACTCCTACGTCTCTTCCTCAAGTCACAGGGCAGTGCATGGAATGCCTCTCGGAACAAGATCAAGAAGGGTGACGTCGACGAGACGCGCTTCCCCAAGGTGGCCTTCTTAGAGATGTACGCAGCGACTAAGGGCGGCGTGCGCACGACTCAAGTGACACCGCTTCCGCCAATGCTCGTGACGCACAGTAGTGAGTACGCTTACCTCTTCGCGAAGGTGATGGACGGTGTCGATGACGGCACCGATCATGACCGGCTGTTCCTACTCCCAAACGCTGCGCGCCGTGTCCTTGAGGTATTTGCAAGCTACAAGGCTCCGCATGTTGGAACCTTTGTCCAGCGGCTAGAAGAACTCATGGGCGGCGACCTGGTGAATAACCCCTACCGCGACGTATACGACTTCTGCAACCGCTACTCCCACGGTGAGGGCGGCGAGAGTGTCGATGTGCTTGACGCTCGCGTGATCCACAGCCAGATTCGCAGGTGCATGGAGTTCCTGAAGTTCGCCGACACGGAGCATTTTGAGCGCATGTGCAAGGCCACTGGCTCGAATCCTCTTGCAATCGCCTGAAGATTCAGTTGCCGGCGAGGCGACCGTGGACGTCGTCACTCTCGACGGGCAGGGGCGCCGACCAAACTTGCAGAGGCACGATCCGCTCATTTCCGGTCCAACACCTTCGTGACAGTCCGTTGCCGATGGTCTGCGTGCGCTCGAGGTGGGCTCGGCATCATCGGCGTCGAGCCAGTCGAGGAACCAGCGCTCGTGGTTGCCAGCGAGAGCGATCGTCTGGCCGGGGTAGGCGTCGCAGAGGTCCTTCGCAGCAGTGAGGACGCCCGCGCTGTTGGCCCCGGTCGACGCAGTCGCCGAGGAGCACGAGCTGGGTCGACGGGTCCGAGAGAGTCGACCTTGGTCAGGGCGTCGCGCAGCTCGGTCAGGCAAGCGTGGAGATCCGGATGGTGTAGGTGATGGTCACAGGTGCCCTTTTATATATGGCTCGGTTTTACTTGCACATGCAAGTAAAACCGAGCCTAGGTGTCCACCGACCCCGGTCAGTGCCTACTCCGTGGCGGGGGCTGACACCTCCGACAGAAGTGCGCGCCTCGGTTCATGAACTGCTCTCGCACGATGAGCGTTCCGCACCTCGGACATGATCGGCCATGTTTGCCGTATGAATGTAGATTCCTGTCGAAGTTCCCCGACTTCCAGCACCACTCGCGGCCGTCCTGGGGGGTGAAGACGGTGAACGTGGCTGTGGTGTGCTCCCAGGTTTCAGCCTTGACGATCAGCGCTTGCGCAGCGTGATGGTGCCTGTCTGGATAGGGCCGACCATGATCTTGCCGCTGTAGAGCTGACCGTTCCGCTTGTTGAAGGTATAGCGCGTGACGCCGAAATCGGCGTAGGCGCCACGGGGTGTCGAGTGCAGCACGAGGGCAGGGGCTCCCGGCATGATCAGTTTGTTGCCGCGCACGACTGCCTTGCCTGGTAGCGAGGTGATCCCGACGTTGGTCGAGCGGATCGTGTAGGTGCCGCTGTCGACCTTGGCGCTGGCCGGTGGGGCGGCCAGGGCGCCGACGCCGAGGGTGCCTGCGATTCCGGCGGTGGCCAGGGTGGTGGTGGCGATGGCTCGCTTGAGAGTGATGGACATGACGGGTGTTCTCCTTCTATCTGATGGGTGTGACGGTTCAGCAGCCAGAGTCCGGCGCGTTGGCGTAGAGAGTGCCGCGGTACAGCTTGGTGCCGCCGCGGAGCAGGACCCATACTTTCGACCGGTCGAAAGCGTCGGGCAGTGCGTTGACGACGTACTGCTGGGTGGCCTCGACGCCGTTGGCTTCCGAGGGGATCTCGACGCCGTCTGCCTGTACGCGCATGTACCCGCCCGAAATGTCCTCAGCCTGATCAAACGGTGTCGGCATGGCGGTCGTGTCGCTCTGCTGGCGGATCGTGTGCAGCTTGATAAGAGCGCCGTCGGGGCCGTACTGGGCGACGTAGACCGCAGGTCCTCCGATAGTCGAGTTGACCTCGCCCACACCGATGGTCTTGTCCTGGTATTGGGTCATGAATTTCAGGCCCGAAGCTAGCCGCGGGTTGGACAGCTTCTGTGCGACCTCGGAGGGCAGATCGGTCTGCGCGGTGAGCTTGAGTAGGTAGTCAGGTCTCTTCTCCTTCTCCCACTCGGCGTTCCACACCCCTCGTCCGCGGGCAGGCCTGCAGACCTGGTCGCTGTCACCGCTGGTCTGCGCGCTCGATTGAACAGAGCCATCAGACGCGGTCGGCGACGTCCCGCCGTCGGAGCTGCTGCACGCCACGGCGGTCACCGAGATGGCCAGGATCAGTGCCAGCCCTGCGACGACACCCGATAGCACCTTGACCCTCGTCTCGGCGAATGCGGCGACAAGGCCCGTGCGCGCCGGGGTGGGCGCGGTGAGGGCAAGACGGTGCAGCTCGTCCGGAGTCCACGCAGGGGCCTGCGGATCGTTGAGCCGAGCGTCGTAGTGACGGCGCTTGCCCTCGTCGCCGAGAACGGCCCGGGCCTGCTCGATGTATTGCCGTCCAGGACCGGGCGGTGCCTGTGTGAGCTGATGGGTCAACTGCCGAGCGAGGTCGGGAGACGACGCTCGGGGGTCGAGTCCGAGGACCTCGTAGTAGGTGGTTTGCGGCATGGTTCCTCCCCGATGAGGGTGCAATGAGTCGGCCGATGCGCACGTCGTGCGTCGGCTGGAATGGTGATGGTGAGTGCCCGGCGTGCGGGCGATGAGGGCCTAGCTGTCGGGCTGGAGTGTGGCGGCAGCGGCGTCGTCTGCTTCGACGGCAGCGATGATCTCGCTAAGGGGTCGTTCGACGGCCTTGGCTATCTCCCAGAGCGCGTCGCTGCTGATAGCGGCCTTGCCCTGTTCGAGGCTGATGATCGTGGATCGCGCCAGTCCGGCTCGCTCGGCGAGCTGGGCCTGAGTGAGACCTGCAGCCTTGCGGCTGTAGATCAGCACGGCAGCCAGGGCTTTCCGGCGCACTTCACGACCCCGCAGTTGCTGCGGGGTCAGGCGGCTGTCGGACACGGGCATGACCCCATGGTCCCACGGACGCAACCTTGATCCCCGGCATGTTCCCTCCTTCGGATAGTGGGCGCCATCTCAATGTCGTGCTAGCCAGACATTTACAGATTCATGGATTTTCCATGAAAGCGCAAGACCCAGCGGTCGGCGCGTCGGGCGCACGAATGACTCGGCAGGGGATTACCTGGCGCGGAACTCGACAACCCTGTGGCCGGGTGAAACGCTGCGGTTTCTGGCACATGGCAGTTCTATCGCATGAAAGTGGCGTCCGCGAGGGCCGAAACTGGGCGGCGGAGGCTGCACGCTACGCCCGGATAATATGTTTCAGATTATAACTACTCGGTCAAGAGATGAAGGTCACAAACGCGCTGGCCGAATGAGATGACCCCGGCACTCACAGTGCCGGGGTCGTGGGGGTGCGCCGATGGGCACACCGGTCAGGGGGCCTGCGTGACGTAGACCGTGGTGATTCCCAGCTCGTCGAGCAGCTCCGGCCAGCCGATGCCGCCGTAGGACGGGAAGCACTCGTCGAGCTGCTGTCCGGCGCTGAGTGCCTGCCAGTCGGCGTCGGCCTCGCGGGCGGCGAAGTGCCGTCGGATGCGGGTGACGGTCTCGGTGCGCAGGCCGCTGCTGGACACGGCGTAGGACAAGTCGCAGCCCTGGGATTCGGCGTCGTTGGCGATGTCGTCGTGCCATGCCTCGGGGATGAGGTCGACGGCGTCCTGCAACGTTGCTCCGGTCATCACAGGCTCCTGAATATGTAGACACCGCCGTGTCCGTCACGCTCGACGCTGTGATCCATTTCCAGGTCCCTGATCCAGCTGTCCCAGTCGAAGTACCGGACCGCGACGTGCTCGCTGTCGAGCCCCTCGAACAGGCCGATGTCCTCGGCCAGCTCGAAGGCGTAGTCGCGGAAGCTGTCCCAGCAACCGGCGTATGCCTCCTCGAAGTCGCTGACACAGGGGAAGTCGGTGTCGCCCTCGGCGATGTATGAGCCGGAGCGGACCCAGGCGCACAGGGCCGACCACTGCTCGTCGCCGACCTCTTCGTAGATCTCGCCCCAGCGGGCGGCCTCTTCCAGCGAGGGCTCGCCGGTCGTGGGCATGTTGTCGGTGTCCATGCAGACGAACTCCTCGCAGCCCTCGGCGACGGGGTCCACACCGGAGCCGGCATGGATCTGCTCGGCGGTGGTGTCCGCGGCGTCCACGGCGTCGATCCACACGCCGACGAGGCGGCCTGCGGCGTAACAGGACTCGCAAGATGCGAATGCCCTGGGTGTGTTGGTGGTGGCGACGGTAGTCATGGTCAGTCCTCTCAGTCCCACGGCAGGGCGTTCAGTAGGGCGTCGGCGCTGATGGCCTCGCCGGTGGACAGTCGGTGCTCCTCGACCGCGGCCTCGATCTGACCGACATTGGCCCGGTATGCGCGGCCGCACTGGCCAGCTACGAGGTCGGTCAGGACGACGCGGGTGTCGTCGGGCAGGTCGATGCCGACCATCGACAGGGCTGCGAGAGCGGTTTGCTGGGCCTGGCCGGGGCTGTACAGGTAGTCGTGGTCGGTGGGGGTGAGCGCGTTGGCGGCGTTGTGCTGGTCAGCGGCCTCGGTGCGGCTCATGCCGCGTGCGCCGGGAGCCAATCGGCCGGCGGCGATCTGGCGCTCGATCCACGGATCGGTGATGACTGCTGTGGACATAGAAGTCCCTCCCTCGAATGTGGGTGTTCGAGTTCGGGCTTGCCGGCGGCTGTGCCGACGGTGGTGTTCGCGTCGCTCGGGGCGCCGATCGTGGGGTACGGGTTGCCGCGGCCATACTCATTGACAACACAGGAACGAGTGACTCGGAGGGCTCGAGTGAACGAAGAGAAGATTGAGGTTGTAGAGGTTGGGGCGGGTGCTGTTGCAGCAATCGCTGAGATGCTCTCTGACACACCATCGACTCGCACGGTTGTCGACGTGGTCGAGAAAGCGGTTCGCCTGACCGGATGTCGATTCCTTGGCGAGGCTGAGGCAACCAGGGCGGTATTGGGTGAGAGTGCGGCCCTAGAGTCCGACCTTGCCCGAGCGCTCAGGCGCAACCTCAATGTTGTTTCGGTACCCGCCCCTGTGCTGCCGAGACCATTTCTACCTGAGGTACAGGAGAAGCTCGGGGTGTATGTGTACGTCCTCGTCGACCCGATGACGTCCAAGCCGTTCTACATCGGTAAGGGTCGCGGAAACCGCGTATTTCAGCACGTTTGGGGCGCTCGAAGCGCCAAGCCTCTGGACACTTCGGAGATCGTGGGCGAAGGCGACGCTGCGGAGATCACCTCGAAGAAGAACGACCGGATCGACCGGATCTTCGGTGCTGGGTTCGGCGTCGAGCATTGGGTTATCCGCCACCGTATCGACGAGGACACAGCAAAGGATCAGGGCGCGTTTGCCGCCGAGCAGTCCATGCTCGACTTCGCTGCGCTGTCAGAGTTAGATCTGGTCAATATCCAAGGAGGTCACGTCGCTACTGAGCATGGGATGCAGCCTGCCGGTGAGCTGGCTCTGCGTTACAGCGCCGAAACGGTTCCGGCGCTGCCAATCCCGTGTGCACTGGTCAAAGTGAACGCCGCAGCCTCGCCCACGGCCACGCGTGAGGATGTCTACGAGTGGAGTCGTCAGTCGTGGATTGCCGGTGCCGCGGCGCGGAACCTTCCCGGCCTACCGATCTTGGTTTTCGCCAACGACATCGTCCGAGCCGTCTACCGCGCCGACACATGGGACTTAGTAGGTGAGGTGATTGCCGAGAACTCGAAACGGCGTACGCAATGGTGGCGTTTCACCGGGGAACGCGACGTGAGCCTGGAAGCCTGCTACGGGGGCAAGAGCTTGCGTGACATACGTGCACAGCGCTCATCGGCGCGCTGGCAGCAGCACGGATGGCACCCGTACCTCACCGGGACTTCCGTGGACTGACATTCTGAGTCAGCGTGGGGATGGGCCAGACAAGCGGCGCCTGCCATCGGCCGGCGCCCAGGGCATCAGCGAGCTGCCCGGCGAGCCAGCTCGTCGTCGCGGGTGCCCGCGTGCTGGTATCTCATCGCGGCCTTGGCCGACGAGTGCCCGAGACGCGCCATCGTCTCGGCGATGGTCGCCCCGCTCTGCGCGTACCGGGTCCCGGCATAGTGACGTAGCGAGTGGAACGTCACGTCGGTGCAGCCAACCTCCTTGCGGGCAGCCCACCACGCGTTGTTTACCGACGACTGGCTGACGTAGCGGCCCTGTGTGTCGGTCCACAGCAGCACACCGGGGGAGAGGTTGGCCACGTGGTCGGCGATGATCTGCGCGTCGCGGCCGAAGATCGAGATCCCTCGCACACCAGCCTCGGTCTTGACCTCGCCAGACTCCCGAGGGATTCCAGCACCCTCAACGACAGCGTCGTCGACGACCAAGCGCACGCAGTCGACCTCGCCGGCGCTATCACGCTCGATGATGACGTCGTCGGTGGTGAGCGCCAAGCATTCGCCGTAGCGCAGGCCACCTGCGGCGGCCACGACGACGAGGGCTTTGTACCGTTCGTCGATGGCCTGGATCAGCGCCTCCAACTCGTCGTCTGCCGGCGGGCGGACCTTCTTCTTCGTCGATGTGAGCGATCCGCCCTTGACGTTGCACGGATTGGACTCGATCAGCCCGTCCTCGACGGCGGTCTTGAGGATCGACTTCATGAGGTCATAACTGCGAGCCGTGGCGGTGAGGTGGCCGGTGTCGAGGTGCTTGGTGCGCCACGTCCGCACCGCGTCGGGGGTGATCTCGATCAGGGGGGTAGCGCGCCACTCAGTGAGGAAGCCATTCTCGGAGTTGAGCATCCGCTCGTACTCCTTGCGGGTGCGCGGCCGGATCGGCTCACCCTTGGAGTTGGTGCGCTCGCGGACCCACTTGTCGGCGTACTCGCCGAAGGTGGTGGCTCGTCGAGCTGCATCGGCAGCTTGGGCCTCGGCCCGTCTCGCGGCCTCGTCAGGATGGACCCACTTGCCGCTGGAGATGTCGACGCGCTGCGTGGACAACCACAGGTCAGCCTCGTCGACGGTGTCAAACGTCGTCGGCGCGCTGAATCGCTCCCCCTGATGGGTGTAGCGAGCGCGATATTTTCCGCTGCGTTGAGGGTCGACGATGCCCCACGTGCGCTTGCGCTTCTGCTTCTGGCCCTTAGCGGTCACGGTGTCCCTCCCGGTTGATCAAGTACCGCAGGCGCGGTACTTGTGCGGTACTCAGCATGCCAAAACTGCCGGAATCTCGCCCAAAGTACCGGATACTAAACGGCTCTGACCTGCTGATTGTTCCTCTGACCATAGCATAGGACGCTGGTTCGATCCCAGCCGGGACCACAACAAAACCCGCAGGTAACTGCGGGTTTTCTTCGTTTGACGCCCTATCCGGATCGATGGGCAACCAGATCGTGATGGGTACACGCCGATACGGGCATCACCGGCTGACCCAGCCGCTCGCGACGACTGGGTGGAAGTCCGGCTCGCCGGGTGTCGGCAACGGCGGTGCGACCTCGGTCGAATCGGGTTCACACTGTCGAACCTGTTGTAGCGCAGTGGTTCTCCTCTGGCGACGATTGCGGTGCGATCGTGCGCCGAGGGCTGTGATTCGACCAGACGACATCGAGAGATCGGACCTCCCGTCTGTGATTCACTGTGGCGAATCGCTCGTGTGAGGCGGTGTCCAGATGTCGAGCTTCGGGGGAAGACGATGAATTCAACGTCGGGTAACAAGACGGTGTTGGCGCTCCTGGCCACCGCCGTGGTCCTGGTGTCCGCGCTGGTCGTGGCGGTGATCCTGGTGATCGATGCCGAGGGCGACGATCGGGCCGCAGCGCCGAGTGCCGTGAACGGCGACCCGACCACCGTCGGGACGTCGACGTCGTCTGTCATGCCGGACTCGAGCCCAGCGGGCAGTCCCGCGAGTCCTGGTCAGGCGACGCCGCCGGTCCCGGGTGCCTATGTGGGTGCGGGCGGGCCGCGGCCGGCAACCGCGCAGCCACTGCCGACGTATGTGAGCAGGTACGGCAAGCTCCGCTCGGCACACCTCGTGACGCCGACCGGCCGGATCGGCTGCGACTTCAACCAGCCCGACGCCGAGGGGGCGCAAGGCCTGTGCGGCATCACGAGCTACAACAAGTCGAGCAGTCCGCTCGGCTGCGTGACCCGGTCGGGGACGTGTAAGGGCAGGTGGATCTTTCCGCTCGCCGCCAACCGTGTCGGCGCTCCGACCGACGGCTCGGGTACCACGGGCTGGATGAACCAACCCGCCACTGACGGCTACCAGGTTCCCGTTGCCGCATACGGCAATCAGTACTACTTCGACGACTGGATCTGTGCTTCCGAGAGCAACGGCCTCACCTGCTGGAACACCACGACCGGCTCCGGGGTGTTCCTCGCGGTGGAGCAGGCCGTGCGCTTCGACGGACCCGGCGGGACGAGTGGTTAGGGTGCCACCGCGGGCGGCGCCGTGGTGGCGCTGTACGAGCGGACGTGCCCCGGCAGCTCAGGGCGGCCGGGGCACTCGTCGGTCAGCCCTCGCTGGCGTTCCACGCATACGGCAGGAACTTTCCGTCGATGGTCACCCTCACGCGGTCGCCGTCGGGGTGGGTACCTCGATCGACGGCGACGCTGCAATTGATGGCGCTCATGATGCCGTCGCCGAACTCCTCGTGGATGAGCGCCTTCAACGCGGCGCCGTACACGGCGATGAGTTCGTGGAAGCGATAGATGGTCGGATCAGCGGAGATGTCGGTGGGCCCGATCCGAACAGGCTGTCGGGTGAGGGCTTTGGCGATGTCCTCGTCGAGTCCGAGTTCGTCTCGCACCACATCCGCGATGGCCTGCGGCACCGGGTGCATGCCGAGCAGTGCCGAAACCGTCCACACCGGAGGCCGTTCGATGATCTCGGCCAGCCGGTTCCAGGTCAACCCGCGATCCTGGCGCGCCTCATCGATGACCAACCCTGCCGTGTGCTTGTCGATCATTGTGCCGATTGCTGGTCGTAGTAGTCGTTACCGCGGGAGAATTCGACGAAGGTGCATGCCTCGTCCCCGATGGTCCACGCGTCGTGCCCGGGCGGCAGCAGCATGACGTCGCCGGCCGAGAACTCTTCGGTGGAGCCGTCGGTCATCTCGACTCCCAGGGTGCCGGCCAACACCAGCGAGACGTGCGGAAGTCGACAGTCGGCGGTGCCGGCGTAGTCCTTGAGGTCGGCAGACCACTTTGCGCCGACACCGAAGGTCACCTGCGTGACATCGACACCGTCGAGTGCAGCCGTGCGCTTGGAGATCCGGCCGTGCACGTCCGGATCGATCTCGGCGAATGTGGCCTTCTGCATCCGGGGGTTGTACGTCATCGTGGTGGTCCTTTCGTGCCCTGACGGGCGGATCGGGTTGGGACGCATCCAGTCGATCACCCGACGGCGGGCAGGAAAAGGGAAAAATACGCGACTTGCCTGACACTTTGCGCATCGAACTGCGGAAACGTCCCGGCAATCGCGGTGTAACCGAGTGGTGCCACGATTGGGCGGTGACGAGTGCGCCGGATCGGTGGTTGAGCACGGTGGTCGACACCGTCTGGCAGCCCTTGTGGGTGATCGGCGCGGACGGCGCTATCGAATACGCCAACGAGGCGGCCGGTCGGGCGTTGGGCATCTCCGATCACGCAGACCTGCACGGCCGTTCCAGTCACGACACGCTACACGCGTTTCACCTGAACGGAACGCCGTATCCGGCCGAGGAATGCCCGATTGTCCAGGCGGCCCGAGGCCATCGGAAGGCTTCCGGCACAGAGACGTTCGCGACTGCTGCCGGTCACCGGTTCACCGCGCAGTGGCGGATCTCGGCACTGCCCGGGCACCAGTTGCGGCTCTTGGCCTTCCATCCGCAGCGCTCCGCGCCGCCGATGCCCTCCAGTGAGGCCGGGGCTCTGCCATCCGTGGCTGTGCTGCGGGAGCAGGTGGCGCGCAGCTTTCGCGATCCGGACCTCACCCCACGCCGACTGGCGCACGACAATCACATCTCACTGCGGACGCTGCAGGCGATCCTGGCGCGCGCTCACGCTTCGCCGGCGGCACTGATCCGCCGGCATCGGCTCGACCACGCCCGTGACCTTCTGCGCAGCGGGGTACCTCCCCGCGCTGCAGCCGTCGAGGCGGGCTTCTCTGAGCCGGATACTTTCACCCGGGCATTCCGTCGGGAGTTCGGTGTCACTCCGGCCACCTACGCACGGCAGGTCGGCTCCGGGCGATGACCACCGAGACGAGCACCTGGTCGTTGCCGTACGTCAAGAAGTCGGGCCCGACCGTGTCTGCCGGCATGGTCCGGGGTCACCGATGTCATCTCGGGCCGAACGACACCAGCGGTGTCGCCCGGATCCGTCCTCACCGATAGCAGCCCTGCCATCCCTGACTGCGCAGCACGTCGACCTGGCAGTAGGTGCCGCGCGGGTAGTACGCGCCCATCGACGTGGCGGGATCGGAGTGGTCGGCCTGCGACGCCTGGACCGACCGCGGATAGAACCCGGCCGACGGGAGCATGTTCCGCATGATCAGCACCTTGTCGGCGACGGCGGTGCTGCCCCAACCGATCAGGGTCTGGCTCGCATCGATCGGCGCGGCCAGGTCCTGGGGCGCGGCGATCACATAGGTGTAGTAGCCGTCGGCGTCGAGCGCGGTCTGGTGGTCGGCCGCACAGGTGACGACGGGGTAGGGGCTCACCCTGTCGTTCTGACACATCGACCAGTACCGCAGATCCCGGGCGGCCGCCGGCGACGTCCCGGCGGTGGTGTCGGGGAACGAGGGCGCCTTTCCGCGGACCACGACCACCCGGCCGGGCCGATAGGTCACCGGAGCGGCGAGATACTTGTTGTCCCCGTTCGGGAACAGGCCGCCGGTCGTCGTCGGATTGGTGAAGACGGCCTCCGTCGCCGAGCCGCCACCGGTGGTGACGAGGCGGTCGAACAGTGCCTTCATCGGCGCCGAGTCCCCGGAGAGGGAAAGTGGGGATGCGCACGGGCGCAACGGGATCGTCGCGCCGCCCAGGTGCATCGTCATCGTGGGCAGGGCGACTCCACCGTTGGGTGAGTTCGGGTCGTCGGGGACGTACACCCGCACGATGAGGAAACCCACCGGGACGCGTTGAGTCCCCGAGGTGGGCAGTCCGCTGATCTGGTTGCGCGAGGCATCGGCCGGCCCGGGAACCACCGCCGCGTGCCAGCTGCGGCCGGCCTGCGCCGGCGACACCTCGGCGAACGGATTGGAACTGCCGCGATCGGGCGTGATCTGGTTGTCGCGCAGGGTGTCGATGGTGTCGAAGTCGGTGCCGTAGGTGTTCAGCGAGAAGTATCGGGCCTGGGGGAACTGTCCCGACAGGCTGATCGAGTCGCCGGGGCCGAGTGCATACGGCATCACCCAGTAGGTGGCGTTGCTGTCCGGGAACGCGACGTTCAGATCGTTGGCATTGGACATGAACTGCCAGGCGCACACCGGCTCGGGTGCACTGCCCTGCGGTGTCGGCGCGGCCAGGGCGCTCGACGCGCCCAACACGGTGAGCGGGACCGCCGCCGACAGCACGCGGAGAAGCCGGAATGTGCGAATCACCTGCACAGTCTCACAGAGCCGACCCGGATACACCGGGCACTTGGGCGACTCGGATCCCGGCGTCCGCGGTGGTGCGGCCACGATTTCGACGGGGCCGGGCCCACGTATCCTGGACAGAACGGGTGTCACCGGCCCGGATCAGTGCCAGGGGAGTGGTCGAGGATGTCGGCGTGGAAGCGAATCCGGATCTGGGCGCGCAAGCGGCGCTACGTGATCCGGCGTCGACCGGAGTTGAATCTCACCTACCGCATCACGGTCGGCGTGGTGGGTGCGCTCGTGCTCGCCGGCGGTGTCGTCGCCATCCCGTATCCGGGGCCGGGCTGGCTGATCGTCTTTCTCGGACTGGGTATCCTGGCGTCGGAGTTCTCCTGGGCGCACCGGTTGTTGCGGTTCGCGCGCACCCGATACGACGCGTGGGTGGAATGGTTCCGGCATCAGCACTGGTCGGTGCAGGGCGTGTTCGGGCTCGGCACCTGTCTGGTGGTGCTGGCCTCGATGTGGATGCTGGGTGTGTTCGGCACCGTGGCCGGCTGGGTCGACGTCGACGCGGAGTGGGTACGCAGCCCGATCCTGTGACGTGGGCGCACCCGAAACGTGTCGGGTGTAGCTGATCGTGGGGGTCTAGAGCCGGGGGCCGTCGCGCAGGAACCCGTGCAACGCGGCGCGATACCCGCGGGAGTAGCTCGACGCGGCCAGGTCCGACTCGGCGTCGTGTACGTCTGTGGTCGACGCCTCGCCGGGGCCACGCTCGGCGGCATGCTGGGGCGGGCCGACGTCCCGGGGTGGTTCGGCCAGGGTGCTCACCGCATGATGGCGCGCCCACGGGATCGGCAACGCCCCGAGGTAGGCGTACGCGGCCTCGATACCGCGCCGGAACTCCAGGGCGTCGAGATGGGCGGTGTCACACCCCGCCGTGATACTGATCACCGTGCCTCCTTGGTGGCGAGGGTGCGGTACAACGTCGCGCGGCTCACCCCGAGTGCCGCGGCGATCCGGGGCACGGGTTCGCCGTTCGCGCGCATGCGTTCGGCCTGTGCGATCTGGTCGGGGGTGAGCGCGCGGGGCCGGCCCACCGTGCCGCCGGCACGGCGTGCGCCGCCGGTCGACACCCGCCGACCGGGGGACTGCTCGTCGTCGAGCTCCGACAGTGACGCGAGCACCCCGACGATCATGTGGCCGGCCGGTTCGGTGGTGTCGATCCGTTCCCGCAGCGAGCGCAGCCGAAGGCCACGTTCACCCAGGTGGCGGACGGTGGACATCACCTCGGGCGTCGAACGGCCGAGCCGGTCGATGCCCACCACGACGACGGTGTCGCCGCGACGGGCGTAGTCGAGCAGGGCGGTCATCCCGGGTCGCTCGGCCTCGGGCAACACGGTGGTGTCGGTGTAGATGCGGTTGGCGGCGACGCCTGTCTCGGTGAGCAGGTCGATCTGCTCGTCGAGGGAACCGGCACGGGGCCGGGCGCGCGCGTACCCGAGCAGGGTCGCGGTCGATGCGTCGGAAGGCATTGACCGAATCTATCTCGAAACTGCCTTCGGTGTCGGTATTGAGATCAGGTGTGTTGTGAGACGGATTGTGGAACGCGCTCATCGATCGCGTTGGATCGGCAAACAGCCAGGGCGTGCGGTCTCGAAACGATTCGCGAAACGGTCTCGATAGTCTCGAAATCGAGGAGGACGCGCCGAGAGGGGGAACCGGCGACCCGGAATGTCGGGTCAACTCGATACGATCGACGTCGGAAAACCCGTTTTGCCGACGGGCGCCGTCTGGTGTCCAGAGGCCGATCCCCCGGAGGAGCGTTCGCCGTGCCCGACGAAGTCAAGGTGAGTTACCCAGCCACGATCCGTGTGCCTGCTGGGACCACCGCGGGCACCGCGCTGCGGGAGCACGATCTGCCGAACAAGGGCCCCGAGGCCATCGTCGTCGTCCGCGACGCGTCGGGCATGCTGCGCGACCTGTCGTGGGCACCCGACCTCGAGACCGAGGTGGAGCCGGTTGCGGCCAACACCGAGGCCGGCCGCAGCGTGATCCGCCACTCCACCGCACACGTCCTCGCACAGGCCGTGCAGGACCTGTTCCCAGATGCCAAGCTCGGCATCGGGCCCCCGATCAAGGACGGCTTCTACTACGACTTCGACGTCGCCGATCCCTTCACGCCCGAGGACATCGCCGCCCTCGAGAAGAAGATGAAGCAGATCATCAAGTCGGGGCAGAAGTTCTCCCGCCGTGTCTACGCCTCCAAGGCCGAGGCCAAGGTCGAGCTGTCGAACGAACCGTTCAAACTCGAGCTGATCGACGACAAGGGCAGCTTCGACGAGAAAGAGGTCATGGAGGTCGGCGGCAAGGAGCTGACCGTCTACGACAACCTCAATCCCCGTACCGGAGAACGCATCTGGTGCGACCTGTGCCGTGGCCCGCACGTGCCCACCACCAAGTACATCGCCGCGTTCAAGCTCACCCGCAGCTCGGCCGCCTACTGGCGCGGCGACCAGGACAACGCCGCCCTGCAGCGCATCTACGGCACCGCATGGGAGTCGGCCGACGCCCAGCAGGAGTACCTGGACCTGCTCGCCGAGGCCGAGCGCCGCGACCATCGCAAGCTCGGCGCCGAGCTCGACCTGTTCAGCTTCCCCGACGAGCTCGGCTCGGGTCTGCCGGTGTTCCACCCCAAGGGCGGCATCATCCGTCAGGAGATGGAGAACTACTCGCGCAAGCGGCACGTCGAGGAGGGCTACGACTTCGTCTACTCGCCGCACATCACCAAGGGGCATCTGTACGAGGTCTCCGGTCACCTCGACTGGTACCGCGACGGCATGTTCCCGGCGATGCACATCGACGAGGAGCTCAACGAGGACGGCACGGTCCGCAAACCGGGCCAGGACTACTACCTCAAGCCGATGAACTGCCCGATGCACAACCTGGTGTTCGGGTCGCGTGGACGCTCCTACCGGGAGCTGCCGCTGCGCCTGTTCGAGTTCGGTTCGGTGTACCGCTACGAGAAGTCCGGCGTGATCCACGGACTCACCCGCGTCCGCGGCATGACGCAGGACGATGCGCACATCTACTGCACCAAAGATCAGATGCGCGACGAGCTCACCACCACCCTGAACTTCGTGCTGGCGCTGCTCAAGGACTACGGCCTCGACGACTTCTACCTCGAGCTGTCGACCAAGAACCCCAACAAGTTCGTCGGCGACGACGCACTGTGGACCGAGGCCACCGACACGCTGCGCGAAGTCGGCGAGGCGTCGGGCCTGAACCTCGTGCCCGATCCGGGCGGTGCCGCGTTCTACGGCCCCAAGATCTCGGTGCAGGTGCAGGACGCGCTCGGCCGCAGCTGGCAGATGTCGACCATCCAGCTCGACTTCAACCTGCCCGAGCGTTTCCAGCTCGAGTACACCGCACCCGACGGCACCAAGCAGCGCCCGGTGATGATCCACCGCGCGCTGTTCGGATCGATCGAGCGGTTCTTCGGTGTGCTCACCGAGCACTACGCCGGCGCGTTCCCGGCCTGGCTCGCACCCGTGCAGGTGGTGGGTATCCCGGTGGCGGAGGCCTTCGCCGATCACCTGCAGGGTGTCGTCGACGCTCTCCGCAAGCAGGGCATCCGCGCCGAGGTCGACTACTCTGACGACCGCATGCAGAAGAAGATCCGCACCCACACGACCGGGAAGGTGCCGTTCATGCTGCTGGCGGGCGAACGCGACGTCGAGGCGGGTGCGGTGAGCTTCCGATTCCGTGACGGCACCCAGGTCAACGGGGTGCCGGTGGCGGAGGCGATCGAGACCATCGTCGAGTGGGTCGGCTCGCGTCGCAACGAGTCGCCGAGCAAGGAACTGGTGAGCCCCGAGTCCGTGAGTGCGGCCGCGGGGAGCAGCGATGGCTGACGGCCCGGACGCGCCGGAGACCGAGATCCGCGACTTCGGGACCGGCGATGCCGATCGGCTCCAGCGTCTGTGGACCCCGCATCGGATGACCTACATCACCGCGGAGGCACCCCAGAACCGGGAT
The DNA here is from genome assembly GCF_001485495.1 of Gordonia desulfuricans NBRC 100010. Classification (GTDB taxonomy): domain Bacteria; phylum Actinomycetota; class Actinomycetes; order Mycobacteriales; family Mycobacteriaceae; genus Gordonia; species Gordonia desulfuricans. The sequence goes on along the minus strand of NZ_BCNF01000039.1, from coordinate 7,158 downwards.
GCCCCGAGTGGGGATCCGGGGTCGGGGACCGCCGACACCGGTGAGTCCGAGGCCACCGAGCCCAAGACGTCGGGCCATCCCTTCCTCGACATCCCGCGGATGTCGGACGAGGACGGGCTGGTCGTCGCCCGCGGCGAACATGTCTACGCGGTGCTCAACCTGTATCCGTACAACCCGGGCCACACCATGGTGGTGCCCTACCGGCAGGTCGCCGACCTCGAGGAACTCACCCCGGGCGAGTCGGCCGAGCTGATGGCGTTCACCCAGCAGATGATCCGCACCATCAAGGCGGTGTCCAACCCGAACGCGTTCAACGTCGGACTCAACCTGGGTTATGCGGCCGGCGGATCGCTCGCCGAGCACCTGCACCAGCACATCGTGCCGCGGTGGGTGGGAGACGCGAACTTCATCACCGTGGTCAGCGGCACCAAGGTGATGCCGCAACTGTTGCGCGACACCCGCGCACTGCTCGCCGACGCCTGGCACCGATTCGACGACGTCACGGCCGGTGGGCCGGAAGGAGCAGATCGGTGCTGAGCATTCGGGGCCGCGCCTCGGTGTCCAAGGTGACCCTCCCGATCGGCCGGGCCCTGCTGCGCACCGGGCTGACCCCCGACATGATGACGCTGATCGGCACGGTCGCCACCGTGGCCGCGGCGCTCACGCTGTTCCCCATGGGCCACCTGTTCTGGGGAACGATGGTCATCTGGCTGTTCGTCATGTTCGACATGCTCGACGGTGCGATGGCCCGCGCCCGCGGCGGCGGCACCCGGTTCGGGTCGGTCCTCGACGCCACCTGCGACCGGATCGCCGACGGCGCGATCTTCGCCGGTCTCGCCTGGTGGTGTGCCTGGAACGATCCGCACCAGCTGCTGTTCGTCGCGACCCTGATCTGCCTGGTCACCTCGCAGGTCATCTCGTATGCCAAGGCGCGCGCCGAGGCCGCCGGACTCTACGGCGACGGCGGACTCATCGAGCGCCCGGACCGGCTGATCATCGTGCTCGTCGGCGCCGGCCTGACCGGTCTCGGCCTGTGGTGGGCCATCCACGTGGCGATGTGGTTGCTCGCCGTCGGCAGTGTGATCACCGTCGGCCAGCGCATGTGGTCGATCGCGTCGTCCCCGGGTGCCCGCGACCTGATCCCGCTGGCCACATCCACCGACTCCGATCCGGGCACCGAATCCGACCCCGACGAGGCGGCCCGGTGAGCATCGGTGAGCAGTTCGGACGGCTGAAGGAGTCGGCCACCGACCTCGGGTACCGGGCGGGCTGGGCGGGGGTCCGCCATGCACCGGACGGTCTCGCCCGCGCGGCGTTCGACCGGATCGGCGGCTACGCCGGCCGTCGTCACGGCGGCCCGGAACAGTTGCGCCGCAACCTCGCCCGGGTCGTCGGCACCACGCGCGAGCAGGTGCCCGACGACCTCGTCGCCGACGCCATGCGCTCCTATGCCCGCTACTGGTACGAGGCCTTCCGGCTACCCGCCCAGGACCTCGCCGAGACCGCGGCCACCGTCGACGTCCCCGCGCCGGACCGTGCCCGCCTCGATGCGGCGCTGTCGCGCGGCAAAGGCGTGATCCTGTCGCTGCCGCACACCGGCAACTGGGACATGGCCGGGGTGTGGCTGGTGCAGAACCGCGCCAGTTTCGCGACCGTGGCCGAGCGTCTGCGCCCGGAATCGCTGTTCAACCGGTTCGTCGAGTACCGCGAGAGCCTCGGCTTCGAGATCTTCCCGCTCAGCGGGGGAGAGCAGCCGCCGTTCGGTCAGCTCGCCGCGCGACTCCGTGAGGGCAAGATCGTCTGCCTGCTCGGCGAGCGCGACCTGGCCCGCCACGGTGTGCCGGTGACGTTCTTCGGGGAGAAGACGCGGATGCCCGCCGGTTCGGCGCGGCTGGCGATCGAGACCGGCGCGGCCCTGCTGCCGGTCCACCACTGGTTCACCGACGCACCCGGTTCGATGATCGGCTGCGGCGAGGAGATCGACGTGTCGGTGGGGGTGGAGGCCGCCACCCAGGCCCTCGCCGACGCATTCGCGGCGAACATCGCCGCACATCCGGCCGACTGGCACATGCTCCAACCGCTGTGGGAGTCGGACTGGACCGACCGGCAACGTGCCCGGATCGTGGGTGACGCATGAGGATCGGGATGGTCTGCCCGTACTCGTTCGACGTGCCCGGCGGCGTGCAGGCCCACGTCGTCGAGCTCGCACAGGTCTACCTCGAGCGGGGCCATCACGTCAGCGTGATCGCACCCGCCGACGCCGACACCCCGCTGCCCGAGTACGTCGTCTCGGCGGGACCGGCGCTGGCACTGCCGTACAACGGGTCGGTCTCGCGGGTGAACTTCAGTCCGCGCGGATACCGCAGGCTCCGCCGCTGGATCGACGAGAACGACTTCGACGTGCTGCACGTGCACGAGCCCAACTCGCCGAGTCTGTCGATGATGGCGTTGATGGTGGCACTCGGACCGATCGTCACCACATTCCACACGTCGACGTCACGATCGTTGTGGCTCACCGTCTTCCAGGGAATCCTGCGGCCGTACCACGAGCGGATCTCCGGCAAGATCGCCGTCTCCGAACTCGCCCGGCGCTGGCAGATGGAGGCCCTCGGCTCCGACGCGGTGGAGATCCCCAACGGCATCAACTATCCGTTCTTCGCCTCCGCCGAACCGCTCGAGGGATACCCGTGGCCGGGACGGTCGATCCTGTTCCTCGGCCGCTTCGACGAGCCGCGCAAGGGCATCGACATCCTGATGCGTGCCCTGCCCCGCGTGGTCGCCGAGTTCCCCGACGTCCGGGTACTCGTCGTCGGCGGCGGCAACGAGAAGGCACTGCGCCGCCGGGCCGGGGAACTCGCCGACCACCTGGTGTTCCTGGGTCGCGTCGACGACGTCACCAAGGCCCGGGCCTTCGCATCCACCGACGTCTACGTGGCACCCAACCTCGGCGGTGAGAGTTTCGGCATCGTGCTGGTGGAGGCGATGGCCGCCGGCGCCGCGGTGATCGCGTCCAAACTCGACGCCTTCCGCCGGGTCCTCGACGACGGCCGCGCCGGGATGCTGGTGGGGGTGGGGGCCGCCGACGAGCTCGCCGACGCCATCATCACCCTGCTCGGCGACGACGCCGCACGCACCGAACTGGTCACCGCCGGACAGGCCCGCGCCGAACGCTACGACTGGTCGCGGGTGGCCGATCAGATCATGCGGGTCTACGAGACCGTGACCGTCGGCGCCGGCCCCGTCGTCGTGTCCGACTGACCGAACCGCCATCGGGCCGGTGCCGCCCCGATGCCGTGTGCCGACCGAACCCGAGCCGACCGAACCCGAGCCGACCGAACCCGTGTGGCAGATGAACCGATGGACGAGCAGGAGATGACGACGTGACCGATTCAACAGTGATCGTGATCGTCGTGGCCGTCGTGGTGGTGGCGCTGATCGTCGGCGGCTGGCTCTACGGCCGCGCCAACCGGCTCGACCGGCTCAACGTCCGGGTCGACCTGGCCCGGCAATCCCTCGAGTCGGCCCTCGACCGCCGCACCGTGGTGGTCCGGGCGATCGCCGCATGGATGGCGACCAACGGCGACCCGCAGGCGCGGGCGGCCGCACGGGAACTCCTGACCTGCGCCGATGCCGCCGAACACGCGCCGTGGGAGGCCCGTGAGGACGTCGAGAACGCGCTGTCGGCGGCGTTGGCCCGGGTCGAGGCCGACAGTCGGCCGGCTGCGCTCGTCGGCGAGCTCGCCGATGCCGAGACCCGGGTGATGATGGCGCGCCGGTTCTACAACGACGCGGTCCGCGACACGCTCGCCCTGGCCGACCGGTTCCTGGTGCGGGCCCTGCGACTCGGTGGCCGTTCGACCCGCCCGCACTACTTCGAGATCGTCGAACGCATGACCCCGGGGCAGGGCGACGCACCCGAATGACGGGGCCGAGCGGGGTACCGACGCGAGGGTGCCGGGCAACGCACCTGTGACCGGGCGCGACCTGCCGGAACGCGGTGGATCTGCTCACCTATCCTGATACCAGGACGGTCCGCACCCCATGCGGATCGGAAGCAATGCGAGAACCAGGAGACTTTCAGTGAGCCAATCCCAGTCAGGCAACGTTCCCGGGTCGGACATCGGTCAGGGCACAGCGCGAGTAAAGCGCGGGATGGCCGAGATGCTCAAGGGCGGCGTGATCATGGACGTGGTCACCCCCGAGCAGGCGAAGATCGCCGAGGACGCCGGTGCGGTCGCGGTGATGGCGCTCGAGCGTGTGCCGGCCGACATCCGGGCCCAGGGGGGCGTGTCGCGGATGTCGGATCCGGACATGATCGACGGCATCATCAACACCGTGTCCATCCCGGTGATGGCCAAGGCCCGGATCGGTCACTTCGTGGAGGCACAGATCCTGCAGAGTCTCGGCGTCGACTACGTCGACGAGTCCGAGGTGCTGACCCCGGCCGACTACTCCAACCACATCGACAAGTGGGCGTTCACCGTTCCGTTCGTGTGTGGTGCCACCAACCTCGGTGAGGCCCTGCGCCGGATCACCGAGGGTGCGGCGATGATCCGGTCCAAGGGTGAGGCCGGTACCGGTGACGTGTCCAACGCCACCACCCACATGCGTAAGATCCGCGACGAGATCCGTCGGCTGACCTCGCTGCCCGAGGACGAGCTGTACGTGGCGGCCAAGGAGCTGCAGGCGCCGTACGACCTGGTCGTCGAGGTCGCCAAGGCCGGGAAGCTGCCGGTGACGCTGTTCACCGCCGGTGGCATCGCCACCCCCGCGGATGCGGCGATGATGATGCAGCTCGGCGCCGAGGGCGTGTTCGTCGGCTCGGGCATCTTCAAGTCGGGCAACCCGGCGCAGCGTGCGGCGGCGATCGTGCAGGCCACCACCTTCCACGACGATCCCGACGTGCTGGCCAAGGTGTCGCGCGGTCTCGGTGAGGCGATGGTCGGCATCAACGTCGACGACATCCCGCAGCCGCATCGTCTGGCCGAACGCGGCTGGTGACCCCACCGACGGCAGACCACACGTGAACCGCTCGAATGAACCTGGGCGCACCGGTGTGGTCTGCCGTTGTCCGGCGGGTGCTCGCCGGTAGTATCTGCTGATCATGGATTCGGTGAGTATCGTCCGCGACGAATCGACCTCGGGGACGCACTTCGTCGGCAACCTGCGACTGGAGTGGGCGGTGCGGTGCAGCGTCGGCATGGTCCGGGAGACCAACGAGGACGCAGCACTGGCGCTGCCCGGCACCTATCTGCTCGCCGACGGCATGGGCGGACACGACAGCGGTGAGGTGGCCAGCGAGGCGGCACTGCTCACCCTGGCCGGGGTGGAGAGCTCCGGCGAACTGATCGAGACCCAGAAGTCGCTGATCGACCTGCTCGACCAGGCGCAGACCCGGATCTCGGAGATCGAGACCGCCACCGAACGGCGTGCGGGCACCACCGCGACCGGCGCGGTCCTGGTGACCGTGGAGGAAGAGCCGCACTGGCTGATCCTCAACATCGGCGACTCCCGCACCTACCGCTTCCAGCACGGCACGCTGCAACAGCTGACCCGCGACCACTCGCAGGTCCAGGACTTCATCGATGCCGGTTTCCTCACCCCCGAGGATGCGCGCACCGACCCGCGCCGCAATGTGATCACGCGGGCGCTCGGCGCCGGGATGATCGACCCGGTCGCCGACTACTTCTCCACCGTTGCCCTGCCCGGTGACGTCCTCCTGATGTGTTCGGACGGCCTGACCGGCGAACTGCCCGACGACGAGATCGCCCGCATCCTCGGTGAGGGGGAGGGCGCGGTGCAGACCGCCGATGACCTCGTCGAGGCGGCCCTCGCACTCGGAGCCCACGACAATGTGACCGTGATCGTCGTCGACGTCCACGAATCGGTGTCGACCATCCGTATGCCCGCCGTCGACGACGTCGAGACCGTCACCGCCGACGACGTCGAGACCGTCACCGTCGACGACGTCGAGACCGTCACCGCCGACGACGTCGTCTCCGCCGAGGCGCCGGTGCCGACCGGCGAGTCCGCCGAACCCGCCGAACCTGCCGAGCCCGCCGCGGCGGCCGCCGCACCCGAACTCGGCGCAGAGGAAGCGGGCGACCCAGCCGGGGATCGATGATGGCCGCATCCGTTCCGGCCGGGATGACCTACGTCGAGTTCTGCGGCGAACGGTTCCCGCTGAGCGGCGAGCGCCGGTTCACCATCGGCCGTGAGGCCGATCTGTCGGTCGATGACAACCCCTACCTGCACCGCCAGTTCCTGGTGCTGCACAACGAGAACGGCCTGTGGTGGCTGAGCAATCTCGGCAGCCACCTGTCGGCGACGGTGTCGGCGGGCGACGTCGGTTTCTCGGCGACCCTCGGTCCCGGTGCCCGGATGCCGCTGGTCTTCGGCGAGACCACCATCGTGTTCACCGCCGGACCCACCACCTACGAGCTGAGCGTCTACGCGACCGCCCCGCAGGTCCGGCCGGTCACTCAGCAGTCGTTCGCCGGGGGCCGCACCACCCAGGGTGTGCCGACGCTCACCGAGAGCCAGAAGCTGCTCATCATCGTGCTCGCCGAGGAGGCATTGCGGCGCGAGGGGAGCGGATCGAGTTCCATCCCGTCGTCGGCGCAGGCGGCCGCCCGCCTGGGGTGGCCGATCACCAAGTTCAACCGCAAACTCGACAATGTCTGCGACAAGCTCGATCAGCTCGGCGTCAGCGGCATGCGGGCCGGCGGCGGCAAACTCGCCAGCAACCGTCGCGCCAAGCTCGTCGAGTACGCCGTGGCGTCCCGGATAGTCACCCGGGCAGATCTCCCCCTGATCGATGCGGAGGCTGCGCGCAACGCCGCGAGCTGACCCCTCTGACCTGCGACGATGGCATGGGTAGTTCTCCCCGTGGGGAGGGGAGTTCTCCCCATCGACCCGCCGTGGAATCCCTCATAACGTTGCGTGCAACACCGGAGATCGCACACCGGGTCGCACCGAACGGAACACGAGGAGAACACGATGACCGCCGTCGCCACCCCCATCTCGCAGAGCCGCATCGCCCACGCCCCCGGCGCCTTCACCTCCCGCCCCGGCGGGCCCGGCTCCCTCACCCCCGGCGCCGTCACCCCCGATGCGCGCCGTCGCGCCGAGGCCGACCGTCGCCGGACCGAGGCCCTC